>CAYUOL010000149.1:0-14634 GCA_964446345.1 uncultured Iamiaceae bacterium | reverse complement strand
CTAGCGAGCTGCGCTCCGGGACTGCGTCAGCTCAGGAGCTCGGCAGGTGGGCATCGATCCAGGCGATCGTGGCGTCGAGGATGTCCGTGCCCTCGGGTTCGTTGAACGACTCGTGCCGGACGCCCGGGATCACGACCCGGGTCGCGTTGGGCACCGCGTCGAAGGGCTCGGTGGCCCGCGGGGGCACGAGCTTGTCGTCGGCGCCGTGGATCACGTACGTGGGGATCGTGATGCGATCGAGGCGGTCGGTCGCCTCGGGCATCGCGGCGAAGAGCACCTTGCCGAACCGCGCGCTCAGCTTGGTCACGCGCAGCGGGTCGTCGCGGTACGCCACCCCGACCGCTTCGTCGCGCGAGAGCAGCTCGCCGTCGAAGTCGTTGGGGATCGGCAGCTTCGGGATCAGGCTGCCCAACGTGTTCGCCGCGACCCGCTGCCACCCGGGAACATCGGCCACCAGCGCGGGCGCGCTCAGCACCAGCAGGTCGGCCGGGGGGCGCCGCGTCTCGGCGTAGGCCGTCGCGATGAGGCCGCCGAGCGAGTGCCCGACGAGCACCACGGGGACGCCGAGCGCACGCCGATCGTTGATCAGCTCCTCGACGTCGTCGAGGAAGTCGGACATCGACACGATGTGCCCGCGCGTCCCCCCGCTGCGGCCATGGCCGCGCAGGTCGAACCCGAGCACGTCGAAGCCCGCGCCGGCGAGCTGCGCACCGACGTGCTCGTAGCGTCCGGAGTGCTCGGCCACGCCGTGCACGATCACGACGCCCGCCCGGGGCGCATCGACGGCCCAGCGCCGCTGGAACCGGTCGAACCCGGTGCGGCTCTCGACGACCTCGGTGGTGCTGGCCATGCCGTTCTCCTTCGCGGGGGCGCGTCGGCCGCGGCGGCGCAGTCACATCCGCCGCGGGCGGGGTCACGGTAGCGCCGGCGCCGAGCCGGTCGCGACGAGGCGCTCCCCAGCCGCTCCGTGGGCGACCACCCGCTGCGCCGGCGATCGACGGACGGGCGCCTGGCCGGCACCCCTGTGCGGGCGTCCTGTGATCCACTGGTGCATCGGCTCCCTTCTGATCGCTCGCCCTGGCGCTGGGGTCTCGTCGCCGCGCGTGCGCCGGCGGTCCCACCTGTGCTCCCTCGTGCTGACGCTCACCGCCGTCGCCGCCCTGGCGGGTTGCACCACCAGCGCGGCCGGGCCGAGCACCACGGGTGCGAGCCCGCCGCCGGGCGGCAGCAGCGTCGCACCAGGCCCGTCGGCGGCCGATGACCGCCCGCCGGGCACGTCGGCAACGGGCCCGGGGACCAGCCCGGGGACGACAGGCACGGCAGCCGCCGGGGGCCACACCACCACGGCCCCGGCGACACCACCGCCGTGGTCGCCCACCACGGTCGCCGCCGCGCCGCTGAAGCCGCCGGCGCCCCCGTGCCCGGAAGGCGCCGGCGCGCACGACCGCATCCCGCCGGCACGGTCCGGCCCGAGCGCGACGAGCACCGCCGTCACGGCCGCCGTCGCGGAGCTGCAGCGGTCGGGCGGGATCGTGTCGGTGGCGGTCTCCGAGGCGAGCGCCGACCTCGGCGCGGCACCGAGCGGCACGCTGGCGATCACCCCGATCGCCGTCGCTGATCCCGAGCGGCGCACGGTGCCGGCATCGAACCAGAAGCTGCTGATCGCCGCGGCCGTGCTCGAAGCGGAAGGCCCCGACGCGACCTTCGAGACCACGGTGGTCGCCACGGGTCCGATCGTCGGCGGCGTCGTGCAGGGCGACCTCGTGCTGGTCGGCGGCGGTGACCCCACCTTGACGAAGGCCACCGCTGCGGCGGCAGATCCTGCGGCCGCGAGCGCACCGTCGCTCGAGGCCCTGGCCCAGCAGACGCGGGCGCGGGGCATCACCCAGATCGAGGGGCGGGTCCTCGTCGACGAGCGCCGCTTCGACCAGGTGCGCTTCGGCGCCGGCGGCTCGAACGGCAACCTCGGGCCGATGTCGGCACTGATCGTCGACCGCAACCGGGCCTTCGACACCCCGGACTTCGCCACGGACCCGGCGCGCTCGCACGCCGCGGCCTTCGCCGCCGCCCTCACGGCCGTGGGCGTCGAGGGACCGGCGCCGGGCGAGGGCGCGCCCGTCGGCGCCGCCGAGGGGCTCCGCGGCGAGCGGGTGGCGTCGGTCTCGTCCGCCCCGATGCGCGACGTCGTGGCCGCGATGCTCTCGCGCTCGGACAACATGGTCGCCGAGGCGCTCGCCAAGGACCTGGGCTTCCGCACGGGCGGCCCGGGCAAGGGGACCACCGCCGACGGTCTGGCCAGCGCGCGCCGCATCGTCGCCGGGTTGTGCGTCACGCTCGACGGCACGGACTCGGACAGCTCCGGGCTCAGCCTCGCCAACCGACGCACCGCCGGTGGGATCCAACGGCTGCTCGAGGTGGCGATGACCCGCCCGTGGTGGCCGGCGTTCCGCGACGGTCTGGCGGTCGCGGGCCGCACGGGCACCCTCGCCGGGCGCATGACGACCGGCGCCGCCACCGGCCGCGTCCGTGCCAAGTCCGGCTCCGTCGGCCACGCCCGCGCGCTGTCGGGCTACGTGGCGATGACGGGCGGCCACACGCGCGTGTTCTCGATCCTGGTCGACAACGCGACCACGGAGACGGAGAAGGCGATCGACACCTTCGTGACGACCCTCGCCGCGACGCCCTGACCTGCCGGCCGCGCGATCGCGCCGTCGGCCGACGGGCGGGGCGGGGAGGGGCGAAGACGCTCCCCCGGGCCGTCACCCCGGCCCGGTGCGCGAGGGGTCCTGCCCCAGCTATGGCGTCGCCGGGTTCTGCTTCATGGCGTTGGTGCCTTCGAGCTCGGGCTCGTCGGCGCCCTTCGCGGCGCCCCGCCCGCCGCCCCGCGGCTTCATGCCGGGGGTCGTCGGCAGCAGCACGTCGTCGGGCACCATGCCCCGAGAGACCCAGCCGCGCTGATCGGCCCACACGAGCAGCGGGGGCAGCACGACCAACGCCGAGATCAACGCCACAGCCACGTTCATGCCGACGACGATGCCGAAGTCGCGCAGCAGCGGCAGGCTCGACGTGGCGATCACGGCGACGCCGGCGATGGCCGTGAGACCCGACACGATGAACGCCCGCCCGGTGCGGGACGCGGTGACATCGACGGCCTCCTTCGGATCGAGGCCCCGGCCTCGCTCCTCGATGAACCGCAGCAGGATCAGCGACGTGAACTCGGTGCAGGCCGCGACCACGAGCGGCCCGCCGACGGCCGTCATGGGGCTCAGCTTGAGGCTGAACGCGTACGCGACCAGCGACGCCGTGCCGACGGCGATGAGCACCGGCACGAGTGAGAGCACCGAACGCACCAGGCTGCGCAACCGGATGGCGAGGAAGATGCCCACGAACGCGATCGCGAGGTACGTCAGCAGGATGCGGTTGGCTTCGAGGTTCTCGAGCAGACCGACGCCGACCACGGCCAGACCGGAGGGCGTGGACTGCACCCCGGGCGGTGGCTTGGTCGTCTCGCGCATCAGGTTCACGAGGTCCTTGCGATCCTCGAGCGAGCCGCTGCCGTAGCGGAAGATCAGGTTCGTCGCTCCCGTCTCCGGATCGATGGTCGACTTCTGGATGTCCTCCGGCGCGGCCTCGTACGCGGCCTTCACGTCTTCGGGTCGGGGGATGACGTGCGACGCGCCCGGAACCTCGAGCAGGTAGTCGACCGTGGTCGTGATGGCGGTGGCCGTCTTGAGGTCGTTCGGGTGCTCGGCGATCTGGCTGTTGGCGAACTGATCGGTGAAGTCGATCGTCTCCTTGGAGAACGGGTCCTTGCTGGTGATGTAGATGCCCAGCTCGTTGCCCGAGCCCGTCTGCGCGACGACGCTGTTGTAGTCCTTGATGCCCTGCGACTGCTGGTCGACCCACTGCAGCGGATCGGTCTGCAGCACGAGCTTGTCCTCGACGACCACGCCGAAGAAGAAGACCGCCAGGCTCGCGACGGCGAGCACCGGGCCGAGCGACTTCGGCAGCGAGCCCATCACGACGACCATGCGACCGAGCGGACCCTCCTTGAACGGCCGGGGCTTGGGCCACTTGTTCTCGCGGATGCCGAGCGTGGCCAGCGGGACGACGATGCTGCACAGGCAGATGACCGCGATGCCGAGCGCGAGCAGGAGCCCGAACTCGCGGATCATCGGCACCTTGGCGAAGTGGATGGCTGCGAACGCGAAGATCGCGTCGAACGTGACGACGAGCAGGGCCGGGCACAGGTTGCGCGCCGTCACCTGGATCGGGTCGGCGACGCCGAGCCCGACCTCCTCCTCGATGCGGGCGTGCATCTGGATGGCGTAGTCGATGCCGACGCCCAGCATCACCGGGAGGCCGGCGATGGTCACCAGGGACAGGTGCAACCCCGTGTAGCCGGCGAGACCGAACGCCCAGACGACCCCCACCAGGACCGTGGCGAGGGGCAGCAAGCGCCAGCGCACGTTGAACAGCACCAACAGGATCAGCGCCATCACCGCCACCGCGATGCCGCCCAGGCTCAGCATGCCGCCGCGCAGGTAGTCGTTGATCTGCTTCAGCAGCACCGACGCGCCGGTGATGGTGACGTCGACGCCGGCGAGCTTCGAGCCGGCCATGACCTCGCGGACGAGATCGACTCCCTGGCCCTCGGTCTCGATCGATGCGTTGCCCTTGAGGCGGATGACCATCTGCGCGTGGCCTTCGTCGGTGAACACGGCACCGAGCGCCTTGCGGATGCCGCCCTGGTTGTCGTGGATCAGGAAGTCGACCCACGCCGGGTTGTCGAGCGTTCGCTGCTCGGGCGGGATGGCGTTGAGGCGGGCCAGCGTCGCCACGCTGTCGGCCTGCCGCAGCTTCTTGCCCTCGTCGGTCGGATCGGTGGTGGCGGCGTTGAGCAGCGCCTTGCCCGCGACGCTGTTGAGCACGTTGCCGTCGGGGCTCTGCACGAGCTTGTCGCTCCACTGCAGCGCGGTGCGCGGGGTGATCACGCTCTCGACGAGGTCGGGGTGCTTCTTGAGCTCGGCGGCGAGGCGATCCATCTCGTCGAGGTTCGCCTTGTTCATGGTGGTCGCGACCTTGGCGCCGTTCTGCGTCGTCAGCAGCACGAGCATCGCCTGGCCGCCGAAGTAGTCCTGGTACTTCTCGTTGTCCTTCGCGACCTGGTCGTCGGCGTTGAGGTAGCTGTCCTGGCCCGTGGCGAACGTCAGCTTGGTGAGCCCGAAGCCGAGGATCATCGTGACGAGCAAGCCGCACACGGCGACGAGCCCGGCGCGTTGGGTCAGCTGGACCGCCGTGGCCGACCAGAAGCGCTGCATGCGGGTGAGCTCGGGCTCGGCGACCTCCGCCATGGCATCTCCTCCACCGTGGGTGACGCGCAGAAGGTAGCGCTCTGAGGTGACAGAAGTCTCCGCGGACGTGCGATCTGTCGTTCAGGACGAGAAGCGCTCGAGTGCGCCGGGCGCGTGCTCCTCGATGACCTCGGATGTCAGAGCGTTCTGCTCGATGATCGTGCGCATCATCGCCGCGCTCGGTCGCGGCCGACGGGTCAGCGCCGGATCGGTGTGCTCCATCTCGACCAGGCCGAAGCGCTTCGCGAACCCCTCACGCCACTCGAAGTTGTCGATGAAGGTCCAGTGCATGTAGCCGCGCACATCGGCACCGTCCGCGATCGCATCGTGCACGGCGCCGAGGTGGCTGACGAGGTAGGCCCGGCGCAGCTCGTCGCCGCTGTCGCAGCAGCCGTTCTCGGTGACGTAGATCGGGAGGTCCATCCGCCGGCTGACCCGGTCGAGCACGGCCCGGAAGCCCGGCGGGTAGATCTGCCACCCCATCTCCGTGGTCTCGATGCCCGGGGGGACGTCGTACTCACCGCTCTTCACGTTCGACAGCGAGCTCGGGTTCAAGCGGACGCTGATGCGCATGTAGTAGTTGACGCCGACGAAGTCGGCCGAGCCGGCCAGCCGGGGGATGCGCGGCCCCATCCGACCCAGACCCATCGGGAACGGTACGAGACCGGTGCGCACGGCGTGATCCCACGCGTCGAAGCTGACCCACGACACCACTCGGCTCGCCACCGCCTCGAGCGGTCGCAGGGGGCCGCCCTCGTGGTAGGGCTCGATGTGCTGGTAGGCGTTGGCGTACCCGACCATCGTGCGGCCTCCGTCGGGGGCGCGCGGCACCATGCGGTGGACGAGGTCGTAGGCCACGGCGTGGGCCTCGAGCAGCCGGCAGAACACCCGCCGGGCCAACAGGGGGTTGGCCTTCGCCGGCGGGTGGTAGCCCGCGAGGTAGCCGGCGAGCACCGGCACCATCGGTTCGTTGAGCGTCACCCACAGATCGACGTGCGCGGCGAGGGCGGGTACGACGTGGCGCACGAACCGCGCCCACCGCTCGATCGCCCGCGGGTGCAACCAGCCGCCGATCTCCGCGAACCAGTTGGGCAGCACCCAGTGGTTGAGCGTGAGGCACACCTTCAGGCCCTTCGCCTGCAGGTCCGCCAGCATCGCGACGTACTGCGCGAGCGCCTCGTCGTCGAACGCGCCCTCGGACGGCTCGAGCCGAGCCCACTCGAGGCCGAGGCGGAACCCCTGCTGGCCGAGCTCGACGAGCAGGTCGTGGTCCTCGGGCCAGCGGTTCCAGTAGTCGCACGCGCGGCCGCTCACGGTGCCGTCGTCGACGAGTCCGAGCTTCTCCCACTCCCACCAGTTCGAGTGCTCGTTGCCGCCTTCGATCTGGTGGCCGGCGGTGGCCGTGCCCCACCAGAAGCCCTCGGGGAACCGGCGCTCGGCGGCGACCCCGACGGGCTCGTCCCCGCTCACCCGATGCGCACCGGGAGCTGGCGGGGGCCGCGGACCTGGCCGCCCGACCAGGTGACCGCGGCGGGATCGTCGAGCGAGAACACCGGGAAGCGCTCGAGCCACACCTCGAGCGCGACGCGCAGCTCCATGCGCGCCAGGTTCGATCCCACGCACCGGTGGATGCCCAGGCCGAACGCGGCGTGGCGGTTCTCCTCCCGGTCGAGGATCACCTCGTCGGCGCGGTCGAAGAAGGCGGGGTCGCGGTTCGCCGCCGGGAAGGGCAGCAGCACCCAGTCGTCCTTCTTCATCGGGCAGCCGTTGAACTCGAAGTCGTCGGTCACGAGGCGCGCCATCGTCACCGGCGCGTACGCGCGCAGCAGCTCCTCCACTGCGAACGTCATCAGCTCGGGCTCGTCCACGAGACGTTGGCGGTCCGCCGGCGTGCGCGCCAGGTGCCACAGCGAGGCACCGATCGCGCTCCACGTCGTGTCGATGCCGGCGATCAGCAACAGCGCGATGGTGCCGCCGACGTGCTCGTCCGCCAGGGGACGGCCCTCCATCTCGGCCTGCAGCAGGTAGGACGTGAGGTCGTCGCGGGGGTTGTCGCGGTGCTCCTGCACCTGGCGCTCGAGGTACTCGCGGAGGGTGACGAAGTTGCCGATGCGCTCGTCGACGTCGACGTCGACGGTCTCGAGCGCGTTGTGCACGAACTCGCGGAACTGATCCGCGTCCTCGGGCGGGAAGCCGAGCATCTCCGCGATGACGCGAACCGGGATGTGCTGTGCGTACTGCTTCGCCGCATCGACCACGTCGTTGCCGGCGACCTCGTCGAGCAGCTCCTCGCAGTAGGTGCGGGTGAACGCCTCGTAGGGCGCGATGCCCTTCGGCGAGAAGGCAGGGAGCAGCAGGCGGCGCGCCTCGTGGTGGAAGGGCGGGTCGGAGGTGATCGGCGGGGCGAAGCCCTGCGGTGCGGGCATGAGCGGTCGGCCCTCGCTCACGATGACGCCCCGCGACGTGAAGTGGTCGGTGTCGTACGCGATCGCGGCGATGTCCTCGTGCGTCGTCGGCAGCCACGTGCCGCCGTAGCGCTCGGAGTGGGCCACCGGGCACGCGCCTCGCAGCTCGGACCAGATCGGGAACGGATCGGCGGCCCACTGCGGATCGGTGTGGTCGAAGTCCTTCGCCCAGTCGGTCACCTCGGGGTGCATGCCGGTCATGCCTCTTCCTCCAGCGTGATCGCGTACTCGGGGCAGTTCTTGGCGGCGAGCCGGGCCTTCTCCTCGAGCTCGACCGGCACGGAGCCGTCACCGATCTCGTGGGCGTAGCCGTAGTCGTCGACGTCGAGCAGCTCGGGCGCGAGTGCGTAGCACCGGTTGTGCCCTTCGCACTTGTCCTGGTCAACCCGAATGCGCATGAGACGCCCTCCTGTTCCCCCGAGATCGCGTGCTCGCGGTCGCGTGATCCTGTCGCCGTTGTGGTCGTTGTCGCGGCGGTGCTGCCACGGGTCGACGCGCGGCGCACGCCGAGCCGCTCCCGCCGGGCGACCGCCCCACGATAGGCGACGCCCGCTCGGGTGCCACTCGGCTGGACACGACAGAGGCCGGGCCTCGCGGCCCGGCCTCTGGCACTGCTCGTGGATCGACGGCTACTGCACGGCGAAGTAGCCCACGACGTCCGCGATGACGTCGACCGAACCGGCGGCGTTGAAGATGTCGATCTTCCCTTGCGCCTGCGGGAACTGCTGGTTGTTCGTTCCCAGCTTGACCATCACCAGGTTCGGGATGGTCTGCCCGATGCCGAAGTTGACGTTCGAGGAGTTCGGCTTGGTCTGCCCGTCGGGGTACACCGTGAGGAACGAGTTCGCGGTGCCACCCGTCGCCGTCGTGTTCATCACGACGCTGGTGGCGTCGTCCGGCACGCCGGACACGCCGGCGACCTGCAGGGCCTTCGACCCGGCGCCGAGCTTCGTGTTGTTCCACGAGACGTTCGGCGCGGCCTGGTTGGTCGTCCTCGAGTCGAGGATGCGGACCGGCGACATGAAGTGGAACTTGTCGCCGCTCGTCCCGAAGTAGCCGACCACGTCGACGATCACGTCCGTGGCGCCGTTCGGTATGTAGAACGACGCCTGCCCGGTGTTGTTCAACGGTGTGACCACGAGGTTCGGGATCGTCTCCCCTGCCGCGAAGTTCAGGTTCGACGATGTCGGCACGTTGCCGCCCGGGAACACCGTCAGGAACGACGCCTGCGTCGAGCCCGTCACGGTCACGTTCATGACCGCCGACTTCGCCGAGCTCGGGATGCCCTGGCTGCCCGACACCTGCAACGTGCGGACGTTGCCACCGGTCAGCTTCGTGCCGCCCCACGGGCCACTGGCCTGGCGGGAGTCGAGGATGCGGACCGGCGTGATGCCCTGGAAGTAGTCGTTCACCGTGGTGCCGTCGTCGAAGTAGCCGACGACGTCGAGGATCACGTCCGTGCTCCCCACCGCCGTTGCGATCTTGACCGCGCCGGCGCTGCTCAGCTTCACCGTGACGAGGTTCGGGATCGTCTGACCGGCGGCGAAGTTGACGTTGGACGCCGTCGGTATGTTCGGTTCATCCGCCGGGTACACCGTGAGGAACGACGCCGCGTTGCTGCCCGTGGCCGTCACGTTGGCGATGATCGCGGTCGCGGTCGGCGGCACGACACCGAAGGGCTGGCTCACCTGGAGCGTGCGCGGCGAGCCCTGGAAGAGCTTGGTGCCTCCCCACTGGCTCTGCGGCAGCCGTGAGTCGAGGAGCCGCGTCGGTGCCACCGCCTTGAAGGTCACCCCGGGCTGACCGATCTTGATGACCCTCGTCGACGAGGTGCTCAAGGTGTTGTTGTTGGCGTCCTTGAGGATGATGCGCCAGTACCACGTGCCGTTGGTGTAGGCGTTGACGGGGGCGTAGGCGTTGGTGACCGTGTTGCCCGAGTCGAAGAGCTGCGTGAAGGCCGTGGAGTTCGAGAGCTCGAACCGGTAGTACGAGAAGTTGCCCGTGGGCCGCTGCCACTGGAACAGCACGCGGTTCGGGGCGACCAGCTGCCCGTCGGCCGGCTGCGTCAAGGTGACCGCGTCCGGCGACAACGTGAACTGGCGCAGACCCGTGAACGGGCTCTCGTTCTGGTCCTGATCACCGAAGTTGTAACGCACCCGCCAGCCGTAGGTGCCGGCCGGGAGCCCGTTGCGCGGGGCCCACGCGGGCGTCTGCGTCTGACCGCTGACCTCGTTGATCAGGTTGTTCGGCTGGATGCCGTCCTGGGGGTTCTTGTAGATCTCGATCGTGTAGTAGCGCGCGTACGGCTGCGCGTCCCACTTGAACGAGGGGATCCCCTTGACCGATGCCCCCGCCGCCGGCGTCTTCAGGGTGACGGTGGGCGACGCCTTGTTGATCTTGCCGACCGCGGCGGGGAAGGGCAGGTAGTTGCCCGACCCGTCGATGGGCTGCACCCGCCAGAACAGCGGCCCGTCCCGGTACAACCGGTCGTCGGTGTAGGTCGTGGCGTCGAGCTCGCGCTGGTCGAGGATCGTGCCGTTCTGGAAGTTCTCGGTGTACGCGACGTCGATGTGGTAGCGCTGCGCCTCTTGATCGGACAGCGGGTTCGACGCGATCGAGCGGTTGGTCGTGAGGTAGTCCTCCCACGAGAAGGTGATCTCGTCCGTGGCCGTCGGGATCGTCGTGCCACCGGTGTAGGGCGGCGGGGTCGGGCTGAGCATCTTGATCACGTTCGACTTCTTGATGAACGAGCGGACCGGCGAGCACGCGCCCGCCGCAGGCGGCACGCGGTAGCACGACGGCAGGCCCGCGAACGTCTCAGGTCCCGGCGCGCACCGGTTGCCGATGCACGGCCGCGCGTACCAGTAGTACGAGTTGCTGCCCGCTTGGTTGTCGGGCAGGGCCTGCACCAGCCGCAGCTTGGTGTAGGGCGTGTCCGACGTGTACTGGTTGAGGACGTTCGTGAAGTTGACGTCGGTCGCGAGGGTCAGGATGTAGTGCGTGGCCCGCGGCACCGGATCCCAATCGAGCGTCGGCGTGTCGTTGAGGACGATGCAGGAGACGTTCTCCGTGCAGTTGGGCGGGCTCGTCAGGTTCGTCTTCGGGATCTCGTTGATCCGGAACCAGCTGACGTTGCTGACGTCGATCAAGAGGTTGTCCTTGTCGTACGCCCGCACGTAGAAGTCCCAGTCGCCCGTCGTGAGGGTGCCGTCGCTCTCGGGGGCGAACGCCGTGCCGGTGATCCCGTACGCACTCGCGTTCAACGGGGTGTTGTTGAAGATGTTCGTGCCGCGCACGCCGTACATGACGTCGTAGCGCACCGCGTTGGTGCGCGCCGTCCAGCTGAGGAGCGGTCCGTTGACGCCAGACACCCCGGCCGCCGACGTGATGGTGAGCGTGGGCGAGGTGACGCGCGGGGTGATGGTGAAGCTCCGCGTGGGGCCGGCGAGACCGAACTGGTTCGCGCTGTTCAGCAACACGACTCGCCACGAGTAGGTGGTCGCGACCTCGACGTTGTTGACGATGTCGAAGGTGACCGGGGGCACGATGGAGGTGTTGTACGTGTTGAACTGGTTCCAGGGCGAACCGTTCTTGTAGATCTGCACCTGGTAGCGCCCGAAGCCGGTCTGGTCCGGTGCCGGGGTCGTCTCCGGGTTGGTGACCGGGGTCGTGGCGGCGGTGTTGAACGCGTTCCAGCTCAGGATCGGGGTCTCCGCCGAGGTGAAGACCCGCCCGGCGGGCGTCACGTACGAGATCGGACCGGGATAGCCGTTGCCCGGGAGGTACTCAGGGTTGTAGGTGAAGCGCCGCGTGTTCGAGAAGACGCCCTGGATGTTGGTGTCGCCGTCGATCGGCTTGACCTTCCAGTAGTACGTCGGGACACCGATGGACGGGTACAACCCGCACCCCGGGGTGTACGGCGTCAGCGTGGTGTGGGTCGTCTGGCAGATGTTGTAGGTGCCGGGCGAGAAGGCGGGGTCGCTCCCGATCCAGAACTCGTAGTAGCTCGCGAGCTGCGCCGGGGTCCAGGCGAAGTTGGGCTCGATGATCGATGCGTTGTCCGCGGGCGACAGGAGCGAGACCGTGTCGAGCTGGCCGGTGCCGGGAGGCACGGGCCAGGCGCGCTTGAAGTGGAAGATGGTCGACTCGGGCGAGACCACGCCGGCCACGTTCTTCGCCTTCACCTTCCAGTAGTAGTCCGCAGCGGGGAAGGTCCGGGGCGGTGTGAACGCGGTCGAGCGGATGTCCTGCGCCTGGTACACGATCGTGTTGAAGTTGACGTCGCTCGAGACCAGCAGGTCGTAGCTGGAGGCGCCCGGGATCGTCTTGTACGGGGTCCCCGGGGTCGCGGCGTTGGGGCCACCGTCCCAATCGAAGCGCACCTCTTGGACGGTGGCATCCTGCGGGGGGTACACCAGGTTCGGCTTGTACGCCCAGACGATCTGGAAGGCCTGAGGGGTCGAGTTCGCGCTCTCGAAGCCCTGCGGGCTGACCGACCGCACCCGCCAGTAGAGCGTCTTGTTCATCTGGTTCGGGGTGCTCCAGGTGTACACGGAGTTCGCGGTCTTGTCGGTGCCACCGACGAGCGGCGGCGAGAAGGACGGCTCGTCGTCGATGTCGATCTGGTAGTACCCGGTGTTCGGCATCGGGTCCCACGAGAACTCGATGGGGTCCTGCGGGTAGTTGAGCGTGGCGGCGCCGCCGCCGCCCGGGGTCTTCGGCGCGATGGGGTTCGGGGCGCCCGGGGTCTTCACGAAGGAGTTCGCCTGGCTGTACGCGCTCAGGTTGTTCTGGTCGTCGAAGCTCGCCGCCCGCCAGAACAACGTGCCGTTCGGCAGGTCGTTCGAGTACGTGGCCACCAGGTTGACGGTGTCGATGGTGGTCACGACCTGGGTGAAGCCGAAGTCGGTCGCGATCTGCACGCGGTAGCGCGACGCACCGGCCGACGCCTGGTACGTGAACGGCGGGTTCGTCGACACCGCAGCCCCGTTCTGGGGTGAGGTCAACACGGGCGGCAGGGTCGCAGCGCTCGCAGACGAGGTGAAGAGGGGGAGCGCGGCGGCCGCGAGGACCAGACCGAGCAGTACACGAAGCGCGCGATGCATACGTCAACCACCTGGGAAGCCGATGGCTGCTCGGGCCGGGCACTCGTGAATCCCCGAAGAGGTCCCGCCGCAAGTCAGCTCACAAGTAAGTCTGGGCAGAGTAGCGCGGTCCCCTTCTTCTCGCCGCGCGCCCTTGCGGCCACGCTCTGCGTCATGCCTGGTGCACGGGGTCCGGCGGCCGCGGGGCCGGGAGATCCACCCCTTGGGGTGCGGATCCGGCGGCGGACGGGGTGCGCGTCGGCGGCTACGGCGGGTCCGGCTCGAGGTACTGCGTCGCCGTCGCCGCTGCTTCGTGATCGACGGGGCGACGCACCCGCGGATCGATGCCCGAGCGCAGGAGCGCAAGGCCGGCCGCGGCGGCGATCGCACCCGCCACGAAGGCGCCGCGGTAGCCGGAGAACACGGCCACCCCGCCGAGCAGGGCCGCGCCGAGCCCCTGCGAGGCATCGAAGAAGCTGCTGACCGTGCCGACGCTCGACCCGCGCTCCTCCGCGGGCACGCCGGACAGCGCCAAGGTCAGCATGGCCGGGTACAGCAGCGACATGCCCACCGAGAAGACGACCGTGCCGGCGTACAGGCCGACCGCCGAGGGCACGGCCGCGATGATCACCAGGCCGAGGGCCGCGAAGCCGGTGGCCCCGCTCCCCGCCCGCAGCGGGCCGAGCCGATCGGGCAAGCGGGCGCCGAAGATGCGCACGGCCAGCACGGTGCAGCCGTAGAGCAGGAAGACCGATCGCGAGTCCGCCATCCCGAGATCGTCCACGTAGAGGGGAACGAACTCGAGGAAGCCGGCCAGGCCGACGAGCCCGAGGAACAGGACGAGGCCGGGGGCGAGCGACGCGCGGTGCAGCAGCGGCGGCTTCGGGGTGGTCGCGGCGGGCCCCGTCGGCTCGGGCCTGGGCACCATGGTCTCGGTGGTGAACACGCCGAGCCCCGCCGCGGCGAGCGCCAGGACGCAGCTGACGCTCCACACCCGGCCGTAGTCGTCGTGGGCGAGCAGCATCTCCCCCAGGGTCGGCCCGAAGGCGAGGCCGCCGTACACGGCGACCGACCAGTAGCTGATGGCCTCTCCCCGGCGGGCCTCGGGCGCCAGGTCCGTGATCATGGTGCCCGCACCCACGAAGAAGGCTGCTTCGCCGATGCCGCCGAGCACCCGGGCCACCACGAGCACGACGATCCCGCCGGCGAGGTGGTACATCGCGACGGCGATGCCCACCACGAGGGCGCCGCCGATGATGAGCAGGCGCCGGCCGAAGCGATCGCCGATGCGGCCGGCGTAGGGGCGCAGCAGCACGGCGCCGACGGAGAAGGCCCCCACGGCGATGCCCACCGCGAGCGATCCGCCGGCGAGCGGCCCCTCGACGAACAGCGGGACGACGGGCAGCACCATGCCGAGCGACAGGAAGTAGAGGAGCCCGACGACCACCACCAGCACGAAGCGCGGGGTGAGCAGTCGGGCTCGTGCCGGGGCCGGCGGCGCGACCGGCGGAGAGTCCGGCGCCGCGCCCGCCGATGGGGCCGGCGATGGGGCCGGCGAGCGGTCCTCCGCCCGAGTCGGGTCCGGCTCGGGCCGGTCGGGGGCATCGCTCGGCTCGGGCACCGTCGGAGTCTAGGAACCTGCTCCCCGAATCCCGCCGGCCGTTCCGCCCGGCCGACCCCCGCCGGCGCATCGCCGCGGGGCGTCCTCCCGTGTGCCCTCGCCCACCGCCG
>CAYUOL010000148.1:0-14685 GCA_964446345.1 uncultured Iamiaceae bacterium | reverse complement strand
TCAGCGCCTCCCGGTAGGCTCCGCGCCCGTATGGGACAGCCTGTGACCGTCATCGAGAAGCCGTCGGCAACGCCGGGCGTGCTTCGCTACGAGACCAACCGCACCCTCACCGGGATGGACCACGAGATCTTCCGATCGGCGGACGACGTCGTCGGCACCCGCCCGATCGACGTGCTGGCGCGGCGCCTCTTCGAGCGGGGCGACATCAAGACCGTGAGCGCCAACAGCAACATCATCACGGTCACCCTCGAAGATGCGGCCCCGCCGGCCGGCATCAAGGAGATCGTCGAAGACCTCTACACGTACTACCGGCCCGGCGTCGAGGTCGTCATCCCCGACGGGGCCAGCGCAGAATGACCTTCGTTGGCTCCCGGCCCGGCGTCGAGGTCGTCATCCCCGAAGGCGCCAGCACCGACTGATCATCTGAGGAGCATCCATGGCCCGGTTCAAGGTCGGTGTGCAGCTCTGGCCGCAGCACGCGTCCATGGCGGCGTTGCGCGAGGCGTGGCAGGCGATCGACGCGCTCGGTGTCGACAGCCTCTGGGTGTGGGACCACTTCTACCCGCTGTTCGGCGAGCCGGAGGGCGCGCACTTCGAGGGGTGGACGACCCTGGCGGCGATGGCGGCCGACAGCCGGCACGCGATGGTCGGCACGATGGTCACCGGCAACTCGTACCGCAACCCCGACCTGCTCGCGGACATGGCCCGCACGGTGGACCACCTCTCCGATGGGCGGGCCTACCTCGGGATCGGCGCCGGCTGGTTCGAGAAGGACTACGACGAGTACGGCTACGAGTTCGGCACCGGGCCGTCGCGCCTGCGCGAGCTCGAAGCGAGCCTCCAGCGGATCAAAGCGCGCCTCGCCAAGCTCAACCCGCCGCCCATCGGCACGTTGCCGATCCTCATCGGTGGGAGCGGCGAGAAGGTGACGCTGCGACTGGTCGCGCAGTACGCCGACGCCTGGAACAGCTTCGGGCCGCCCGCCACCTACAAGGCCAAGAACGCGATCCTCGACGAGTGGTGCGCCGAGGTCGGACGGGATCCGGCCGCCGTCGAGCGCACCGTGAACCTGAACTCCACCGATGAGCTCGAGCTGATCGACGAGTTCCTCGACGCGGGCGCGACGCACCTCATCCTGGGTCTCGGCGAGCCCTTCGACCTCGAGGGCGTCCATCGGTTGGTGGGAGCCGCCCGCGGCTGAAGCCGCGCCTGCTCAGCGCCGGATGAGCACCCGGCGCACGCGGTGGTCGTCGCCCTTCTCGAGCACGACGTCGGCGAGCCGCCGGGTCGGGGCGATGTGCTGCACCAGGTTCGGCAGGTTCACGTGCTCCCACACGAGGTCGCTCAGCTCGACGAACTGGTCGTCGGGGATCGTCGCCGTCGACGCGAAGTGCGAGGGGACCTCGCCGGCGGGGCGGGACCGCAGGTCGAGCAGGCGCGTCGTGAACCACGTGTGCATCAGCGCCTCGGGTGCGTCGACGTACACGGAGAGGTGCAGGTGCTCGGTCACCGCCGGCGAGGTCGGGTCGGGCGCCGGCTGCAGGACGTTCACGCCCTCGAGCACCAGCACATCGGGGCGGCCGATGGCGACGCCGGGACCGGGGAGGACGTCGGAGGCCAGGTGGTCGTACACCGGGGCGACGAGGTCGGTGCGCCCGCGGCGCACGCCGTCGAGCAGCGCGAGGAGCGCGGCCTGGTCGTAGGACTCGGGGAAGCCCTTGCGGGCGACGAGCCCGCGCGCCTCGAGCTCGGCGTTCGGCAGCAGGAAGCCGTCGGTGGTGATGACCGTCGCGGTGAGGCCGAACTGGGCGCGCAGCAGCGCGGCGAGGGCCTCGGCGGCCATCGACTTGCCGACCGCGACCCCGCCGGAGAGGCCGACGACGAACGGCGACGGGGCGGGATCGACCCCGAGGAGCTCGCCGATCGCGGCGTCCTGGCTGTGCCGGGCCTCGGTGCGCACGGCGACGAGCGCCGCCAGCGGCAGGTGGTCGATGCCGACCTCGCGGGCCCAGCGGCGCGTGGCCGAGGCGCCGTGCAGCGTGGAGGCCAACGCCAGCAACGCCGGCTCGACGGCCGCGTCGAGCGGGCCGCCGATGCGGCCCCATTCCTCCGCGTCGAGCTCGATCTCCTGCATGTCAGCTGTCCTTCCGCAGGCCGGGTGGGCCGTCCAGTATCGAACATCGGGATCGGGGACCGGACCTCTTGCGTGGAGCGAACGGGTGTTCGATACTGGGGCGTGGCGCTGTTCCAGTCCGTTCCCGCTGACGAGATCGATGCCGAGTTCGCGGCCGACCTGCCCGTCGAGGACGACGACGTGCGCGTCGCGCTCGCCCAGCGGGCCCGGATGGCGGCCCTCGAAGAGCGCTCGAAGACCGGGCCGCGGCGTCCGGTCGAGCACCATCGCCCGGGTGATCCACGTGATCTCCGCGAGGCCACCGAGCGCGTGCGGCCGGTGGCGCTCGCCCACGAGCACACCCTGCCGATGCTCCGCGCCTTCGACGCGTTGCTGCCCGGCGGGTTGGCCCGCGGCACCACGGTGGCGGTGCGGGCGACGCAGACCGACGACCTGCCGGCGGTGGCGCTCGACGGCCGCCACGCCCGCCTCGATCGCCGAGAGCACCGCGAGCGCCCGCGCCGCGCGGGGGAGCAGGCCCCCCGGTCGATGGGCGCCACCTCGTTGGCGCTGGCGATCGCGGCGGGGCCGACCGGGGCCGGATCCTGGGTCGCGCTGGTGGGACTGCCCGCCCTCGGGCTGGCGGCGGCCGCCGAGCTGGGGCTCGCGCTCGAGCGCGTGGCGGTGATCGAAGCACCGCCACCCGACGCGTGGGCCACCGTGGTCGGGGCGCTCACGGGCGCGTTCGATCTGGTCGTGTTCGGAGCACCCGCCCGCAGCTCGTCCGTACCGGTGAAGGCGGCCGAGGTGCGCCGGCTGGCCGCCCGTGCCCGCGAGCGGGGGACCGTCCTCGTGCAGGTCGACACCGCCGCGGCCTCGGTCGACGGGGTGGGGGCCGACGCTCGCGCCAAGCGGGCGGCGTGGTCTGCGTTCGAGGCCGACCTCCGCCTGGTCGTGGTGGCGTCGCGGTGGCAGGGCCTCGGTGCCGGCCACGGCCACCTCGGTGGTCGGCGGATCACGGTCGAGGCCACCGGGCGACGCTCGGCGGCCCGCCCGCGCCGGTCCGAGCTGTGGTTCGCGCCCGGCGACGGCGTCGCCGATGCCACCCAGCTCGAGCGGCTGGGGAAGCTCGATGCGCTCGTCGGCCGCGACGGTCCCGCCGCGTTCGCCGGCGCCGACGTCGATGCGCTGGTCGCCGATCTCGCAGGCCCCGCCGCTCCCGCGGCTCCCGGTGGCCCGGCGGATCTCGAGTCGGCGCGGCGGGGGCGCATCCGGCGGGTGGCGACCGAGCCCCTGGTCCGCGGGCCTCACGACCGATGGCCGGACGGGCGGGACGGGTGGTCGGAGAGCGGACCGGACGGGCGGCTCGCGGAGGCCGGCGACGCCGGTGCGTCGGTGTGGTCCGATGCCGGCTGAGCACGAGCCGGTGCGCACGATGGTCGTGCGCTGCGCGGACTGGCCCGTGATCGCCACGGGTTGCGCACCGGGCGAACCGGTGGCGGTGGTCCACGCCAACCGCGTGGTGGCCTGCTCGCCACGGGCCCGCGCCGAAGGGGTGCAGGTCGGGCACCGTCGCCGCGAGGCCCAGGGCCGGTGCTCGGCGCTCGAGGTGGTCGAGCGCGACGAGAGCCTCGAGGCCCGCGCCTTCGAAGGGGTGGTGCGCGCCGTCGAGACCTTCACCCCGCGCCTCGAGCTGACCCGCCCCGGGGCGTGCACCTTCCCGACCCGGGGGCCCTCGCGCTACTTCGGCGGCGATCGGTCGCTCGCCGCGCAGGTGCACGACGCGGTCGAGGCGATGCTCGCCGAGCGCGGGTGGTCGGGGGCGGGGCGCGTCGGGGTGGCCGATGGTCCCTTCGCCGCGCAGATCGCCGCCCGCACCGCCCCCGCGTCGCCGGGGACGGCCGTGATCCCCGCCGGCGGCTCCCCGTCCTTCCTCGCGCCCTTGCCGATCGGGTCGCTGCACGAGGCCGACCGGCGCGACATCACCGAGCTCATCGACGTCTGGTACCGCCTCGGGCTGACGACGCTCGCCGACCTCGCGGCACTGCCCGATCGCGACGTCCTGGCCCGCTTCGGGTTGCCCGGCTCCCTCGCCCACCGCCTGGCCGCCGGGCTCGACAACCGGCCGCCCGACGCGCGCGACCCGCCCCCCGACCTCGAGGTCGCCACCGAGGTCGACCCGCCCGCCGACCGCGTCGACCGCATCGCGTTCATCGCCAAGACCCTCGCCGACGAGCTCTTCGCCGAGCTCGACGATCGTGGCCTGTCGTGCACGCGCGTCGTCATCGCGGCCGAGACCGAGCACGGGGAGACGATCGAGCGGGCGTGGCGTCACGAGGGCACCCTCACCGCGGGCGCCGTCACCGATCGCGTGCGCTGGCAGCTCGAAGGCTGGCTGCACGCGTCGGCGCAGTCCCGGCCGAGCGGTGGTGTCGCCTTCCTGCGGTTGCTCCCCGACGAGGTCATCCCGGCGCACGGTCGCCAGCTCGGGTTCTGGGGTGGGGAGACCGATGCCGACATCCGCGCGGTGCGAGCGCTGGCCCGGGTGCAGGGCCTGTTGGGGCCCGATGCCGTGCGCGTGCCCGAGTGGCGGGGGCGGCGCGCGCCCGGCGAGCAGCTCGTGCTCGTCCCCGTCGCGGCGGTCGACCTCACCGCGCCGCGGCCCGCGACCCGGCCGGGGTGGATCACCTCACCGTGGCCCGGCCAGATCCCCGCGCCGGCGCCTGCCGTGGTGCCGCCCGAGGCCCCGCTGGCCCAGGTCGTGGACGAGGACGGCGACGCCGTCACGGTCAACGGGCGCGCCGTCGCCAGCGGCGCACCCGCGGCGGTGGCCATCGGCGACGGCCCCTGGGTCGAGGTCGAGGCGTGGGCGGGGCCCTGGCCGGCCGACGAGCGCTGGTGGGACCCGCGCGCCCATCGCCGTCGGGCGCGCTACCAGGTGGTCCTCGCCGACGGCACCGCGCACCTCCTCACCCTCGAGGCCGGCCAGTGGTCCGTCGAGGCGACGTACGACTGACTCGTCCAATGTCGCGGTCGCCGTGATGCCGTCGGCGCCCACGGAGGTCGCCGCCGTACTGTTGCCGTCATGGCGGAGGAGGGGGCGGAAGAGGGGGCGGAAGAGGGGGCCGAAGAGGGGGCCGACGGGGACGCGCGGCGAAGGCGTCGATGATCACGGTCGCTCGTCGCTGGGGCCGGCAGCTGCGGTGGCCGCTCGCGATCGCGCTCTACCTCTGCGTGCTCACCCTCGCGGTCAGCGGGACCTGGATCCTCAGTGCCGGGTCCGTGACCACCGACGTGACGGTCATGGTGCCGAGCGGCGGTTACGACGACGAGACCGGCGACGAGGTCGGACCCCTCCTTCCGACGACCATCCGACAGACGGGAGCCTGCCCTGCCGCGTTCGGGGTCCTGGAGACGTCGCACGAGGCCGCCCTGCGGCGACGGGCGAACCAGCTCCCGGTCGGATCGCCCATGCACGACACGGAAGCGCAGCGATCGGCCACGTGCGACGAGCGCGCCCGCAGCCACGCAGTCGTCGGCGGAACCGGTGTCGCCGTGGCGTTGGTCGCGGGCGCCACCTCGATACTCCTGCTGCGGCGGCGGGGACGGCTGATCGTCGTGGACCCGACCCGCCCGGAACCGCCGGTGCCCGTCGGCCCCGCCCCGGTCGCTCCCGGGCGGCCCGCCGCCCCGCGGGCCGCAGTGTCGCCGGCGGGTGCCGACGTCGAGGACGCACCGACACCGGTCCTCGTCTGCCGGCTGTGCGGGCGCCCGAGCCTCCGGCAACGATCGTCGTTCTCCAGCACGCTGGACGGCTCGTCGTCGCTGTGCCGCGACTGCCTGTCGGCGCGGAGCGCCCACCTGACCGTGCTGACGATCGCGGGGTCGCTCGTCGTGCTCGCCGTCGGCGCAACCGGGCTGCTCGCAGGTGACGCGGACATGGCCCCTGTCCTGTTCGCCGCCGGCTTGCTCGCCCCTCTGCAGTGTGCCCAGGTGGCACCGCACGAGCTGGGCCATGCCGTGGTCGCTCGTGCGGTCGGGCTGCGCGTGCCCAGGATGAACATCGGCGTCGGCACCGTGGTGAAGTGGTTCGACGTGGGAGCGACGAGGGTCGCGGTCCGTTCCGTGCCCAGCGGCGGCAGCGTGGCGCTGCTGGCGTCGTCCGCTCGCGGCTACCGGCTCCGATCGTGGTGCGCGGTCGCGGCCGGGCCGGCGGTCCAGGTCGTCATCATCGTGGTGGCGTGGAGGTGGCCGACGAACCCGTCGACCGCGACCGACGTCCTGCGGACGATGCTGCTCCTCACCGCGATGCTGATCCTCGTGACGAACCTCTTTCCCCGAGAGATCCACGGTCTGGTCGGCGTCTCGCACACCGACGGATGGCACCTGGCCAAGATCCCCTTCTTCTCGAAGGCGGAGATCGAGACGAAGGTCGCCGTCGACCGGGTGTTCGCGGTGCTGGACCGCGCGTCGAGGACGAGGACGCGACCGACGGTGCCCCAGGACGATCTGGACGGCCTCGAAAGGGCGGCCGCCACGGGCGATGTCACGGCCCGGCTGCTGTGGTGCCACGCGCTCCTGTACGAGGACCGCTACCGCGAAGCGGTGGACGCAGCCCGACCGATGCTCGCCGAGCTCAGCCCGGCATCGATCGCGTACGTCACCGTGCTCAACACGATGGCCTGGTGCCTGCTCATGGCGGGCGACGTCGAACGGGGCGGTGCCGCCGACACCGCATCGGCGGAAGCGCACCACCTCCAGCCTTCGGCCCCGGCGGTGTGCGGCACGCGCGGCTCGGTGCTCATCGAGCTCGGCGATGTCGATCGGGGCCTCGCGCTCGTGCTGGCGTCGATGGCCGGCGACGACGACGAGACCAACAGGGCCCTCAACCTCGCCTACGTCGCGATCGCCCGCCACGCGCTCGGTGAGGTCGAACAGGCTCGCGCCGACGCGGCGGAGGTCGAACGGCTCGATCCCACGTGCCCGCTGCTCCCGAGGATGCGTTCCCGTCTCGCGTGAGCGGGACTCGTTCGCGCCGCGTTCACGCGGGTGCGGGTTCCGCGTCTTCTTCGGAGGCCTCGACCGCCGCTTCCGCCGCGGCGTCCGTCACGGCCTCCGGCACCGTCACCCACCCGGGACGGCGGAACGCGCGGGCGAGCATCGGCAGCCCGCACACGATGACGACGCCGAGGATCATCGCCCCCGCGTAGAGCGGGAACGACACGCTGTCGAGCTGCGACGGCGGCACGAAGTTGATCGCGATCACGCTCAGGCAGGCGAGCGATCCGCCCACCGTCACCACGTACATGCCGACGCGCCCGCCGGGGATGCGGTACGGGCGCTCGAGGCCGGGCTGGGTCTTGCGGAGTCGGCGCAGCGCCGCGTACATGATCACGTAGATGAGCAGCGTCAGCTGCGTCTGCGTCGCGGCGAGCGCCCACCACGCGTTCTGCACCGACGGCATGAGCACGAACAGGGTGGCGAGGATCGAGCTCACGACCGATTGCACCAGGATGATGCGCACCGGCGCGCCCTTGCCGTTCTCGTGCTGGAAGAACTTCGGGAGGTTGCCCTCGCGGGCGGCGACCATCACGCCGCGGGCGGGGCCGCCGAGCATCTGCATGACCGACAGCGCGAGCCCCGCGGCGATCATCAACGCGAACACCGGGATGGCCCACGACAGCCCGTAGACCGGGAAGAAGTCGCGCACGGCCTGCATGACCCCCGCCACCACGCTCTCGGTCGAGGCCGGGACGACGACCCCGATGGCGAGGGTGACGGGCACGAACAGCGCGATGCACAGGAGCGCGGTGATGCCGTTGGCGCGCGGGATCGTGCGGCTCGGGTTCGTGACGTCGCCGGCGTGGATGGCCGAGATCTCGATGCCGGCGAACATGAGGAACGTCGTGCTGGCGAACACGATGGTGGCGAAGCCGTCCCATTGGGGCACCACCGCCGACGGGGTGAGCGGCATCTGCGAGCCGCGGCCCTGCGCGAGCCACAGGATCGCGAGCCCCACGATGATCACGGCGGGGATGAGGTTGCCGACGAACACGGCGACGAGGTTGAGCTGACGCGCGACCTTGAGGCCTCGCGTCGAGATCAGCGTCATGGCCCAGATCGTGATGACGACCACGAGGAACATGAACATGGGGTCGTTGGCCAGTGCCGGATCGAAGCCGTAGGCGACCTGGGTGGCGATCGTCGTCATGATCACGGGCATGGCGATGACCTGCGCGGCCCACTCGAGCCAGATCACGAGGAAGCCGAGACGGTCACCGAGCGCGGTCCGGGTCCACACGTAGATGCCGCCGGTCGCCGGGATCGCCGCCCCGAGCTCGGACGACGTCAACGCGGTCGGGACGAGCAGGAAGAGGATCGCGATGCCGTAGAAGAAGATCGACGAGAGCCCGTAGCTCGCCAGCGCCGGCGTGCTGTTGATGCTCGCGATGAAGATGAACGAGAAGAGCGCCAGCCGCCACGTGCCGAAGACCCGTGGGCCCCGCGCGTGGGCTCGCCTGCTGAGGTGTCCGGCGGCGCCGTCGGCGGGGCCGAGGGTCTCCTGCGCCGCCGAGCTGCCGTGCTCGTCCGTCGCCTGCTCGATTCGTCCGTCGGGGGCACCCCCCGCCCTCGTTGGCGAGACAACCTACCAGCAGGCTCCCGCGCCGACGCGGTGCCGCCGGCGAATCAGCTCTCGGTGATCTTGATCGACGTGATCGTGGTGGGGGAGGTGGGCGTGCCGCTCATCGTGCCCGTCTTGGCGATCTTCTGGATCGTGGTGTCGAAGCCCTCCGTGACCTGGCCGAAGTGCGAGTACTTGGCCTGCAACGTGCCGGGCTGCAGCACGATGAAGAACTGGCTGCCGTTGGTGTCCGGGCCGGAGTTGGCCATCGCCATGGACCCCTTCTGGTACACCTCCGCGCTCGCCGGCAGCTCGTCCTTGAACTCGTAGCCGGGCCCCCCGGTGCCGGCAGGCTTGCCCGTCGCGTCGCCGCCCTGGATGACGAAGTCGGGGATGATCCGGTGGAACGCGACGCCGTCGTAGTAGTGGTTGCGCGCGAGGAACACGAAGTTGTTCACCGCGATGGGTGCGGACTTCGGATCGAGCTTGGCCGTGAAGGGGCCCGCCGACGTCTCGAACGCCGCCGTGTAGGTCTTGTTGACGTCGATGCACGTTGGGGGGACGGCGTCGAACTTCGTCGTGCGCGTCTGCGTGCCCTCCGCCGGTGGGCACGAAGCCGCCTTCGCGCCGGGCGTCGTGGTCGATCCGCCGGCCGCGCCCGTGGTGGTCGTCGTCGACGAGCCCGAGCAGGCGGTCACGAGCAGGCCCATCGTGATCACGGCCATGGCACCGGTCCGAGCACTGATCCGAGCGCTGGTCCGAGCGCTGGTCCGAGCACTGGTCCGAGCACTGGTCAGGGCCCTTGTCAGAGTACGTGTCTTCACTGTCTCCCAATCCGCAGGTGTGTCGAGGCACGCCGTCCCCACCCCATCCGGCGCGGCGGACAGGATGCCAGGTCTGCGTCCCCGGGGACGCGCGGCCCGATCCGTATGCTGGCCCGATGACCGATGCGCTGGATGCCGATGCCGTCCGGAACCACCTCGGCCTCGAACCGCATCCCACCTGCGGCTTCGTGAAGCTGACCTACGTCAGCGAGCTCGGCATCGCCCCACACGGGCTCGAGGCACCCTTCGAGGCGGGGCGACCGGCGGGCTCTGCGCTCTACTTCCAGGTGACCGAGCAGGCGCCGGTGCACCTCCACTGCATCCGCAACGACCAGCTGTACCACCGCTACCTCGGTGCCCCGCTCGAGGTGCTGCTGCTGCTCCCCGACGGCACGCACCGCGTCGAGACGATGGGCGACGACCTCGCCGCCGGCCAGCACCTGCAGCTCTTCCTGCCGGGCGGCACGTTCCACACGGCGCGCGTCGCTCCTGGCACCTGGTTCCTCGGCGCGAGCACCGAGTGGCCAGGCGTCGACCCGACGGACGTGATCATCGGTGACCCACGCGACCTCGCGGCCCGGTTCCCGGCCGCGGCGTCGCTCATCGAGGACTTCGCCGGCGGCGCCTTCTGACGCGCACGAGGCGCTCGCCGCGATCGGGGACCAGGCCGCGCCGGATCAGAGGTAGTAGCCGACCACGTCGACGACGAAGTGGGTGCCTCCGGCGCCCTCGCAGCGGACCTTGAACTGCGCAGTGCCGTCGAGGGCCACCGTGCACTGGTTGGCCACCGTCGAGCCGGGTTGGAACCAGTTGACCGACGACGTGCCCGGCCATGCGACCCCGTTCTTGAACGCCGACAGGAAGCCACCGGGGTTGGTGTCGGTCGCGGTGAGGTTCATGACGACCGCGCTGGCGCCGGAGGGCACCGCGCCGCCGAGCTTGGGGTCGACGACGCGCTCGGCGTGGTCTGCGAGCTTGCCCTTGACGACGCCGAGGGGTGTGGCGCCCGGCCGGCTGTCGTACACGCGAGCGGGCGCGGCCAGCGGGACGAACGTCGCGGACACGCGCGCCCACTTGCTCTGGGGGCCGGGACCGCCGAAGTAGCAGTAGAAGAGGTGGCTGCCGGCGATGAGGAACTGGCCGACGGCCCACGTCCCGGCCTGGGGCGGGATCACCTGGGTGCCGTTGCTGATGTGCAGCGGCGCCCCGTCGGCCGAGGTGGCCAGCACGCCGACACCTCCGCCGGTGGCGAAGCCGTGGACGCCGCGCACCGCTCCACTCGCTCCCGACGTCTGCCCGATGATCGCGGTGGCGTCGTTGGTGACCTTCATCTGGCTGCCGTCGAGCTGGGTGATCGCGCTCCCGCTGTTCTGCAGGCCGATCTTCAGGGCGTCGCCGTCCGCGGCCGCGGCCGGGGAGGCCTGGCTGACGGCGAGGGCGGCGCCACCGGCCACCGCGCCTGCCGCGACGGTGCCGACGCGGCGCAGGAGCTGCCGGCGATCCGAGCGCCCGTCGATCGGCTCCACCGGCGGATCGGCGGAGGCGACGGGCTCGGTCGCGCTCGTCTCGCGCAGGGTCGACGCGGGCACGGTGGTCGGCGGGGGCGGCGCCGCGGGGAGCGCCGCGGTCTGCGTTCGGATCGCGGCGAGCTCGTGTTCGAGCACCGCGATCCGCTCGTGGAGCGCGTGCAGCAGGTCTTCTTCGTTCGTCTGGCCCATGGTCTCCTCCGCTGGCAGCCGACGGGAGTGTCGGTCGGGACATGATCGCGGGTGCTGCCGACGCAGTGGTGCTCCGGCGCCTCGCTTCTTCGAAGGGCAGCTTCCGCGACGACGCTGCTCGGCACCTGAGTAGGTGCTACTCACCTTCGCTCTGTTCGCCCCGTTCGCCCGTTCGCTCTCCGCGTGCGGGGTCGCCCGTGGCGTCAGCGGTAGTAGCCGATGACGTCGATGACGAGATCGGCACCCCCGGCGCCCTCCATGTGGGCCTTGAAGGTCGCGGCGGCGTCGACGGCGACCACCGTGGTCGTCGACACCGTGGTGCCGGCGACGCCCCAGCTGAGCGACGAGTTCTTCGGCCACGTGATGCCGTTCTTGAAGAAGGCGAAGAACCCGCCGGGGTTGGTGTTCGTGGCCGTGGCGGTGATCATGACGGCCCGCGCGCCCGCCGGCACCGCGCCGCCCACCTTCGCGTCGATCGCCCGCTCCGTCCCGGTCTGGAACTTGGTCTTGGTCCCGTTCGGCGGCTGGGTCCCCGGCCGGCTGTCGTACACCCGCGTGGTGCTGTCGAGCACGTGCAACGAGCCGGCGGTGCCCGGCCCGCCGAGCTTGCGCCAGCCACCGACGCCCACGCCGACCCACAGGTCGTTGTTCTGGTCGACCAGCACGTAGCCGGCGGTGCTGGCCGCCCTCGACGGGGCGGCGACACCTCCGGGCACGAGGTGCAGGTTGGTCGTGTCGCCCGTGATCTCGGCCCCGATGCCGCCTGCCGCGTCGAGGGCCGGGACGAGTGCGCCCGCGCTGGCGCTGGCCTTGACGCCGACCCCGGCGAACCCCCCCGTTGCCCCAGACCGCGGCCCCGGCTCCGGCGCCCAGGCCCACCAGCTTGCCGAGCACCCCGAACGAGTTCGGGTTCGTCGTGGATCCCATGACCCCGACCGCCACGGTGTTGTCG
The DNA here is from genome assembly GCA_964446345.1 of uncultured Iamiaceae bacterium. Lineage (GTDB taxonomy): Bacteria > Actinomycetota > Acidimicrobiia > Acidimicrobiales > Acidimicrobilacustridaceae > CAYUOL01. Next base: position 2,456 of record CAYUOL010000148.1, on the reverse strand, counting down.
CGCGCCTCGCCGCCGACGCACGCGGCGGTGGAGGTGGAGGGGAAGGTGACGGCGTCGGTCGCGCAGAGCACGTGCGTCGTCTTCGTCCCGCCGGAGACGTCCTGGAGGTAGGTGGAGGCCGAGGCCGTGGTCCGTGGTGCCCACGACGAGGGCGTCACCGTTCTGCGCGGCGGCCGGGCCGGCACCGGCGAGCCCCGACGCGGTCACCGCCGCGGTGGCGGCGGCGCCGACCCCGGCGACGCGCAGCAACGAGCGCCGGTCGAGCGGGCGAGCCGGCGGGGTCGGTGGGGTCGGTGGGATCGGGCGGATGCCGCCGTCGGGTACGGGGGTGGGGCCGGCGGCGGGGAGGGGCGTCGACGATCGTTCGAGCACCTCGTGCACGAGCGCCTCGAGCCGGCGCACCTGGGCCCGCAGCGCCGCGATCTCGGCGGCGTGGTCGGCGGCGTGGTCGGCGGGTTCGGCGCCCCGCCCTTGGCCCGCTCCGCTTCCTGGTGCGTGTCCCGTGTCCATCGATCCCCTTCCGCAACGGCGCTCTGCCACCCGTGGGTGTGACGATGCGCACAGGAGGTGCCCCGGATCATGAGTAGGCCCTACTCAAGATCGGCGCCGGCGCTACCCGTTTTCCGTCGCGAGACCGGCGGTCGGGTGCCTCTCGACAGGCGAACACCTGTTCGCTACCCTCGGCCGGGTGAGCGGTTTCAACCCCCCGATCTCCTGGTCCGAGCTCGAACGCCGGCTGTCCGACCGACGGCCGGCGGGCGGGCGACCGGGCGATCCGCTGGTCCGGGGCGACGGCGGGGATGCTCCTTCCTGGTCCCACAAACGACCCCCGTACCAGCCCCCGAGATCCCCCGGAGGGGTCGGGGGAGCTGCGACCGCCACCCGCGGCTCGGTCCCCTACGCCGAGCTGCACGCCCATTCGAACTTCTCCTTCCTGGATGGCGCCTCCCATCCCGAGGAGCTGGTCGAAGAAGCCGCCCGCCTCGGTCTCGAGGCCTTGGCGTTGACGGATCACGACGGGTTCTACGGCGTGGTCCGCTTCGCCGAGGCGGCGCGGGCGCTGGGCCTGCCCACCATCTTCGGCTCCGAGCTCACCCTCGGCCGCGTGCACCCGCAGATGGGCTTCGCGGATCCCGGGGTCCCCGAGCCCAACGCCCCGGCGCCGCCTCCGCGCACCCGCTCGCGCGCCGGGCACGTCACCCTCGGGGGCATCGAGGTGGCGCAGGGCCGACCCGACCCCGGGTCCTCGCTCGACGGCGAGACCCACCTGCTCGTGCTGGCGCGCGACCCGCGCGGCTACGCGCTGCTGGCCCGGGCGGCCAGCGAGGCGCAGCTGCGCGGCGAGAAGGGAGCCCCACGGGCGACCCTGCTCGATGTCGCCGCGCTGGGGGGCACGGGCGCGGCGTCGATGGCCGATCGCGACCACTGGTGCGTGCTCACGGGCTGTCGCAAGGGCGCGGTCGTGCGGGCGCTCGTCGAGCAGGGGCCGGCCGGCGCGGCGTACGAGCTGGCCCGGCTCATCGAGCTGTTCGGGCGCCACAACGTGGTCGTCGAGCTGTGGGATCACGGCGATCCGCTCGACTCCGCCCGCAACGACGCGCTCGTCGAGCTCGCGATCCGCGCCGGGGTCGACATCGTCGCCACGAACAACGTCCACTACGCCACGCCGTCGCGCCGGCCGCTCGCCACGGCGCTGGCGGCGGTGCGGGCCCGGCGCTCCCTCGACGAGATCGACGGGTGGCTGCCGGCGGCCGCCGGCGCCCACGTGCGCTCGGGGGCCGAGCAGGCCCGTCGCTTCGCCCGCTACCCCGGGGTCATCGCGTGCGCGGCCGAGCTGGGGCGGGCCTGCGCGTTCGACCTGTCGCTGGTGGCGCCGTCCCTGCCTCCCTTCGACTGCCCGCCGGGCCTCGACGAGATGGCGTGGCTGCGCGAGCTCACCGAGCGCGGTGCGGCGGCGCGCTACGGGCCGCGGGGGAGCGAGCGGGTGCAGGGCGCCTACGCCCAGATCGATCACGAGCTCGCGCTCATCGAGCAGCTCGGCTTCCCGGGGTACTTCCTGGTGGTGTGGGACCTCGTCGACTTCTGCCGGCGGGCGAACATCTTCTGCCAGGGCCGTGGTTCGGCCGCGAACTCGGCGGTCTGCTACGCGCTCGGCATCACCAACGCCGACGCGGTGCAGCTCGGCCTGCTGTTCGAGCGCTTCCTGTCGACCGAGCGCGACGGCCCGCCCGACATCGACATCGACATCGAGAGCAACCGGCGCGAAGAGGTCATCCAGTACGTCTACGACAAGCACGGTCGGCAGTACGCCGCGCAGGTCGCCAACGTCATCACCTACCGCGCCAAGTCCTCGGTGCGCGACATGGCCAAGGCCCTCGGCTACGCGCCCGGGCAGCAGGACGCGTTCGGCAAGGCGGTCGACCGCTGGTCCCCGCTCGACATCGCCGCCGGCGCAC
>CAYUOL010000147.1:6903-14822 GCA_964446345.1 uncultured Iamiaceae bacterium | reverse complement strand
CCAGGCCGACCACACGACCGGGGCGACGAGCGCGGCCGTGGCCACGTCCGGCGTGAAGATGCCGATGGTGTCGAGCGAGGGGGAGTGCGGGATGAGCCCGTCGACGGCGACGCGACCCTGGGTCGGCTTGCACCCGACGACACCGCAGAACGCCGCCGGGCGGATCACCGAACCGACCGTCTGCGTGCCCAGCGCCGCGGACACCAGACCGGCGGCGACCGCGGCGGCGGAACCGCTGCTCGACCCGCCGGGGGTGTGCGCCGGGTTGTGCGGGTTGCGGGTCGGCCCGGGCGCGAAGTTGGCGAACTCGGCGGTCACGGTCTTGCCCGCGATCACGGCGCCGGCCTCTCGCAGCCGCGTGACGACCGACGCCTGGGGCCCGGCGAGCACCGCCGGGTCGACCTCCGATCCGGCGCGGGTCTCGAGCCCGTCGACCCGGATGACGTCCTTCACGCCGATCGGCATCCCGAAGAGCGGGGGCCGGTCGGCGGGATCCGGCCAGCGGGCGAAAATGCCGTGCACCTCGTCCGCGAGGCGCCCGCGGCGGTCGGGCTCCGCGACGAAGGCCTCGAGCTCGGCATCCACCACGTCGATGCGGTCGCAGACGGCGGCGACGAACGCACCAGCGTCGAGATGGCCCTGCCGCAGCTGCGCCACCTGCGCGCGGACGTCATCCCCCTGGTGCTGCACCATCGGCGTCCGAGGTTAGTGCCGCAGCAGGAAACGTCTGCGTGGGTGCGACGGCCAGCTTCGCCGCTCGCGGCGTCCTCGTCCTCGCCGCACGGACCAAGTGGGCCTTCGTCCTGCGTCCTGGCGAGCGACGAACCGTGATCCGCCGCACCCCTCACAACGTTCCCTGCCACGGCACCAGTGCCGTGACCGCAGACGTCCGCCTGGGGGTGGTGGCTGGTAGGTTGCCGTCCTCCACGTCCCGGTGATCTCGTGTTGTGGTGGGGGAGCCGTTCGCATGAAACCCACGCCGGCCGGTGCGTCGAGCGACTTGACGACCCACCCGACCACGCCGTCGCGGACCCGGTTGATGACCCGCCTGAGCGTCGCCGCCGTCGTCGTGGGAACCGCGTTGCGGGTCGCCGTGACCCTGACCAACGACACGATCGCCGACGAGCTCTACGAGCTCGTGTACTCGCGCCAGCCGGTGGGGTGGATCGTCGAGTGGTCGACGCACGTCGACCCGCACGGCCCGCTCGACTACCTGATGCGCCACCTGTTCGTGCAGGACCGCAACGTCGCGCTCTTGCGGCTCCCGTCGCTGCTGTTCTCCGTCGCCACGCTGATCACGATGGCGGTCTGGATGCGCCACCGCTCGTGGTTCGGGGTGCTGGTCGTCTGGTTCAGCGCGCTCGCCCCGTTCCTCGTCCTCTACGGCACGATCGCCCGCATGTACTCGGTGCTGATCCTGGCCGGCACCTTGGCCGCGGTCTTCGCCGAGCGCTGGTCGAAGACCGGCGAGACCAAGTGGAGCGCGTACCTCGCGCTGGTCCTGACGCTCGGCTTCCTCACCGACAACTCGATCGGCTTCCTCGCCGCGGGCGCCTTCCTCGTGCCGGGCCTGCGTCGCGATCGCGCGGCGTGGCTCTGGCGGGGCGCCGTCGTGTTCGCGGGCCTCGTCTTCGTCGTGCTGCTCGGTCCCACCCTGAAGTACCGGCTCGAGAAGCCCGCGATCTTCGCGCCGCTCACCACCCCGGAGAGCGCGGCGGTCGCGCTGAACGGGCTGGTCACGATCTTCTACCCGTACCTCGCCTGGATCGTGGTGCTGCTCCTGGGTGTCGGCGCGGTGGCGCTGTGGCGGAACCACCCCACGCTGGGTCGCGTCGCCGGCGCCCTCGCCGGGGTGCCGTTCCTGGCGGCGATGATCCTCGGGATCCGACTGCAGCTGCTGATCCCGCGCACGCTCTCGTTCGGCGCGTGGGTGGCGCCGGTCCTGCTGGCCGCCTTCGTGGAGGCGGCGTGGAAGCGGCTGGATGCGATCGGAGGCATCGCGGCCGTGGCGGTCGTGCTCGTGTTCATGGGCCCGTCGCTCTTCCAGACCTTCCAGTACCGCGAGGGGGCGCAGGCGTCGCTGGCGACGATGGCGACCCTGGTGAAGCCGGGCGACGCCGTGGCGGCGTACCCGTACCACATCCGCTACCTGCTGGCGTGGGAGTTCAACACCGACGTCGACGCGCCGGCGTACGACGATCCCACGGTCAAGGACCTCTACCTCGTGCGCCCCGGCGACGCACCACCGTCAGGTCGCGTGTGGGTGCTGCAGGACGACGATCTGCCGTTCGACCGATCAGGGTTGCGGCCCTGCCCGGGCGAGGAGGTGCACGAGCTCGACGCGTACACGGCGTCGTGCTTCCTCACCCCGCTACGTCGAGGATCCTGAACCCGGCGCTTCGAACTCGTCGGCTTCGGCGGGGCGCATCATCAGATCGATGGCCAGCCACAGGGTCTTCGCGAAGGGCACGAAGAGCGCCGGGAACACGAAGACGATGAACGCGCCCACGATGGCGATGGCGGTGATGTTGATGTGCCCCCAGAACGCGATGACCCCGACCATCAGGGTGACGTAGAGCAGTCCGAAGGTCACGATCGTGTTGATGCCGATGTCGCCCGACCACTGGCCTTCGAGGCGCTGGAAGCGCAGGCCGCAGCGGGGGCAGCGGTCCACGAGCTTGAAGTAGCCACGGAACAGGTGGCCGCTGCCGCACCAGGGGCAGTGGCGCACGAGGCCCCGGGCGAACATCTTGCCGCGGCTCGGTGGGTTCGGGGCCAGCGGGCCCACCTTGCGCGTGCGGCGCCCGGCCTGGACGATCTCCGTCTTCGGACCTGGCGCGTCGGTCGTGTCCGGCACGTCGGATCCGGTGGCGCTGTCCATGCACGCTCCTTCGCGGTCCGGCGGTCCGTTCCCGGCATCGGCGTCCTTCGGTCGAGGGTACCGGGCGCCCGGCCCACCCATGCCAGTACGGTGCCTTCCCGCCGGCGAGCCGAAAATACTTGTTGCAACAACTATTGTGATGACATACAGTCGCGAGACCAGCCGCACTCACGTCCTTTGGGGGGACTCACCATGCGCCTCGCGAACCTCGACGGTCGCGCCACCTTGCTCTTCGCCCGTGACGCCGGCGGCCCCGTCGATCGGGCTGTCGACGTGGCCAAGGCCTCGGCCGATCAGTTCGGGCCCGACCTGCCTGCCGTCTACGACGACTGGACCGCCTTCACCGCGTTCGCCGCCGGCGTCGAGGCGGCCACCGGCGAGCCCTTCGACGAGGCTCGGCTCGGTTCGCCCGTGCCCGAACCGCGCCAGGTGTTCGCGATCGGCCTCAACTACCGGTCCCACGCCGAGGAGTCGGGCATGGCCGTGCCCGAGGTGCCGGCCACCTTCACCAAGTTCCCGGCGTGCCTCACCGGTCCGTGGAACGACGTGGTCCTCTCGAGCGGCACGGTCGACTGGGAGGTGGAGCTGGTGGCCGTGGTCGGCGTGCGCGCCGATCGGGTCGCCGAGGCCGATGCCTGGTCGCACATCGCCGGGCTCACCGTCGGCCAGGACATCTCCGACCGCACCCTGCAGTTCGCCGCCGGCGGCCAGTTCTCGATGGGCAAGTCGTACCGCACCTTCGGGCCCACCGGCCCTTGGCTCGTCACGCCCGACGAGCTCGACGATCCCGACGACCTGGGCCTGCGCTGCTCGATCGACGGCGAGGTGCTGCAGGACGCCCGCACGAGCGACCTGATCTTCTCCGTGCCGCAGCTCGTCGCCGAGCTCTCGGCCGTGCTGCCGCTGCTGCCGGGCGACGTGATCTTCACGGGCACCCCCGCCGGCGTCGGCATCTCCCGCCAGCCGGCCCGCTTCCTCCAAGCCGGCGAGGTGCTCGAGACCACGATCGACGGCATCGGCACGATCCGCAACCGGATGGTGAAGCCATGAGCGCCCCCGCCGGCCTCGAGCTGGCGTACCTGGCCGTCGAGGTGGAGGACCGAGCCGCGTTCGACGGGTTCCTCGGCGACGTGATCGGCCTCGTCCCGGGCGAGGTGACCGAAGGCGGCGCGCACACCTGGCGCAACGACGATCGGGCCCAGCGCATCGTCGTCGCCGAAGGCCCGGCGAACGATGCCACCGCGATCGGGTTCACCGTGGCCGATGCCGCGGCGCTCGACGCCGCGGTCGAGCGGCTCGCGGCGGCCGGTCACGCCGTCACCCCGGGTGATCCCGCCGAGATCGCGGATCGCCGGGTGGACGGCCTCGTGCACACCACGGCGCCCTGGGGCGTGCCGGTCGAGATCACGCACGGCCTCGCCGGCGCCGCCCAGCCGTTCGCGTCGGCACTCGTGCCCGGAGGCTTCCTGACCGAGGGCGTGGGCTTCGGCCACGTCGTGTTCGCCACCACCGCCTTCGACGAGTCGCATGCCTTCGCCACCGAGGGGTTGGGGCTCGCGCAGACCGACTGGCTCGAGATGGAGCTCGCGCCCGGCCTCGAGCTCGAGGTGCGCTTCTACCACTGCAACTCGCGGCACCACACGCTCGCGCTCGCACGAGCGCCGTTCGACCTTCCGCAGAAGCTGCACCACGTGATGCTCGAGGCCAACACCACCGAGGACGTCGGCATGGCCTTCGACCGCGTGTGGGACGCGAAGCTCCCGATCGCGAACGGCCTCGGCGTGCACGACAACGACGCGATGTTCAGCTTCTACGTGGTGACGCCCGCCGGGTTCCAGCTCGAGCTCGGCACGGGGGCACGCGTGGTCACCGAACCGTGGACCGAGAACCGACGCTACGACCGGATCAGCCGCTGGGGCCACCAGCCGATCACCCACGACTGAGGCCGACGCATGGACACGACAGCGGGCACCGACACCCTCCACGACAACCTGCACGACAACCTGCACGGCACCCCCTTCGACGCCCCCTATGACGTCGCCATCGTCGGCGCCGGCCCGGTGGGCTGCGCGCTCGGCATCCTGCTGGGGCAGCACGGCCGGCGGGTCGTCGTGCTCGAGCGCTGGCCCGAGCCCTATCCCTTGCCCCGCGCGGTGCACTACGACCACGAGATCGGCCGTGTCCTCCAGGCCTGTGGCCTCGGTGAGGAGCTCGCGGCGATCAGCGAGCCGGCCGAGGTCTACGAGTGGCGCAACGCCGACGGCGCCACGCTGCTGCGCTTCGGCCGCATCGGCAACGGCGTGTCGGGGTGGCCCGAGTCGTCGATGTTCAACCAGCCCGCGCTCGAAGCGCTGCTGGCGGCGCGGCTCGAAGCCCTCGACACGGTCGAGGTCCGACGGGGCGTCGAGCTCGTCGAGCTGCGCGACGTGACGGCGCCGGCCGAGGCCGCGGTCCTGTCGTGCCGTCACGGCGATCACCAGGAGGACATCCGCGCGCGCTACGTCGTCGGCTGTGACGGCGCGAACAGCACGGTGCGGTCGTTGATCGACGCACCGGTGCGCGACCTCGGCTTCTTCTACGACTGGCTCATCGTCGACGTCGTGCTCGCCGAGCCCCGCGTCTTCGATCCCATCAACCTGCAGATCTGCGATCCCCTCCGGCCGACGACCGTCGTCTCGGGCGGCCCGGGCCGACGGCGGTGGGAGTTCATGCGCCTGCCGCACGAGTCGATGGACGAGCTGAACGACGTCGACACCGCGTGGCGGCTGCTCGCGGACTGGGACGTCACCCCCGCCAACGCCACGATGGAGCGTCACGCCGTCTACACGTTCCAGGCGCGCTGGGCCGAGCGGTGGCGCTGCGGGCGCGTGTTCCTGGCGGGCGACGCGGCGCACCAGATGCCGCCGTTCGCCGGTCAGGGCATGTGCTCGGGCCTGCGTGACGCGGCGAACTTGGCGTGGAAGCTCGACCTCGTGCTCGACGGGCGCGCCGGCGACGAGCTGCTCGACACCTACGAGACCGAGCGCATGCCGAACGCCGAGGCCGTCATCGGGTTCTCGATCGAGCTCGGCAAGGTGATCTGCGTGCCGGACCCCGACGAGGCAGCCGCACGCGATGTGGCGATGCGCGCCGGTGTGGTCGACGGCGAGCTCGCCGAGGTCCCGCCGCTGCCGGCCATCGCCGACGGGCTCGTCGCCTCCACCCCGCTCGCGGGTTCGCTGTTCGTGCAGCGGGAGGTGGTCGATCCGCGGGGCGGCACCGACCGGGCCGGGGCTCGCCGTGGCGACGACGTGGTCGGCGTGGGGTGGCGCCTGTTCGTGGTCGAACCGGGTCCGGCTGACGCGCTCGGCATCGATCCCGAGCTGCGGGCGTGGTTCGGCTCCATCGGCGGCCAGGTGCACACGATCGCGAGGGACCAGCACGCGGACCTCCAGGACACGCCGGACGGGTACCTCGACTGGTTCGATCGCCACGAGGTGGTGGCCGTGCTGCAGCGGCCCGACTTCTACGTGTACGGCAGCGCGGCGACGAGCGCCCCCGCCGCCCTCGACGCGCTGCTGCGCGCGCTGCAGCTCGACCTCTCCGCCCGCCCGCTGGTCGACAGCTCCGCGGCCGCGACCCGGTCCCCCTTCGAAAGGGCCTCCCGTGACTGATCACCGCTCCGACCGCGCCCCCTCGTCGCCCGCGCGCGACCTGACCGCCGCCGAGGTACAGGCGTTCGTCGACGACGGGGTCGTCTGCGTGCGCGGCGTGATGCCCGAGGTCTGGCTCGACCTCGTGGCCGGCGCGATCGAGCGCAACATCGCCGAGCCGACCGCCATCGGGCAGTTCATCTCGATCCCCGAGAAGGGCTTCCTCAACGACATCTTCATGTGGTTGGCCGACGACGACTACCGCCGCTTCGTGCTCGAGTCGCCCGCGGCGACGATCGCCCACCAGGCGCTGGCCGGGCTCGGCGCCACGAGCGTGACGTTCTTCTACGACCAGAGCTTCGTGAAGGAGCCCGGCACGCAGGTGCCGACCCCGTGGCACCACGACCTCACGTTCTGGCCCGTGGAGGGCAACCAGGTGTGCTCGATCTGGATGCCGCTCGACCCCGTCACGCGCGACACCAGCGGGCTCGAGTACATCCGCGGCTCGCACCGCTGGCCTCAGCGGTTCAAGGCGATCACGCCCGACTACAACGAGTTCATGCTCAACCCCGACCTCGACGACGTCCCCGACATCGACGCGCACCGCGAGGACTACGACCTGGTCAACTGGGACATGGAGCCGGGCGACGTCCTCGTCTTCCACCCGCTGGTCGTGCACGGGTCCGGCGGCAACACGTCGACCACGACACGGCGTCGCGCGCTGGCCACGCGGTGGTTCGGCGACGACGTCGTGTACCGCGACCTGCCGCACACCACGCCGATGCCCCCGGGCCACGAGCTCGTGGACGGCGAGCCGTTCGGCGGCGCCCACTTCCCCCGGCTCATCCCGCGCCCGACCGTCGCGGCCACTGGCGGGGGCGATCGAGCGTGACCGAAGCGACCCCGCACCTGCGCGAGCGCCGCGCGGACCGCTTGGCGCGCGAGGCGCACCTCAACGTGCTCGTCGCCGCGATGCGCTTCACCGACGAGCTCGAGAAGATCTGCCAGTCCGAGGGCATCTCGCACCAGCAGTACGTCGCGCTGTTCGTGCTGTGCCTCTCCGACGAGCGCGAGACCGGCATCCCGATGGGCTCGATCGCCGACGGCCTCCTCAACCGCGCCGCCGACACGACCCGCCTGGTCGATCGCATGGAGAAGGCCGGGCTGGTCGAACGGCTGCGTGACGAGAAGGACCGGCGCGTCGTGCTGGTGCGGGCCACGAAGGAGGGGGCGGCGGCGTTCGACGCCGTCGCCACCAAGCTCCGGGCGTACCACCGCGACCAGTGGAGCGCGCTGAGCAGCAAGGAGCTCGAGCAGCTCCACGGCCTGCTCTACAAGGCGCTGTGGGCCGACGTCGACGACAACGGCGAGGTGCGCGTGCCGACCCTGCTGCGCGCCGGCACCGA
>CAYUOL010000147.1:0-6803 GCA_964446345.1 uncultured Iamiaceae bacterium | reverse complement strand
GCGCGGGGTCAGCTGGCGGGCGATGCCTGCCAGAGCTCGACCGGGTCGGCGAAGCCGCGCAGGTCGAACGCACCCAGCGCCGCGGTGCGCAGCGCCGGCGCGCGCTCGAGGCGGTGGCGCACCTCGTCCGGCACGACGACGGTGCCGGGCTTCGCGACGGACACCGCCCGCGACGCGAGGTTCACGAGCGGCCCGAAGTAGTCGCCGTTGCGGTGGTGCACCAGCCCATAGGTGACCGCGCCGCGCGCCGCCTCGAGCTCGGGGTCGGCCTGGGCCATGGCACACAGACCGAGTGCGACCTCGACGAGGCCGACGGGATCCGCGCCCACGATCATCGCCTCGTCGCCGACGAACTTGGTCACCCGGGCGTGGTGCGACGCGGCCAGGTCCCACGCCGTCGTCTCGAAGCGCACGAGCACGTCCGCGACCTCGGGCATCGTCCGCCGCTGCGAGAGCGCGGTGTACCCGACGAGGTCGACGAAGCCGATCGCGACGTCCTGGGCCATGCCGGTCGGGGTCTCGCGACGCTGCGCGATGTCGCGGTCGTTCGCCTGGAGGAAGACCGAGGTCCACGTCGCGGCGACGATCTCGGGGATCAGCATCGCCGCCAGGGTCGCTTCCTCCCCCGATTTGGTCCGTTCGAGCTCGGTGACCGGTGGGCTGCCCTCCATGACCTCGTGCACGAACAGCGCGATGCCCGCTTCTGCGATCGCCGTCATCGAGCTGCCCAGCACCCGGACGAACTGCAGGGTGGCCGCCTCGCCGAAGATCGCCAACCCGGTCTCGAGCGCCTCGGCGCACACGACGAGCGTGGGGGCGTACGCCGCCTCGCCCGCCGGCGCAACGGGAAGGCCCAGCGCCGCGACCATCCGCTCGACGCGCTCGACGGTGCTGTTGCTGCGCGTCGCGATCGTCTCGGCGTCGATCCACGGCTCGGCCCCGCGCAGGAAGCGGTAGGAGTTGGTGGTGTCGACCCGGTTCTCCCGGAACGCCGCGATGATCTCGGGGGCCGTGGCGCCTCCGTCGAGCAGGTGCTCGAGCAGCTCGCGACGCTGGTCGGCGATCGCCGCGCTCGGGTCGTACACCCCGCAGTCGATCAGCTCACGCCACGTCGCATCATCGGGCACGGGAGCCTCGGGCATGGGCGAACGCTACCGAACCCCGCGCTCGACGGGCCGGGGGGACCATCCCCCGATCACCGCCGGACGGGCTCGAAGGCGCGTCGTCGACGGATCAGCGCCCGGTGCCGTCGGCAGTGGTCCCGCCGAGCGGAAGCGGATCGAGCCCGAGCTTGCGGTGGTCCCACGAGCGGACGCGCTGCGCGTCGAGGCGCACCGCCACTCGCTTGTGGAGCATGAAGTCGACGAGGGGCTTGACCTCGTCGGTGTACGGCCCGTTGTACCGCTCCCACACGTTGACCCCGACCGCCCAGAGCGCGTCGGGGTCGTCGACGATCGCGCCGGTGCCCTCGATCGACACGCCGCGGAGCGCGTCGTAGGTCTGCCCGTCCTCGATCATGCACGTGAGCCGCGGGTCGCGCCGCAGGTTCTGCGCCTTCTGCGACTTCATCTTCGTCTCGAACCAGATCTGCCCGTCGATCACGGCGAACCACATCGCGACGAGGTGCGGCGTGCCGGTCGGACCGATCGTCGCCATCGTCGCCGTGCGGCTGCGCTCGATGTAGGCGGCGATCTCCTCGTCGCTCATCGCGACCTTGTTGCGCTCGTTCGTCCCCATGCCGGCCTCTCTCGCGCCCCGTGCGGGCGCGTCCCCGAGCGCTGATCGTTCCCCACCCAGCCGCGGCGCCGCCAATCACACCCGCGACCCGAGCCGCGGCGTGAAGAACCTGCGGTCGTCGTACCGCCTGAAGTCGGGCAGCCGGCCGTCGAGCAGCACGGACCCGGGCGGCACCTACGACGGCACGTACGTCGCCGACTACGAGTACGTCGCCGGCCTCGGTGACCTCGACGAGTGCGGTGGCCGCGAGTGCGTCACGCCCGAGTTCCCCGCGGGCACCTACGCCTACTTCCTCACCGACACCTGGCCGTCGGTGCCGAGTTGGTTGCGCGGCACGCCGGACCCGACCTTCGCGCCCGGCTACGGCGGCGGCAGCGTCAAACGACCGTCCTGAGCCCGCCCCTGGCCGCCGACCTTCTTCGGGGCCGCCCGTTCTGGAGCGTTCGTGTTGCGGAGCCACACATGATCTCCGGACAACGGACGAACCTGGGCGTCGCGGGTCGGCGCCCCGGGTGACCGTCGGCTCTGACGGCGCCGCCGGGTCAGGCGTCGGGCCCGGACCAGCGGGCGCCGGGGTGGCCGGGTTCGGTCCGGGCGCCTTCGGTCGGCGTCGCCGGCGCGGTGGGCACGGCGCGCAGCTCGTGCTCGAGCCAGGCGGCTTTGCGCAGGAACAGCGGGTCGTTCGCGATGAAGAGGCCGCCGCTCGCGGGTGCGGGCAGGCAGACCCAGTCGGTGCGGGTCTGGATCAGCACCCGGCGCGTGGGACCCCACAGCGCGTACTTCGCCGGGGCGTCACCCTGCTCGAGGGTCACCCGGACGATGTCCGTGCGAGGGATGCGGCGCGTGGTGAGCACGGTGCGCACCACCACCGCATCAGGCTCGATGATCAGCACGTCGACCCAGGTCTGCACGAGGCCGAACGTGGCCACGCCGATCGTCGCCGCGGCGGCGACCAAGAGGTAGCCCCGCAGATCGCTCCCGTAGCAGTAGATGCCGTAGCTCGCATCGAGGACGAGGACCGTGAACGCCGCCCACTGCGCCCAAGGCCGGCGCAGCACGATGCGCCCGTCGAGGCCATGGGTGGCGGTCCAAGGGTCGAGCGGGGCGCTGAACCAGTGCTCGCCGCGCCGTTGCACCCACGCACCCTCGATGACCCCGCGGATCATCCCGACGCCGTCGTACGAGCGGACGAAGCGGCCCAGCACGCCGCCTTCGGTCGCGAGCACGACCCACGGCAGCACGAACGTGCCGGAACGGGTCGTGACGCTGATCCAGCTGGAGCCGCCGTTGACGGCCAGGATGTCGTCCCACGCGAACGACCGGGTGCGGAACAGCCCCCGCACGATGAGATGCGTCGGCGTGATGCGGATCGCACAGCGCCAGAGCGCGAGCGCGGCGGCGGCGCCCACGAAGACGGCGAGCGCCACCGTCGGGACCGCCCGGCCCACCGCCGACGGGGAGTCCCAGGGGCTGGGCGCCCACACCGCCGCGATGACCTTGGCCGCGAGCAGGAGCGTCCAGAGCGCGCCGATGGCCTTCCAGCTCTTCGGCCCGACGCGCAGCTCCACGCAGTCGGGGATCCGCCACGCCGCGACGGGTGGCGGCGGAAGCGGCGGCGGCGTCGGTGGCGGCGCTGGAGGTCCTGGAGGGTTCCCGCCCGGCTGCATCCGCCCAGGGTACCGATCGGGGATCGATCAGTCCGCCAGGAAGCGCGTGACCGCTTGCGTCAGCGCCGGCGCCTCGAAGATGTCGTAGTGGGTCTGGCCCGGCAGGATCGCGAGCCGGTGCGGTGTCGGCAGCGTCCCGTCCCACCCGGCATCCGCGAGGCCGCCGCCGAGGAGCGCGAAGACCTCCGCGCCGTGGGACGGGGGGATGCTGTCGGCGTCGCCGAGCACGTACATGGTCGGCACGGTGAGGGAGCGCACCGCGTCGGTCCAGTCGTACGGGCGGCGCAGCAGGTCGCCCATCTTGTCCATCAGCGTGGGGAACGCATCGGGATCGGGCGCGACCGCGGTGTACGCGGCGTACATCGGGGCCTGGCGCATCTGCTCGAAGCCGGCGCTGCTCACCTGGTCCATGCCGGCGAGCACACCGGGGAACGACGCATCCCGACGGATCGCGATCGAGACGACCACGAGGCGGCGCACGCGGTCGGGGTGCTGGATCGCGGCCCGCAGGACCGCGCCCGCGCCCAGCGAGTAGCCCAGCAGGTCGGCCTGCTCGTACCCGAGGTGCTCGACGAGCGCGGCGAGGTCGTCACCGAAGGCCTCGAGGGTGAAGGGCCGGTCGATGTCGGCGGTGTGGCCGTGGCCCTGGAGCTCGACGGCGATCACCGGGCGGTCCACCGCGAGCCGGTCGAGCACGTCGCCGAACATCGACGTCACGCCGAAGCCGCCGTGCGCGACGACGAGGGGCACCCCGTCGTTCCCCCGCCGCTCCCAGTACATCTGCAGCCCGTTCACCGGCGCGTACCCGGTCTCGATGGCGGCGGTCGTGTCGCTCATGGCGTGCTCCTCGTGTTCTTCGTGGTGATTCGGCGGGCAACGGGTTCCAACGGGACCGAGCCCGAGAACTCATCGGTGTGCGATGGAGCGGCTCACTCGAGGCCGGCGGCCTCGCGCGTGATCTCGGTGAGCGCCGCCCAGTCGGCGGCATCGAGGCCGTGGTTCATCGCCGTGACGAGGCGATCGCGGACGACGTTGGCGATCGGCAACGGGGCGCCGACCTCGCCGGACGCTTCGAGCATCATGCCCACGTCCTTGAGGCCCCCGGCGAGCGCGAACCCGCCCTCGTCGAAGGACCGGTCGAAGATGCGTTGGTTGTACGCCGTGATCGCCGCGCCGGGCAGCATCACGTCGAGCACGCCCTTGACCGCGGCCTTGTCGACGCCGGCCTTCTCCGCCCATGCGTAGACCTCGCCGATGAGCTCGAGGATCGCGACGAGCGTGTAGTTGGCGATGAGCTTGGCGTGAGTCGCGTGCTGCGGGTCCTCGCCGACGACGAGGACCGCGCGGCCGAACGCGTCGAGCACGGGACGCGCCCGCTCGATCGCGGCCGGCCCCGCCGCCATGATCAGGAGCTCGCCCGCCGCCGCGACGTCGGGACGACCGAGCACATGGGTCGCGGCATACGTGCTGCCGTGCGCGGCGTGGGCGGCGACGAGCTCGCGGGTGCAGGCCGGCGAGACCGTCGTGGTCCCGACGTGCACCGCGTCGGTGCGCATGCCGCGCAGGATCCCGTCCGCCCCGGTCGTGGCCGCCAGCACGGAGGCGTCGTCGAACAGGCAGGACACCACGACATCGGCCTCGCGGACGGCCTCGGCAGGGGTGGACGCCGCGCGAGCGCCGGCGTCGACGAAGGGCGTGGCCTTCGCCGGCGTGCGGTTCCACACCGTCGTGTCGAAGCCGGCGGCCACCACGTTCTGGGCGATCCCCTGACCCATCTTGCCCAGCCCGATGCACGCGACCTGGAGGCGCTTCTCGGGGGTGGGGTGCTCGTCGTCGACCATGGGGCGGCTCCTCGCTCGGCAGGAACCCGACCCTGCCAGGGCGGCGCGCCGGCTGTCCACGCCCGCGGCGATCGCGCCCGAACCATCTCGCGCTCGCCGCCGGCCGCGCTCGTCCCTCGGTCCCGACCCTCGTCGACCGCGAGGTCGACGCCGTCGAGCAGCGCCCGGCCTTCGGATCGGCGCCTGCCGCCCGAGACGCGCCACGGGGCCGGGGGTGGGCCGGCCCGGTGGCGGTCGGTTGTCCAGGATGCGCCGCTGAGGACGGCCGTCCAGTCGACTCAGATGCCCAACGGCAGCTTGGACGGCGTGAAGGGCTCGGTGCCCGCCGCCAGCTGCACCGAGGTGAACGGGGTGTGCGTCTGCAGGTAGGCCAACTCGTGGGCGATGTCGCCGACGCCGTTCGAGCCGGCGACCGGCGCGAGCGCGAGCGTCGACAGCACGCCGAGGGCCCGGCCCGACGGGTCGAGGAACGCGCTGCCCGAGTCACCCGGGATGCCCGGCGAGACCGTGGAGACGCCGTGGCTCCAGCCGGCGCCGTCGTCACCCAGGCTCACTCCGGTCTTCGGGCTCAGCTGGGTGATGCCGAAGCGCAAGCTCGAGTTGCCGTACGAGTAGACGCGGTCGCCGGTGGCGGTGCCCGTCGTGTTGACGCCGATCGGACCACCCCAGTGCGGGATGCTCGGGTTCACCTTCGCGGCGTCGGAAGGGTCAAGCCGAACGAGCGCGAGGTCGTTGTAGGCGCACACGTTCGGGTCGGTCTCACCGAGCGCCTGCATCGTGAGCCACGAGTTGTAGACCATCGTGCCCGGGCGACTCGCGCCCTGCACCGTGACCTCGGTGCCGATCGGCAGCGATCCCGACGTGCAGCCGTCGGTCTCGGTCTGCCCGCCGGTGCTCGAGCAGTGGGCGGCCTGGCCGATGTAGACGGCCGCGGCGTCGTAGTAGATGAAGTTGGCGGTGCACTGCCCGCCCGCCGTGTCGGTCTGCACCCCCGGGTGGATGGCAGCGGTGGCCGCCGGTGCCCACGTGGGCGCCGCCCCCGATGCGGTGCCGCCGAACAACGTGGTCGTCACCAGCAGCAGTGTGGCGACGCCCGCCACGATCGAAGCCTTCTTGATGTTCACGTCTTCCCCCTCGGTGCAGGTTGTTCCCGCACCGGTACCCCGAAGGGTGTGACGGATAGAACACCCGATCCGAAAAAGGCGCACTGGTGTGCCAAAAGGCCACGGAACGCGAACGTCACCCCACGCAGGGACCGCGCGCGGGCCCGGAGGTGCACCCCGCGGCCGGGATCAGGCGTCGACGTCGATCTCGACCGCCGGGGCGCTGAACTGCGCGTTGTAGAGCGCGTGGTAGGCGCCGCCCTTGGCGAGGAGCTCATCGTGGTTGCCCTGCTCGACGATGCGACCCTTCTCCATCACGAGGATCGTGTCGGCGTCGCGGATGGTCGAGAGGCGGTGCGCGATCACGAAGCTCGTGCGGTTCGAGCGCAGCGCCGCCATGGCTCGCTGGATGAGCACCTCGGTGCGGGTGTCGACCGAGCTCGTGGCCTCGTCGA
>CAYUOL010000146.1:0-14894 GCA_964446345.1 uncultured Iamiaceae bacterium | reverse complement strand
CACCTTCGCCATGTCGACGAACCAGTCCTCGGCGCGCGCCGACGTCCATCCGCACCCCTCGATGAGGTGCGTGTAGACCTCCGGGCTGACGAGGGCGTAGATGGCATCGACGACGTCGTCGGAGGTGCCGCTCCCGAGGATCAACGCCATGCCGGCGGCGATCAGGTCACGGCGGTCCTGGTCGTACTGGGCCAGGCGCGCGCGGGCGACCTCGTCGCTGGCGGCGGCCTCGCGCAACGTGGCGATGATCGGGACGGAGCGCTCGTACACGTCCATCGTGTACCGCACGCCCTCGCGGAGCCGCTCCCACCGTCGGCCGTGGCCGAGCCGCGCGAAGTCGGGCCGATCGGCCATCGCCGCGTCCTCGTCGTCGCCGACGAGCGCGACCTCGAACGCCGCCAGCAACAAGGCGGACTTGGTGCCGAACGTGGCGTAGATGGTGTCGACCGACACGTCGGCACCCTTGGCGATCATCGGCAACGTCGTCGCGGCCCAACCGTGCCGCTGGAAGAGGGTGAGCGCGGCGTCGATGACCGATCGGCGCGTCTCGGCGGCCTGTCGGGCGCGCAGCGGCGAGTGGTACTTCGCGGTGCGCTTGCCAGAGCCGTCGTCCGCCATCGTCAGGACGCTAGCGGGTCGGACTTGTTTCGATCAAGTGCTACTTGATCGAATCAGGCGACAGTTGTACGGTCGGATGGAAGGAGCGGGCCACGGCCGTTCCGATGCACGCACTGGCGGAGGAGAGGGACCTCGTGAAGAGATGTGTGACGCTGTCGATGGTCGTGCTCGCACTGGTCGCCAGTGCGTGCACGAGTGATCCGACCACGAAGGCGGCGCCGGGCGGCACCACCGTCGGCACCGCCGCAGGTGGCACGACCGGCCCGTCCGCACTCACGGGCTCGCTGCTCGCGATCGAGCAGGGCCCCCGGTACACGCAGTCCGACTGGGGGTACCTGGTGCTCGATCAGAACACCGGCGAGGTGCTGGCCTCCCAGAGCCCGGTGCGCATGTTCGACGCCGGCAGCACCATGAAGACGTTCGCCGTCTCCAGTGCGCTCGAGCACTACGGCAGCGACCACGTGTTCCGCACCCCCGTGTACCGGGCAGGCACCCAGAGCGGCACCACGCTCGACGGCGACCTCGTCCTCGTCGGCTCCGGTGACCTCAGCTTCGGCTTGCGCAAGCAGCCCGACGGTCAGCTCTCGTACGAGAACCTTCCGGCCCTCGATCACAGCTACGCCACCGTCGGTCTGCCGGGGGCGGTCGAGCCGTCAGGGGACCCGCTCAGCGCGCTCGACGAGCTCGCGGGCTCCGTCAAGGCGGCCGGCATCACGCAGGTGCGCGGTGACGTCGTCGTCGACGACCGCCTCTTCACGCCGGTCAAGTGGCCCGACGGGCTCGTGTCGCCCATCTGGGTCAACGAGAACCTCATCGACATCGAGGTCACCCCCGGATCGGCGGCCGGACAACCGACGACGATCGACTGGCGCCCGAAGACCGCCTCGTACACGGTCGAGACCCAGGCCACGACCGTCGGCGCGTCGGAGACCACCGCGCTCAAGGTCACCGAGCCCTCGCCGGGGCGCCTCCTGGTGACGGGGAAGATCGCCGTGGCCAAGACGCCGACGTTGGTCGTCAGCGAGATCAGCGATCCCTCCGCGTATGCCCGCACCGCGTTCATCGAGGCGCTGCAGAGAGCGGGCGTCACGGTCACGGCCACCCCGACCGGTCCGAACCCCGCGGCGAAGCTCCCCGCCAAGGACAGCTACCAAGCGGCGAACAAGCTCGGTGAGCACGTGTCGGCTGATCTGGCCGCGTACAGCAAGCTGATCATGAAGGTCAGCTACAACCGGGGCGCTGATCTCATGGCGTGCCTCACCGCGGTCAAGGTCGGCAGCACGAACTGCGACGACGGGCTCGCCGCGGAGGTGAAGACGGCCACGAGCATGGGAGTGGCGGACAACCAGGTGTTCCCGTTCGACGGCGCCGGTTCGGATGACCAGAGCCGGGTGACCCCGACCGCGCTCGCCACCTTCTACCGCAACGTCACGAAGGCGCCGTACGGGAAGGTGCTCTTCGACTCCCTCCCGATCCTGGGCCGGGACGGGACCCTTGCGAACGTGCTCACCGACTCGCCGGCGGCGGGCAAGGTGCAGATGAAGACCGGCAACCGCGTGGCCGGCGATGCCTCCGGTCAGATCATCGTGCTCGGCAACAGCCTGGCGGGCTACGTCGAGGCCAAGAGCGGTCGGCCGCTCACGATCATGGTCGCCGTCAGCAACGTCCCCATCGCGACGCCAGCCGAGTTCGAGAAGGTCACCTCGGACCAGTCGGCGATGGTCGTCGCCATCCAACAGGCCTTCTGACCGCACGTCCCTCGGGCTGCTCCGCTCGCCCGCCACCCCGAACCCGGAGGTCCCGATGCCCCACCGCCAGACGAAGCGGCGTACCCGTGTCCTCGTCGGCCTGACCTGTGGCGTCGGGCTGCTCGTCGGTTGCACGTCGGCCACGACCAGCGGGGCGCCGGCCACGTCGGCGGTCGCCGGCCCGTCGACCGCGGTGCGGGGCACCGTGCCCTCGGTCGATCCCGCCAAGGCCGATGCCGTCACCGAGGTCGTCGAGAACGCGATGCAGCAACGTCACCTGCGGTCGGTGATCGTCCGCGTGACGGTCGACGGCAAAGAGGTCCTGACGAAGGCGTTCGGTGAGTCCATGACCGGCGTGCCGGCAACGACGGACATGCACTTCCGCAACGGCGCCGTCGCCATCTCGTACGTGTCGACCTTGCTGCTCACGCTCGTCGACGAGAAGAAGGTGAGCCTCGACGACAAGGTCTCGAAGTGGCTGCCCGACCTCCCGCACGGCGGGGAGGTCACGCTGGGACAGCTCGCGCAGATGACGTCCGGCTACACCGACTACGTCATCG
This sequence comes from uncultured Iamiaceae bacterium, assembly GCA_964446345.1. Lineage (GTDB taxonomy): Bacteria > Actinomycetota > Acidimicrobiia > Acidimicrobiales > Acidimicrobilacustridaceae > CAYUOL01. Next base: position 11,968 of record CAYUOL010000146.1, on the reverse strand, counting down.
GCAACGACGAGGTCGACGCGCAGCTCTACGCCGATCCCTTCCGGCAGTGGACGACCGACGAGATCCTCGCCACCGTGGTGTCGAAGCCGCTGCTGTACCCGCCCGGCACCAACTGGAACTACGCGCACACCAACTACGTGATCCTCGGGTTGGCGCTGGAGAAGATCACGGGCAAGCCCATGCCGGAGGCGCTGCAGGAGAAGGTGCTCGGCCCGCTCGGTCTCACGAACACGAGCGGCAACGACGGAACGCCGGCGATCCCCGCGCCGGTGCTGCACGCGTTCACCTCAGAGCGCCGCAGCCAGCTCGGCATCCCCGCCGGCACGCCGTTCTACGAGGAGTCCACCTTCTGGAACCCCTCGTGGACCATCACCCACGGCGCCATCCAGACCACGAACATCGCGGACCTCAGCACGACGGCCGAGGCCATCGGCACGGGCAAGCTGCTCTCGCCCGAGTCCTACAAGAAGATGATCTCCACCGATCTGCGCGGCAAGACCACGGCGCTGCCGGGGTGCGCCACCTGCTTCGAGTCGAACGAGGCCTACAGCTACGGGCTCGGCATCGTCACCACCGGCAACTGGGTCATGCAGGACCCGCTGTTCTCCGGCCAGGCGGGTGCGTTCGCCTACCTGCCGTCGCAGAAGGTGGCGATCGCGCTGGCGCTGACCTTCGCCGCCGACGCGTTCGCGGCGGACGGGAGCTACAAGCCCGAGGTCGGCTCGAACGCCGCGAACGTGGTGTGGCGCGACATCGCCGCGACCATGGTGCCGAACGACCCGCCTCCGGCCAAGAAGCCGTAGGGCCGGTCACCCCTCCTTCACGACCGCGTACCAGATGCGCTCGGCGACGGCCTCGACCGCGTCTCCGAGGCGACACAGGCGCCGGTAGAGCTCACGGCGGGCCATCTCCTCGCGCAGGTCGTCCGCCGCGAGCAGGGACGACATCGCGCGGCGGTACACCTTCTCGATCTTGCGCTGGCAGTGGATGGCCGCGTCGGCTTCGTTCGTCGCGAGATCGGAGTCGTGCTCGAGGTGCTGGAACCCCGCGTCGAGGTGGTGGGCCCCTTCCGCGAGCAGGGCGGCCATCTCCGCGACGGCCGCGTCGGGTGGGGTCGCCATGACCTCGGCCTCGCGCACGGCGTCCTTCGCCCCGTTGAGGACGCTGTCGAGCAGCTCGGAGAGCGTGTAGAGGTCCTCGGCGTCCATCGGCGTCGTGAACGCGCTGCGCAGCGCCTTGCGCAGCACCCGCTTCTGCGCATCCGCTTCGTGCTCGAGCGAGCGGACGACGTCAGCCTGGGCGGCATCACCGGCGGCCCAGGCCACGAGTGCGTCCATCCCCAGCACGGTGGTGGCCGACTGCGCGTGCAGCATGGCCAGCACGTCCGGCGTCTCGGGCAGGAACCACGGGCTCACGTCGACAACCTCCAGAGCGGGAGGAACAACGCCCCCATCGTCGCGGAGGCGGGGAGCGTCGTCACCCAGGCGAGCAGCATCTCGCGCACGATCCTCCAGTGCACGTGGTGGCGCCGGCTCTGCCCGGCGCCGATGCCCACCACCGACGACGCCACCACCTGCGTCGTGCTCACGGGAGCGCCGAGCAACGACGAGCCGAGGATGACCGCGGCCGAGCTGGAGCTGCTGACCAGCCCGTCGAGGGGTCGCAGGCGGTAGATGCGGCGGCCGATCGTGCGAACGATGCGCCACCCGCCGGTCGCCGTGCCGAGCGTCAGCGCGAGGCCGCTCGCGAGGCTCACCCACAACGGGAGGTCGCGCACCGAGGCGATGCGGCCGTCGGCGATGAGCAGCGCGGCGATGACCCCCATGGTCTTCGCCGCGTCGTTGGAGCCGTGCGTGAACGCCAGCGCTCCGGAGGAGACCCACTCGCCCCGTCGCACTGGCGCATTGAGCGCGACCGAAGCCCGTCGCAGCCCGCGGCGGGACCACGCGATCGAAACCGCGGCCGCAGCGAAGCCGATGATCGGCGACAGCACCAGGGCGACGAGGATGCCGATCACCCCGATCGGGCGGGCGCCGTCGAAGCCGCCCCAGTGCACCGCCCCGATGCCGTCAGCGGTGATCGCGGCACCGACGAGCCCCCCGATCAGCGCGTGGCTGGAGCTCGATGGCAGGCCCAAGCGCCACGTGAAGACGTTCCAGACGACGGCGCCCGTGAGGCCGGCGCCGATCACCGCGACCATCTCTGATGCCGGCACCGTGACGACGTCGGCGATCGTGGTCGCGACGGCGGCGCCCAACAGGACCGGTCCGGCGATGTTGCCGATCGACGCCAGGACCACAGCCGGTCCAGGTCGAGCGGCTCTCGTGGCCACGAGCGCGGCGATCGCGTTCGCCGCGTCGTGGATCCCGTTCGTGACGGCGAACGCCAACGCCATCGCCACCGCGAACGCCAGGGCGATCACAACAGCCCGGCGGTGACCAGCAGGCTCCAGGTGGCGCCGATGTCGATGCCGCGCCGGCGGCTGAGCCGCACGGTCTGCTCCACGATCCCTCGATCAGTTGCCGTCCGACTCGACGTCGATCGCGTCGACCGGGTCGGGTTCGAACGAGTAGTGCTGGCTCTCGAGGATCTCCTCGAGGTCGGGCTCGTGGTCGTCGTCCTCGGTCCGCAGCCGCACGGGCCCGTCCGCCGTCTCCTCCGGCTCCTCGTCGCTGAAGTAGGTCCGCGCCACGGGTTCGGAGCCCGACGCGCCGAGCGCGACGTCGGCGCGGCCGGGGTCCTCGGCGGGCGTCTCGAACGCGCGGGCGTCACGGTGCATCGCGGCGACCTCAGCGGCTTTGGCGAGCTCCGGCGCAGGATCGCCATCGTCCGCGTCGTCGTTGCCGAGGAAGTCCCATTCGTCGAGCGGCTGGGGCGGATGGCTGGGCATGGCGGTGACCCTCCTGGTCGAACGGCTGGGTGTGATCCCTGCCTCGATCTTCGCCAGGGCGCTCCGCGGGTACCAGTGACCAAGGTCCCGAACCGGGACCACCGGGCGGCCGGTCGTGCCGCGCCGCGGCGTGCCGAGGGAGAGGGGGCGGTCGGCGGTCGGGCTACGCGAGCGCGGTGTAGGTGCTCGTCCAGAAGTCCTGGTGGATGGGCGGCAGCCACGGGCCGCTGAAGAGCTGGTTGGTCAGCAGGATGCCGACCACCCCTTCGACGGGGTCGTTGGCCCAGGACGTGCCCATGCCCCCGGTCCACGAGTAGGTGCCGGGCGACTCGGCGATGTGCGTCTTGCGGCGCACCACCCCGACGCCGAACCCCCACCCGAGGGCACCGGAGGGATCGGGCCCGCCCTGCAGGGAGCCGTCCACCGCGTAGAGCTGGTCGGTGGTCATCGCCGCCACCGACGCACGGGACAGGATCGCGCCGCCGCCGGCGAGCAGGGCACGAGCGAACGCGAGGTAGTCGTCGAGGGTGGACACGAGGCCGCCGGCGCCGGACTCGAACGCGGGCCGCGCCGCCCAGTCGCCGTCGGTGGGATCGAACACCGCGCCGGGTTCAGGTGCCCACGCGGACGGGAGGTACGACGGGCCGAAGCGGTCCATGGACGCCGCCGGCACGTGGAACGCGGTGTCGCGCATGCCGAGGGGCCCGAAGATCCGCTCCTGCAGCGCGTCGCCGAAGCGCAGGCCCGACGCGCGCTCCACGACGATGGTCAGCACGTCGGACCCCATGTTGTAGAGCCACTTCTCACCGGGCTGGTGGTCGAGGGGGAACCGCCCGAGGATCTCGGCGAGCTCGTCGGGCGGTGGGGCCTTCGAGGGCTGCGGCGGCCCGACCTCGAGTCCCATCGCCGCGGCCATCGCCCCGGGGAGCACCTGGCGGTCCCAGTCGGCGAAGTCCATGCCCCACCCGAGCCGGAAGGTGAGCGCGTCGTGCACCGTCGGCGGGCGGACGGCCGGCACGGTGTCGTCGATCGAGCCTCTCGGGTCGACCATCACCTGGCGGTCGGCGAGCTCGGGGAGCCACCGGTCGAGCGGGTCGTCGAGACGGAGCACGCCGTCCTCCGCGAGCGAGAGCACGGCCGCCGCAGTGATCGGCTTGGTCATCGAGGCGATGCGGAAGATGCTGTCGCGCCGCACCGCGGCTGAGCCGTCGATGGTGCCCGCGGCGCCGACGTGCACCACGTCCCCGCAAGCGACGAGCCACGCGGCCCCCGGCACGCCGTCGGGTGCGACGTGGCGCGCCACCAGCTCGTCGAGCCGTTCCAACCCGTCCTTCGTCCATGCGCTCATCTCGACCTCCTGCTCGACGCGTGTCCTGCCCCGCTCCGACGACCCCGAGTCCCGGAACTCATCGACCGTGTGCCGATGGATCGCGGGCGCACCGACCCCGTGGCCGTAACGCCGCACCGCCGCCGGCCGGAGCGTCAGGCGCTCGTGGGGCGGATGAGGAACTTCTGCCCGGTTGCCTGGCGCGCGTAGGTGGCGATCGCGTTCAGGTCGAGCGCGCCGGCGAGCGAGACCTCGTCGGTGTAGTGGCTGGCGAAGGTGGTCTCGAGCTCGTCGACCACGCGCTGGCGCAGGCGCAGCAGGTCTTCGAGCGCCAGGCTGCCGAGGAAGGGGGTGAGGAGCCAGCCCCCGATCCCCCAGGCCATCCCGAAGTCGCGGGTGATCACGGTCGGGCCACGATCGAGGCCGCCGTAGATGTAGACCTGCTTGTGCACCGTGCTGCCGTAGCGGCTGTACTCGCCGCCCGTCGCGTTGGCCGCCCGCTCCATGCCACTGAGGATCTGGCCGGCGAGCGGACCGCCGCCGATCGCGTCGAAGGCGATGGTGGCGCCCGTTGCGATGAGGGCGTCGGTGAGGTCGTCGGCGAAGGTGGCCGACGACGAGTCCACGATGTGCTCGGCCCCGATCTCGCGGAGGATCGCCGCCTGCTCGTCGCGCCGCACGATGTTGACGAGCGCGATGCCGTCGCTGAGGCACACCTTGTTGAGCATCTGGCCCAGGTTCGACGCCGCGGCGGTGTGCACGAGCGCAGTGTGGCCTTCGCGTCGCATCGTCTCGACCATCCCGAGCGCCGTCAGCGGGTTGACGAAGCAGGACGCTCCCTTGACGGCGGGCGTGCCCTCGGGGAGCGGCGTGCAGAACATCACGGGCACGGCGCGGTACTCGCCGTAGCTCTCGCCGCCGGCGAAGCCGACGACCCGGCCGAGCAGCGCCTGGGCGCCGTCGCTCGAGCCGGCGGCCACCACGGTGCCGGCGCCTTCGTTGCCGACGGCCATGGATTCACCGACGCGCGCCGCCAGCCCCTTCATCGCCTGCTCGGGGATCGGCGCCGTGACGACCGGATCGTCAGCCGGTCCGGAGGACGAGGCCTTCTGCACATCGGCGGCCGCGAGCAGCAGACCGAGATCTGACGGGTTGATCGGCGCCGCCTCCACCCGGACGAGCACCTCGTCCGAGCCCGGCGTCGGCGTGTCGACGGTGGCGATCGACAGCTCGAGCGTGCCGTCAGCGGTGATCAACGATCGCAGCTGACGCATGGTGGTGGGGACGTCGTCAGGCACCGGGAGCTCCGATCGTCAGGGGTGGGCGAGAGGCTACCGGGCGTTGCCGCCAGACCGACGGGGCGGCGCCGGCGCCGCGCCATCTCTCGACGCCGGGCCGCCGGCCACGCTCGGCCGACCTGCCGCTGAGCACGTCGGTGCCGGCGATGGGTTGCGCGCGAGGGACACCGCCGAGTCTGTGCGGACCTCGCCTCGGGGGCGATCCGAGGCGCCTGCGGCCGTGGTGGCGCGAGGCTGTGGCATGACCGCGACGCCGCCCCCGACCTTCACCCCTCCGACGACCGCCGAGGCCTTGGAGCGCCTCTCGATGCCACTGGCCGAGGCCATGCGAACCCAGCGCGCCGTGCGCCGCCTGCACACCGACCCGGTCGACCTGGACCTCATCTACGAGCTGCTCGAGCTGTCGCTGAAGGCGCCGACCTCGTCGAACTCGCAGGACTGGGTGTACATCGTGGTGACCGACAAGGCCCAGAAGGAACGCCTCGGCCGGCTCTACGTGAAGTGGTTCCCGAAGCTCGAGCCCCTCTACAACCGCGGCGCGACCGAGCAGGAGCTCCGCGCCGCGAAGCCGGGTCGCTGGCAGGCCGAGCACTTCGACGAGCTCCCCGTCTTCGTCGTCCCCTGCTACCGCAGCAACCTGCAGCATCGGGCCATCGGCTGGCCGCGGATCTCGGTGACGTCGTACTACGGCTCGGTCTACCCGGCCGTGCAGAACCTGCTCTTGGCATGCCGGGCCGTCGGCCTGGGCGCGTCGCTCCAGACGCTCCCGGTCGCGGTGACGCCGGTGGCCAAGCGCGTGCTCGGCCTGCCGCGAGGGCTGACGCCGGTCTGCATCGTCCCGATCGGTTGGGCCAAGGGCAAGTACGGGCCCACGACGCGGGCCGCCATCGAAGACGTCGTCCACATCGACCGATACGGCAACCAGCCCCCTCGACCGTCATAGGCGTGACCGCGAGGGGTCGTCGGCGGCGCCACTCGCCTGGTTCGGCGTCGAAGGGCGGTGTGCGGATGCCGAAGCCCGTCGTCGCGGCAGCGCCGTGAGGGCGCCGCGACAGCCATCGATGCGTTCGACGCGGACATGCGGGTGATCGACGCCGTCGGGCACCAGCGTCTCTCGCGGTCTGCCCCGGAGACTTTCGTGAACCTTGGTCTGGGCGTCAGCTCGTCTTCGACGTGACGGGTACCGCCGGCGCCCACGTCGGCTTCGGGGCGGTCGGCGGTGTCGTCGTTGCGGGAGCGAAGGTCGCCGGCACGGTGGTGGGCGACGGCGCGGGCGCGGACGCAGGTGGCGGCGGTGACGGCTGCGGCTTCGGTGCCTCGGGTGCCGCCGCCGCGGCGGGCGCGGCGGCCTGGACCTCGACGGCACCGATGTCGCATCCGGCGCCGGAGGGCCGGGGGGCCAGGCGCTGGTCGGTCGTGAGCGTGCAGCGGGCAAGGGCGATCGCGTCGATCAGCGGGCTCCCCGCCTGTGGGAGGTGCGTCGCCGTCGAGCCACCGTTGTCCTGGCGCGGGCCCAGCAGCGGGTCCGTCGCGGGGGCCGCCACGATGTCGGTCGGCGCCGTGAGCCCGCACGAGCTTTCGTGCGCCCAGTTGTCACCGCCCGAGGTGCGGGTGCCCCCGGCTGCGCACCCTGCGATGCCGGCTGCGGGGTGCAGGACGCTCGCGCGCATGGCGAGTGCGTTCGCCGCGAACAACGGAGCGCCGCTGTCTCCGACCGCGGTCACGTGGAGCAGATCGACCGTCGGAGCGGAGATCGTCACCACCGTGCTCGACAGGAAGTTCGACACGTTCGCGCTGAAGGTCACGTTCTTGGCGGACACCGAGGTGCCCGACGCCAAGGCACCGCCGTAGGGGACCTGGCCCGCCTGTGACGTGATCTCGTTCGCGACGAACGTCGACTGCTCGGTGGTCATGGCACCTTTCGACCAGGCCGCGGACCCGCTCGCCGCTCCCTGATCGCCCTGGTTGCTGTACCCGCTGAAGGCGGTGTTCTGGCCGAAGGTCGACCCGGTGATCGCCGCCGTGCCGGTCGCGGCGACCCCGCCGCCGGCGACGAGACCGACGTACGCCGGATAGTCCATCAGGGCCGCGCCCTGCGCCTGGTTCAGGAGCACCTGCGAGACGTCGACGGTGACGGAGGCGGCCGAGATGCCGCCGCCGATGGCCGCACCGGTTCCGGGGCTGTACGAGAGCCGGCACACGGAGTACCCCGTGTTCCCGGCCGCGGCGTTGTCGGTGACGAGAGTCTGGCTCAGCGACGCCTTGCCGATCACGTCGGCGCCGCCCCCGGACGCGCTGCCGCCGTTGGTGGAGTAGCTCCCCACCGCCCCGACACACGGTCGGCCCCCGTGGCCGCCGGTGGCCGTGTTGTGCGAGATCTCGCTGCTGATCGCAGTCAGGTCGCCGCCGACCGAGAGGCCACCCCCGCGGGCATCCCCACCGTTGGTCGCCTCGTGGACCGGGTACTCCATGTCCAGCCCGTCACGACCGTAGGTGTGGTTGTCCGTGACCTTCGCGTGGTCGAGCACCACCGAGTCGACGGCGCGCACGCCACCGCCGCCATCCGTCGCTTGCCCTCCGCGGATGGTGACGTTCACGAGCCACAGCTTCCCGGTGCCGTGCGCATCGATGACCCGGTCGACGCAGGTTTGGTTGATCGTGGCGCCGGCACCCTGGCCGACGATCCAGATCCCCTTGAAGGTCAGCACGTCGAGGTCCCCCGTCGCATTCGCATCCTCGGGACCCGACGCGTCGCAGGACGACAGGTCGTACGTGCCGGCGGGCAAGCTGATCACCTCTTGCTGCACGCCGGTGTTCGCTTGATCGATGGCGGCCCGCAGCGAGCCCGGGTCATGGTCGTCGGCCGCGCGTGACACCGTGATCGTTGCCGGCGGCGTGCACGCCGCACCCAGCGAAGCGATCAGCGCCGTGAACCCGAACGCGAGCACCAACCGGAATCCCGCGTTCCCCCGCGCGAAGTGCATGCGAGGAGAGTAGACCCCGCCCGGCGTCGTGTCCTTGGAGTGCCCAGGTTCTCGTCGTCATGGTCCGAACCGATGGCGCTACGACCGACCGAGAAGCGGTACGAGAGCTCTGGTGCGCCTCGTCAGGCGACCGTTGCGAAAAAGGACAACGCCTGACCTGTGGAACAGGTCAGGCGTCGCAGTCGGGGTGGCGGGATTTGAACCCACGACCTCTTCGTCCCGAACGAAGCGCGCTACCAAGCTGCGCTACACCCCGGTGACTGGGTCTTGCGGTGCCTTCACGGCGCCGCCGTCTTGGTGTCGGCGGGACCGGCCCGGACCCTGGTCCGAACGGGTCGCCACAGTACCGCACCCCGCAGGCGGTGCCGAATGCGTAAGCGCAGGGCGATCTCGCGAGCACTGGCGTCGGTCTCCGACGCGGATCCTCGCGAGATCTCGGGTCGTGGCCAGGGCGGGATCAGGTGGGGGCGAAGTAGCCGCTGACGTCCATCAGCAGCGTCGCCGAGCCGGTGCTGACAGAGGCGTTGACCTTGCCGCCGGCGCCGACCTTGGTGATGACGAGGTTCGGGACGATCTGGCGGGCGCCCACGTTGATGGCCGACGCGTTCGGCTCGGCCTCGCCGGCGGGGTAGATCGTGACGAAGCAGTTGGCGCTGGGCTGGACGGCGGTCGTGTTGGCCACCACCGCCGTCGCCCCGCCGGGGACGCCGCCGACACCGGCCGTGAGGACCGGCCGATCGGCACCGGCGGCGACCGGGCTCGTGAACCCGCCGATGCCGGAGCGGTCGTCGAGGATGCGGGTGGGCGCAAGCAACGGGTGGAAGCGGTCGCCGGTGCCGGGCTCGTACCACCCGACGACGTCGGCGATCACGTCGGTCGAGCCGACCGCGGTGGCGAACGAGACCTTGCCGTCCTGGCCCAGCGCCACCGTCGCCAGGTTCGCGAGCGTCTGGCCCGCCGCGAAGTTGAGGTTCGACGCGGTCGGTCGAGCCTGCCCGGTGGGCCAGGCCGTGAGGAACGTGTTCGCGTTCGACTGCGTGCTCGTGAGGTTGAGCACCACGGCCGTGGCGGTCAGCGGGATGCCGTGGGAGCCGGCCACGGTCAGCGAGCGAGGCGACCCGTCGACGAGGCGTCCCAGCCAACCGGCGCCGGTGCGTGAGTCGAGGATCCGATCCGGCGCGGTCGGCGTGTACAGGTCGCCGCCCGACCCGGGGGCACCGTCGTCGTACCAACCGACCACGTCGCCGATGAGGTGGGTCGTGCCGACGGCGGTGGCGAACGAGACCTTGCCCCCGCCGAGCGGGACCGTCGCGAGGTTCGCAACGGTCTGACCGGCGGCGAAGTTGAGGTTCGACGCCGCGGGGCGCGGCTGCCCGGCGGGGTAGGCGGTGAGGAAGCTGTTGGCGCTGGACTCGGTCACGGTCAGGTTCATCACGACGGCGGTGGCCGTGACGGGGATGCCGGCGACGCCGGCGACCTGGAGGTCGCGCGGCGATCCGGCCGCGACCCGCCCGAACATGCCGGTGCGGGTGTCGATCGCCCGGAAGGGAGCGACCGGGTGGAAGCGCGCTCCCGGCCGGGCGGTGGGGACGACGGTCGCCGTCGACGCCGACCACGGGCCCGTCCCGCCCGCGTTGGTGGCCCGCACCGTGAACGAGTAGCCGGCACCGTTCGTGAGCCCGTTCACCGTCGTCGACAGCGCGCCCGCCGGCACGGTGAACGGGCTGCCCGCCACGGCGGGGGAGACAGCGACCTCGTAGGCGAGCGAGCCGGCGGGCGCGCCGCCCGTGGAGGCTGGAGCATCCCAGGCGACCAGTGCCTGCGCGTCGCCGGCGGTGGCGCGCGCGTTCTGCGGTGCGCCCGGTGGGGCGAGCACCTGGACGTCACGACACCCGAGCTGGGGGTTCACCGCCCCGAGCACCTGGTTGATCGCGAACGCGCAGAGCTGGTGCACGCCGGGTGTCGTGGGGACGACGACGTCGAAGCCGTGGTTCGGCCCGTACCCGGGGAACCCGCTCCCGACGTCGAAGCGCGAGACGTTGGCCGGGAACCACGCGAGGCCCTGTCCGTCGACGTAGATCGCGACGGACAGCGAGGCCGACACGTCCGGATCGAGCGCCCACCCGGTCGCCCGGATGGCGCCGGGCTCTCCGGTGACCGTGTCGAGGCTGCCGATCGGATCGATGTGCATCGGCAGGCGCGCGACCATCGGCGACTCGACGTTCCCGGGCACGTAGCTGACCGCCAGGGACGAGGACGAGGAGAGCTGGGGGTGCAACGAGACCGTGCGGCACACGGTGCCGTGGCAGTCGCCGATGTCGGCGGTGGCGGCGGCGGACCAGGGGCCCCAGGGGTTCGGGGCGGTGCGGATCTCGACGTTCGAGAAGCTGTACGGCATGTTCGACGAGACGTACCGGTTCATCTGCGGCACCCATTGCACGTTCGGGCCGACCGAGATGATCCCGCCGATGCCCACGGGCACGGCGGCGAACGGGTCGGGCACCCACGCCGAGCCGTTGTAGTAGGTGTAGGTCGACGGCGTTGCGACGTTGCCGGCCCACGTGCGCCCGACGCGGCACGTCTCGGCGCCCTGCGCGTTGTAGTCGCAGGCGTACACGTAGATGTTGCCGTCGTCCTTGTTGTACACGGCGGCCGCGCCGTAGCCGGGCACACCCCCTGCGCCCGCCCGTGACGCCAGGGGGAAGACGTTCTGGTTCAGCACCTTCGCCACCATCGGCGCCCCGGGGTCGACGGCGTCGTACCAGAGCACAGCCACACCCATGGTGCGGGGGAGCGAGTAGGTGGTGCCGAGGATCGCGCAGTTGGCCTGGTAGTAGATGATGATCATCGTCTTGGTCGCGCTCTGCGGCACACCCACGGCGCTGGTCGGCCACGCCGAGGTCGTCTGCCCGATCGGGCACGTGGTGCTCGCCTCGGGCAGCAGCGCCAGCACGCCGCCGTAGCCGTTGAGGTTCTCGACCGTGCGGTTGGGATCGCTGCCCTCGGCGAACGCGGTGGAGCCCTTCAGCGAGAACGCGTCGCCGGTCGTGTCGGCGAAGATCCAGAGGGTGCGGTCGAACGGGAGCGGCACCGAGAGGGCGCCGTCACGGTCGAGCTTGGCGAACCGGGTCTGCTGCAGGTGGACGCCCGCCGCGCCGCTGATGTTGAGCGTCGACGGCGTCAGCGCCTGCGCGGAGGGCGCGGAGACCACGGCGCCGACCGAGGCCAGGCCGACGCCGCAGGTGGCGGCGAGGAGCGCCAGCGCGAGGCCGGACACGACGCGCCGCACCATCGTCCTCTCGCACTGTGCGTGTCGTCGCACCACCCGCTCCCGTCATCGACAACGGAGCCATGGTACTGAGCGGGTGCCGGGAGGTTGTCCGCGGGCGCGTGCGGCGCCTTCGGTCGTCGGTGTGGCGTGCGTCAGGCTTCGACGACGCCGACGTGGGTCGGCAGGTCCGAGAGCTCG
>CAYUOL010000145.1:0-14949 GCA_964446345.1 uncultured Iamiaceae bacterium | reverse complement strand
GGTAACTCCGTCAGGCCTCTACAACGGCGCGAACGCTGCCGCCATCCGAAATGAGCTCTTTGAACGTTGCCGAGTTGAGGTGATCGCTGGACTGATTAACACCGCCGGCAAGTGGTTTCCTGGCGTTGACCAGACAACCCGTTTCGCAATGTACTCTGCGCAGCGAGGAGGTGCTACCGTCGATTTTGCGGCTGGTTTTGGGATCTCAGATGAGGTGGGTTTAGCAGGTCTAAAATCCCAACCTGTCCGCATCTCTGTCGAAACGATCAGGAACCAGTCGGCCGATTCTTTGGCAGTCAGTGAAGTCAGTGTGGGGCCCGATGCATCAGTGATGGCCAAGGTGTACGCATCCTGTCCACCGTTCGGCAAGTTGGTGTCGGGTGCTCCGTATCGCCGGTACTCGGCCGAGATCCACATGGGTAACGACCGGGATCTCTTCAATGATCACGAAGGCGGGCTGCCCCTCCTTGAGGGTCGCATGATCGATCAGTATGACTATCGAGCCAAGGCATACCGGTCGGGACGCGGTAGGGCAGCAGTCTGGGAACCGCTGGAGTTCGGTTTGCCGGGGAAGGAGATCGTCCCGCAGTGGCGTGTGCCTGAGCCAGACATTCCGGCCAAGGTCTTGGATCGGGTGTGGAGGTATCGCGTCGCCTTCGGCGACGTCGCGCGGCCGGACACGGAAAGATCGCTTATGGCGACCTTGGTTCCTCCAGGGGTTATCTGTGGTCACACAGTGCCAACATTTACGTATGAGGAGGACGAGTGGCAGTACCTGATCTTCCTAGCGGTCGCCAACTCCTTCACTGCCGACTTTCTAATTCGAAAGCGACTGACTCTGCATGTGAGCCTTTCGATCCTCGATAGCCTGCCGATGCCTCGAATGACGGTAGACGATCCCATAGTGGCGCAACTCGCCCGGCAGGTACTTCCTCTTATCTGTACCGACCCAGATATGACAAAGTTCTGGAACTCAATGAGCACACATGGGTGGTGTGAGGCGGTGTCTGATGGGAGAGCCGTCCCGCGCGAGGCTCATACTGACGTGAGCGAGCGGGCGCAAGCTCGAGCGGAGATCGATGCCATCGTGGCCAAGCACGTGTACGACCTCAGCCGCGACGAGTTGGCCTACGTCCTCGATCAGTTCCCCGTCCTCGAGAAGCGTGATCGCAAGGCTCATGGCACCTTCGCCACGAAGGACCGCATCCTGGATTGGTACGACCGTGTGTGATGGCTGCATCGACCGCGTTCAAGCGCCCGCTCCTCACCGAAGCCACTGGTCCGAGGCGAGCGCATGACTGACTTTCAAGTGGCGACACGCTGCGTTGGGTTCGCTCCGGGAATCGTTCCCGCCTGGTCGGACACCAGCTTCACCGACTCGGACCTCGCTGCTGCCCTCTTCACCACGGGGAGGGCGCCTGGCGACGAGGTGCGTCACGGCTGGGCGTCGGTCGCCGAGTTCGTGCACCGGTCTGCACTGATCCCGGCGTACGTCCGCCAGGAGTGGGGCGGGCATCTGATCAGGTCGGCGCTGGCGACCGAACTCGATCGCTCGGAGAAGGTGAACCTCTCCTACTCGCTCGGTCAGGCGATGGCAGGCGTCTTCGCTCAGCAGCGCCTCGGGGTGGCACGGCTGATGCACGTTGATCGGTACAGCGCGCACCATGGCGTGAGCTTCGGTCCGAGCCGGGAACGTCCGGACCTCTTCGGGGTGGGCCGTGGAGGCTGGGTGGTCGTGGAAGCGAAGGGCCGGTCGAACCGCATGGAGTCCGATCTCCCGGCGAAGGTGAAGGCGCAGGCGAGCAATGTGGCCTCGATCGGGGGCGCTGCCCCATGGGTCGCGTGCGGGGTCGTTGCTCAGTTCCCGCCGCCTGGTCAGACCATGCAGCTCTACGCCCTCGACCCCGAGCCCACAGAGGTCGCGTTGAGTTGGCAGGTTGACCCGGACCGGTTCACCGAGGCCTACTACGCGCCGTTCTTGCGGGCGCTCGACGTGGGCCGCAGCCCGGACCTGGCCGGCGTCGCGCCCGCGGCGATCGAGGCCGCCGATCTTGGTGCTGTCGGGGTGCGGATCGGTCTACATCGACGCCTGGCTGGCCTCCTTCGCGAGCGAGAAGGCGAAGCTGTGGCCGGACTTGCCCGAGAGGTCGACTCCGTCTTGGAGGGCCTCCCGGAAGAGGAAGCCATCCGGCCGGACGGATCGTGGTTCGACACCTCATGGGGCGATGCCCTCGGTCTGCGGGATGTAGAGAGCTAGCTGATGTCGAGCGGTCACGGCGAGACCCGGGGTGGCTGGAGAGGCGAGATTCGGAGGTCGTCGTGCCGATAACCCAGCAGCGAGTCGGGGAGTTCCTTCGAGAGGGGCTGGCCTACCTCGCCCAACACGAGAGCCGGACGCGTCAGGAGGTCGTCGATCATCTCGAGTCAGCGATGCAGCCGACTCCGGACGAGAGCGAGCCTGCCAAGAACGATCGGCCCTGGTGGCAGACCCGCTTCTTGTGGACCAGTGTCGGCATGGTCAAGGCCGGTTGGATGACGAAGGACGGAAACGGCGTCTGGGCGGTGACCCCGGCGGGCCGCCAGGCACTCGACCAGTACCCGGACCCGGAATCGTTCCGTCTCGCCGCCCATCACGCCTACCGCGAGTGGGAGAAGTCCTCGAAGCCGGCGCAGCGTCGCGCGTGGTTGGTGCGTGGCTCATCGGTACTTGGCGTGAACGTTGTGCCCGAGTGGCTGGCCGAGGGATTCTGCAGCCTGGCTGCTTCCCAGCTTCGAGCGCCGCGGGCAGCGGTCACCGCTGCGGAGCTGGAGGAGATGGCGAAGGCTGACTACGCCCACCTGAAGCATCACGAGCTGAAGGCCAAGATCGAGGAGATCGTCGCCTTCGTCACCAAGTTCAACGTGGGCGACGTCATCCTCACCACGAGCGAGTCCCACGTCTTTCTCGGTGACGTCACCGGGGACTGGTCCTATCTGGACTCCGACGGTGGTCGATCGAACCTCCGCCGCCCGGTCGACTGGCGCAACGCCGACGCGCCCGTCGACTTCGCGGGCCTGCCCGATCCGCTACCCGCCCGTCTCCAAAGTGGGAGCACGGTCCTCGACCTCACTGCGGACCTTGCGCTGATCGACGCCCTCGTGGAGCCGGATGCTGGTGACCCGGAGGCGGAGTCGGCTGTGCGGTCTGCCCGTCATGAACGGCTCCCCGAGCCGACTGAGGCACTCGCCACCGAGTTGTTCGTCGATCATCCATGGCTCGGAGAGGTAGGTGACCTCCTCAACGAGCGTCGTCAGGTGATCTTCTACGGGCCTCCCGGCACCGGCAAGACCTACATCGCACGGAAGCTCGCGGCCGACCTCGTCGGGCCCGAGCAGGTGAAGCTGGTCCAGTTCCATCCGGCCTACACCTACGAGGACTTCTTCGAGGGCTACCGGCCCGCGCCCGGCTCGGGAGAGGGCACGATCAGCTTCGAGCTGAAGGCGGGGCCGCTGCGACAGCTCGTGAACCGCGCTCGCGAGCACACCGACCAAGCGTTCGTGCTCATCATCGACGAGATCAACCGAGCCAACCTTGCCAAGGTCTTCGGCGAGCTGTACTTCCTGCTGGAGTACCGCGACCAGGCCGTCGACCTTCTCTACTCGGCCGATGACGAAGGTTTCACCCTCCCAAAGAACCTCTACCTCATCGGCACGATGAACACGGCGGACCGCTCGATCGCCTTGATCGACGCGGCGATGCGTCGTCGGTTCGCGTTCGTGGAACTCACCCCCGACGCGGAACCCACCAAGTCCCTCCTCGCGAAGTGGTCTGCCCACCACGGGCTCGGCGACACGGCGGCCCGGCTTCTCGACCGACTGAACCAGCGCATCGAAGACCCCGATTTCCACATCGGCCCCTCATACTTCATGAAGAGCACAGAGCCCGACGCCCATTCGCCCGAACGCTTCGACCGCATCTGGCGGACCTCGATCCTGCCGCTGCTCCAGGAGCACCACTACGGGGAGTGGGAGAGCGTTCGCGGCCACTACCGACTCGACGCGCTGATGTCGGCCATCGCGCCTGCCGATCAGGAGATCGCCGACGAGTCAGTGCAGGCCGTTGCCGAGGCTGACGAGACGGGGTCTTGACCGATCTTTACCTCCGCGAAGGAGGCGAGTCCTTCGTCGGCCCGCTCGACGACGTTGTGGGCGATGCCTTGGCCGCATCGGGCGCTGTCACGGCGATCCGCGTCGGAGGAAGAGAGTGGGAGGTAGGCCCGTCAACGAAGGTAGGGGTCGTCACGATCGGCGATGTGACCGTCTGGATCCGTCCCAAGGTCCACATCTCTCGGGTGATGTTCCTCCTTGGCTACGCCAAGAGCCCCGGGTGGCGTGCCGACCAGGTAGCGCTCGCAGAGGTGGACGACCTCGTGCCCGTTCTCGCTCAGGCCTTCGCCGATCAGGCCGACCGAGCGATTGAGACGGGTCTTCTCCAGGGCTACACGGACGTCGACGACTCCCTCACGGTCCTGCGCGGTCGACTCCGCGAACAAGACCAACTCAGGCAGCGCTTCGGAATCGCCCTCCCGCTTCTCGTGCGCTACGACGACCACACCGTCGACATCCCGGAGAACCAGCTCCTGCGTGGCGCGGCGGAACTGCTCCTGCGCGTCCCCGGCGTTCATGCGATGGTCCGCTCCAGGCTGCGACGACTCCGCGGGGTGCTAGCTGAAGTCAGCGCGCCGGTGCAGGGAGGCTCTCTGCCGGTATGGCGACCGAACCGCCTGAACGAGCGCTACCACGTGGCTCTTTGGTTGGCGGAGGTGCTGTTGCGGCGCAACGCCGTCGACCAGGTGCCCGGCGCCGTGCGCGTGGGTGGGTTCCTGGTCGACATGGCCAAGGTCTACGAAAACTTCTTGACTGCTGCGCTCACCGAGTCGCTCAAACAACACGGGGGATGGACCCGAGCCCAGGACCGACACCACCTCGACGTCGATGAAGCGATCGCCATGCGCCCGGACCTTGTCTGGTACCGAGACGCAGCACCCGCAGCGGTGATCGACGCGAAGTACAAGGTCGAGAAGCCCGCCGGCTTCCCCGACGCGGACCTCTACCAGATGCTCGCGTACTGCACAGCGCTGCAACTCGACGACGGTCACCTCGTCTACGCCAAGGGCAATGCCGATGAGGTTGCTCACACCGTTCGTCACGCCGACATCAAGATCCACGCCCACACGCTCGACCTCGGGTGCGACCCCACCGCCCTGCTCGCACAGGTGGCGGCACTGGCGAATCGCATCGCCACGAGCCCCCAGGTAGCGCTGTGTTCTTGAACCGGGTCAGGGTCGAAGGCTTTCGAGCGGCCGCCGAGTCGGCGATCGAGTGCTCGTTCCCTGGGCGCTTCACCGTGCTCGTTGGGGCCAACGGTGCGGGCAAGACCACACTCGCCGACGCTCTGTACCTTGGGCACGGTCATCGGTTCCCCCAACTCACGAACCCCTCGACGGCCACCCTCAGCGACAGGACTCCGCGGACGATCGAGGTCGCGTACGAGTTCGCTCCCGCTGGGGACACGGAGAGCCGATTGGGCACATCCCTGCAGGCGTCCGGGGCCACCGCCCCGACCTGGACACGCGATCTCACGAGGAACCTTGGCCGTGTGCGGTCGTCACCGGCTGGCGCGCTCCCGGAGGGAGCGGAAGCCGTTCGGCTGATCCTGCTCCCGGCTCACCGGAACCCGATCGATGAGCTTGCCCGCCGCGAAGCTCAGGTGCTCATCGAGCTGTTCCGGGCTGAACAGCAACGCCGAACAGGAGGGCGCAGCCTTACCGATCTCCGCTCACTCGCCAGCCGTCTCCTTGAACGCCTCAGCGAAGACGCCCTGATCGACTCGGTGAATAACCGGATCCGCACGCACCTCACCGCTCTCTCTGCCGGCGTCAGCGAGCAGTTCTCCTTTATCGGTGGCCAAGTTGTCGACGACGCCTACCTGGCGCGGGTGCTCGAGCTGCTTCTCGGGTCGATTGACGATCGCCTGCTGGCGCGGCGCCTCGAGGTGTCAGGACTCGGGTACGTCAACCTGCTGCACATCGCTGTCACGCTGGCCGCGATTCCTGACTCCCAAGGCACTGGCGGTCCGGCGGGCCTCGGCCTCGACGCCGAGATAGAAGGCGACGATGAGCCGCGGCACGGTGTGCCGCTGGCGGAGACCCCTGACGCGGTGGCCGAGCCGGAGCTTTCGGAAGAAGAGAGGCTTGCCCAACGCGACGCCGAGGCGGCATCGATAGAGGACTCCTTCTTTCCTGACCAGTTCCACGTGACGGTCGTGATCGAAGAGCCAGAGGCTCACCTTCACCCCCAGCTCCAATACGGCCTCGTTCGCTACCTCCGCATGGCCGTTGAAGCCAGACCGGAGCTCCAGATCATCCTGAGTAGCCACGCTGGCGAGGTCGTCGCAGCAGCGGAACCCGAGGAGATCGTCGTCATGCGCCGGAGCGGCGATGCGATCAGCAGCCGATCGCTTGGGTCGGTCCCCATGCATGACAGGGAACGGACCCTCCGCATGATGAAGCTCCATCTGGACGCCCAACGATCAGCATCGATCTTCGCCAGTCGGGTGGTCCTCGTGGAAGGCGTCACGGAAGCGGTCCTCTTCCGGCAGCTTGGCCGGGCGTGGGCAGCACAGGACGAAGTGAAGCAACGGATGATCGACGCGCTCACCGTGGTCCCGATGGGGTCGAAGGTCGGTCGATGGATGGTCGACGTGCTCGCAACTCCTGGACACGAGATCAGCGAACGAGTCGCCGCACTACGAGATACCGATCACCGAGATCCGATGACCACGTACAGCCCGCCCGCCTGGATCGAAACGTTCGATGCCGAGGTCTTCCAGGCGTTTCACAGCGCCCCCACCCTCGAGCCGAGTCTGGTGACAGGGAACGAGGGTCTTGTTGAGGATGCCCTTGGTGATGTCGGCCTCGCTGTTCCTGCCGAAGGGATCACAGCGGAGTCCGTCGACGAGCTCTTCCGCGGTACAGCCAGCGACCGCAAAGCTGAACTGGCGTTGGCCCTGGCCGATCGCATCAAGATCAACCTCGACGCCGGTCATCACGTCGCCGTCCCCACGGCGATCACTGGCCTCCTCGACTTCCTCCTTGGCGACCGACCGGAGGCGCAAGAAGATGCCGCCGCGCTCATCCCTGACGACTGAGCAACTCACCGCTGCCTGCAGTCCCGAGTCCCGGCTACTCGTCGTCGCTTCCCCAGGGTGTGGAAAGACAACGATCGCCGCAGAGCGGTTCGGCTTCCATCGGTACGACCCCAGGGGTGACCATCGGCGATGCCTCGCACTGAGCTTCACCCGCGCCGCCACTGCCGAGCTCCAACGACGTATCCGCGGTCGATGGGGTCCGTCGGCCCTTTCGTGGCCACACCGAGCGATGACTCTCGACGCGCTTCACGTCGACCTCGTCGAGTGGCTCCTTCGCTCAGGGTCCGTGCAGTGGCCGAACGGGCACACGAGCTTGACGGTTGAGGACTCGTGGCGCGGGTGGCAGGGGGTGCGACGCCTCACCGACGGCCAGTACGCGGCGCGACCAGTCCTTCGCGACGGAGCTGTACTGGCGAGATCGGTTCGGCACCGAGGCATACCCATCACCCGGATCGGCACGGTCGGGGACCTCCGAGAGCACTTCGAGGCAGGACGGTGCAGTCACCTCGAAGCTCGGGAGATCCTGGGCATCGCCCTCCAAGATGCTGGACTCCGCGCCGCGCTCGGCGACGAACTCTGTCGCACGACTCGAGCGATCATCGTGGACGAGGTCTTCGACGGCAACGAGGTCGACCTCGGCGTGGTCAGTCTCGCTGCAGACGCGGGCATCTCTGTCTCGCTCATCGGTGACCCATGGCAGGCCGTGTACGAGTTCCGCGGAGCCGACCCGGTTTCGACCGGGCGTCAGCTCCAGGATGCTGGCTTCGGTCGGGTCGACGTCCAAACCTCGTTCCGGTTCCGGACCGAGCACATGCGAGCGCAGGCAGCGCTTCTACGGTCCCGGGCTCCTTGCTCGCTTCGTGCGGAAGTGGCCGAGAAGTGCGATGTGGTGTTGGCGTCGGAGTGGGAGACGCTCTGGGGCTGCGACAGCATGGTCCTGCCGCTCTCCTTCGGCACCGTGCGCAACCAGACGGATGCTGCTCTCCTCGTTCTCCTCGACCATGTCACCATGCGGCGATTCGGCCGCCCGGCGGTCTACATCTCAGACGCTCATGCGTTCCTACGTCTGGCTGGTGTCGTATCGCAGGAAGAGCTGGAAGCAGCGGCTGCGGGGATGGTGTCAGACCTCTTGGACCACGGAGGACCGACGGCCGGTGCGCTCGACCGTTGGCGGAGTGAACTTCGCCGTATCGGCTCGCCAGCACAGCTCCGCCGACTCGACGCGGAATCGGAGGCGGATCGAGTCGAGAAGCTGCACCTCCTCGCCGAACGACTCGCATCGTCACGATCCGTGCCGGGCATGACGGTCCACCAGGCAAAGGGAGGGGAATGGCCTCGCGTCGGCCTTCGTCTGAACGACTACGAGGCGAACCACTTGGCCGTCGGGCTGGATCCACACCTTGAAGCTGACCGCGTCGTATACGTCGCCGGCACACGAGCGATGGACGATCTCTGGTCGGTGTCCTGACGAATCGCAACACACCGGCATCGCTACATGTAGTGGGCGTACTGGCGGGCGGTCGCGCCTTCGACCGGGAGGTGGCGCAGGATGGCGCGGACCTTCGCCGAGGCTTGAAGCGTGATCGGCAGATGCCCGTCGAGCTGGCTCTGGTTCCAGTTGAGCTTGGTGAGAGAGAGCGTCTCTGCGGCGAGCCGGCCGGGATCGACGGTTCCCTCGACGGGGCGGAGCAGCAACGGGGTCGGGATGTACATCCCTGGGTAGGTCCCGTAGAAGCTGATGCTGCCCTTCGTATAGAGGAGCAGCCGGTCCCTCGAGAGGCTAAGCATCGTTCCGCGGAGAGGCGGCCGCTCGCCGTGTCGGAAGAGACGGATCGGGTGTTGTCGTGAGACCCAGACGAGCTCGACGAGGTCGACTCTCGCGTCCTCGGCCGCTTCCTCGATGCCGGCTCGTTCCTCAGCGGTGAAGCGCGAACTCTTGTGGACGACGAGGCGAGCCGGAAAGGTCAGGTGCTCACTTCTGTAGGCGTCCAGGGCTCTGGTGACCAGGTCGTGCGAGTCGGCCTCGGACAAGTGGGGGGCACGGTCGTCCTTCAGAACAGCGGCAGGGCCGCCGCTCACGACCATCCCTTCGCCCTTCTCGTTGAACAGCTGGGCGACGGAGGTGTGGACGCTCTGCTGATTTGCCGAGCGGTAGAACGAGATGCCGAGGTAGCAGGTCGTCGTGTCGGCGTACGAGCGAACGAGCCGCCAGGGAGCGCCGCCCGCCTTGTAGTAGAGCGCCGTGTGGAGGTTCCACGCCCGCGTGGCCTCGTCCTGCACAGCTCGTCGCTTGACGCCAGGAGGGGGCTTGGCCTTCTCGCCCCATGTGCGCGGTCGCATGATCTGCAGCGGTTGCCCGAACCGGAGGGCGGCAGCCTTCAGCTGGTCGTGGAAGTCAGGGAGCAGAGGCGGCGGAGTGTCGGCGACCTGTTCGTCCTCATCCACTTCCTCCGGGCTCACCGCCGTCTCATCCAGCACCTCGGGGCGCGTGCAGACGATGACGTCGCACCGCTCGTTGAGCGCGAGCCACTCGATCTCCGCAAGGTATGCCTCGACGGCTGCCTGGACCGCCGCAGCCGGGGTCAGGCCGCGCAGGCGGCGGAGAACCTTCGCAGAGATGGGGCGCTGGGTTCGCTCCTCGAACACGAGCATCGAGCGAAACGCCTGGTCCTGGTTGAACCCAGGAAACTCGGGGAACAGGTTCGCCTGCCGCCACGTCTTGGCCTCCTTGGCGGCGATGGGCTCACGGGCGCGTTGCAGCCATCCGCGGGCACCACTGAGGTCAGCGTCCGGGCCGACGAACCCCACTCGGATCCGCTCGGGAGCGCGCTGGGTGGCGGCATCCAGCGGCCCATGCAGCCGAATGCCGAAGCGCGGATCGACGTGCTTGCCGCCAGCGCCGAACTCGAGTTCAGGCTCCTCCAGGACTATGCCGCGCATCAGCTCGCCTCCTCGTGCAGCGCCAGGAGCGAACCCGCCTGAGGCTCCGCCTTGGGCCCCTCCTGTGGCAGCTTGCCCCACGATCGATCGTCGATTCCATGATCGACATCGACGTTCGCGAGGAGCCCGAATCGAAGGCGTTGATCCGGCTCAGCGAAGAGGTTGACGTCGCCTCTGAAGTAGTCCGCCCAGAATCGGACGGAGCTCCTGACTGCCTCGTGACCCTCCAGCTTCTTGATCCCCTTGAGGTAGTCGGCCGCAAAGCGGGAGGGGCGTTGGCCATCGCGCGTGTAGTGATAGGTGGGGTTGAGAGCAAGGAACCATCCCTCCTCGAGCAGGAGGAACTGGTGCTCGACGGCGGAGTGCCGGTAGTAGACGGGCCGGGTGCCGGTTTCCTGGTCGAGTCGCGGTCCGAACACCTCACGCCCCTTTCCGCCGCGTTGCCCCACCTTTATTCGCCAGGCGGCGAGGTCCTGGGTTGCACGGAAGTACAGGTACCGGTGTCGTTCGTCCTCTCGGAGGTCGCTTCGGTGTAGTTCCTTGAGGGTTCCACCCAGCAGTCGCACGAGTAGCCGCTGGTCGTCGTCGGCATGCGATGTCTCGAGCTCGTCGGTCGCAAGTCGGTCCATGGCCCCCTCGACGAGGTGTATGAGCGGCGGCCGATCCAACGGACGGAAGGACCACAGCAGGCCATCGCGCCACGCGATGTCGTGGACCGGGGGTAGACCTGCCTCCCGCAACCGGTCATTCGCGTCTCGCCAGCGTCGGACCTTGGTGGGCGCGACGAAGACGCTGTCGGACCGATGCTCCACCGCGAGCAGGTTCGAGAAGAGCGTCTCCGGTTGCGGGGCAGGTCCCATGTAGAGACCGCTCTCCGCTACGGCCCAACCGAGCAGGCGGTCCGCGGCAGAGGCATCGAAGCGGTCCTCGGTCGGATGGAACACGACGTTCCGGCTCCGTCGGCGAGCGATGTCGCCGTTGAACCACTCGTGGACGTTCTTGAACCACGCCTGTGAAGCCTCGACATCGACGATCACGAGGAGCACAGGCACGCCCACGTTCAGCCAATACTCCAGGTCCGCGGCCGTGCACCGGAACTTGAGGTTCCCCGATGCGTCCTGATCGACCGCGCTCCGCGCCTTGACCTGGACCAAGAGGAAGCGACCCGTCGGCGTCTCCGTGGCCGGCTCGACGATCTCGATATCCCCGTCGATTCCCACGTCGGAGATTGGGCGCTCGCGCCACACGTGCTTCATCTCGTTGACGACGCGGGCGCAGTGGAGCACGCCAGCCCGCTCGACGCGGGCCGTGCGACCGTGTGTCTTGCGATTGCTCTTGCTCACTGACGGGTGCCTGCCAGATGGTTCACGAATAGATCATGCGCAACCCCTGTGACAGTCATGGTAGTCGATCGTACGTTCGGCGATCACGTGTTCGATCCGCTGGTAGGTGATCGGGAGCCCTGCACCGACTCGAAGATCAGTGAGAGTCGGACCTCTGTGCCGGTCTCGGCGCACGTGCTGGCACTCCGGGCCGCATGGCGGCGACCGTGCGGTGGGCACGAAATCTGGCCCGCGGCTTCTACCGGGTCTTCTACCGAACCCGCGGCAACGGCGGGTCACCGGATGGTACGATGGCTCAAGGTCGAGGCGAAGAAGCCCAGGTCAACGCCACAATCCGGCACGCAATGGTACGGGTCGGAATCTTACTCATAACCCGAAGGTCGCAGGTTCAAATCCTGCCCCCGCCACCAACTGAATGTGCAGGTCAGGCCCCACTTTTCGGAGTGGGGCCTGCTGCTTGTCTGGGGTGACGTCTACCGGGTGATCTACCGGCTCGGCGGGACCTGGCCCGCTGACCTGGGCGTTCGCTGGAGTCGTGCCGGTAGACGTCTACCGGGCGTGGGCGGCGAGGAGCGCCGCGAACTGCTGCGCGGCGGCGGCGCTCATGCCGGGGAGCAGGTGCTGGTAGGTGTGGATGGTGAAGGCGACGTTGGCGTGGCCGAGCCGTTCGCTGACGACCTTGACCGGTACGCCGTCCATGATGAGCAGCGAGGCGTGGGTGTGGCGGAGGTCGTGGAACCGGATGCGGGCCAGGTCGGGCATGGCTCGCTGGAGGCGGTCGAAGAGCTGGCTGAGCGATTCGGGGTTGACGAACCGGCCGCCGGTGTTGACGAACATCCAGTCATCTGCGCCGTGGGGCAGTCCTTCTCGGGCGAGGCGTCGCCGCCAGCGGGCGAGCACGTCGATGGTGGCGTCGTCGAGGTCGATGCAGCGGCGGCTGGTGCGGGTCTTGACGGGGACCTCGACAGGCTGACCGGCGATGCTCTGGAGGGTGCGGCTGATCGAGAGGCGCTGGTTGGCCCGGTCGAGGTCCGACCAGCGGAGCCCGGCGACCTCGCCGCGGCGCATGCCGGTGCAGGCGGTGAGGTGCAGCGCCGGGTAGAGCCGGTGGTGGCCAGCCGAGGCCAGGAACGACGCCAGTTCGGCGGCGGTCCAGGACCGGGGAACCGTGCGGGTCTGGCGCTTGTGGCGGGCGTTGGCAGCATGGGCGACGTTGCTGTCGACGAGCTGGCGGCGCCGGGCGAGGTCGAGGCCGGACCGGACGATCACGTGGACTTCGTGCACGGTCTTGGGAGCGAGGCCGGTGCGGTGACGTCCGCCGGTGGTGGCCAGCTGGTCGTAGAGGCCGTCGAGGTGGTCGGCGCGCAGGCGCCGGAGCGGGACGTGCCCGATGGAAGGGTTGATGTAGTTGTCCACCATCCACGAGTAGCGGTACGAGGTGGATGCCCGGACGTGGCGACGCTTGGTCGGTAGCCACGTGTCGGTGAGGAACTCGCCGAGGTGCACGGGTCCGCCGCGGCGTGGAGCGGTGCCGGCGGCATCGCGTTCGATGCGCGCCGCCATGGCTTCGGCCTCGTGGCGGTCACCGCCGGCGGGGTGCCATCGGCGTCGCTCCTTGCCCGTGAGCGGGTCGAGGCCGTCGTAGGCGACGACGTAGAAGCGGTCCTTGCGTTCGATGATGTAGGCCATCGCCCGAGCTTGGCCACTTCGGGACCAACCCGACGAGCCTGCTGGTGCCGTGACCAGGGACTTCCACCGCTGGGCGTCGAGTGATCACCGGTCGACTCGATCCGGTCTCTCGTCATGGAAGTGCTTCGCGAGCGATGAGGTCGGCGCCGCGGGTGGTGTTCTCGTGCAGGACGAAGTGGCCGCCGGGGACGGTGATGAGGTCGGCACGGGCTCGCTTCGCCTGGGCGGCGAAGATGTCGGGCAGGAAGGTGTGCTCGCCGGCGACGATCGTGGTGGGACAGGTCAGGTCGGGGAGGTGGTCCCAGGCGTGGGCGGCGCCGCCTGCGGCGGCTGAGACCTCGAAGATCGTCGCTTCGATCTCGGGCCGGCACGCGAGGTGCACACCGCTGGCGTCGACGGTGGTTCCCCACCGGATGTAGGCGTCGAGGGCTTCGGGAGCGAGCTGGGACAGCGGTTCCTTGCTGCGGTAGGTGCCGGTCATCTCGGCGCGTGTTGCGAAGGTGGGTCGCCGGCGCCGCGCCGCTGCGGCCATGGGGTTCTCGTGTTGGTGGGGGAAGGCGTCGGTGGGGAATGCCACGGGCTCGGCGAGCAGTAGCCGGGTCCAGCGTTGGGGGTCGAGGCGGTGCACGAGGATGGCAACGGCACCGCCGAGAGATCCGCCGACGCCGGCGACCGTGGGGAGGTCGAGGTGGTCGAGGACCTCGAGGACGTCGATGGCGAGGTTCTCGAATCGGTAGGCGCCGGGGTGGTCGGGCGCGGTGCTGCCGCCGTGGCCGCGCAGGTCGAGGGCGATGGGGCGGGCGGCCGCGGCGATGCAGTGGGCGATGGGCTCGTACAGCCCGCCGCAGAAGCCGTTGGGGTGCAACAGCACGACCGGTGGCCCGTCGCCGCCCCAGTCGAGTGCCCGGATGGTGATGCCGGACTGGCCGGGGAGGTCGATGACCTGGGGTGGTGGTGGCGATGGTCGGTGCGACATGGGGGGCGCCGTTGGGGTCGCGCCGTCAGGGGATGGCCGCGAGCGATTCGGCGATGGGCTTCCAGCGGGAGAGGTGCTGGGGGTCCTCCGTCCAGGCGATGGCGCCGAAGTAGTTGACGACGCGGGTGGCGAGGCCGGCGTAGCGGTCGGCGATGGCGTCAGCGATGGTGGACCAGGTTCCTTCGGTGACGAAGTGGCGGAGGATGTCGTCGGTGATGACGGCGCTCATCCCGGCGATGTCGCCGGCGCGCTGGTGGTCGCGCAGCGCGGCGGTGGTGCCGGGGTGGCCGATGTCATCGAAGATGAACGCGTAGTTGGGGGTCGAGCCGTAGAAGGCGATCTGGGTGCGGGCGAGCTCGCGCCATCTGTCCCGTTCGTCGGTGGTGTCGCCGACGACGAGGAAGGCGGGGACGATGATCTCGAAGTGGTCGAGGTGGCGGCCGGCGAGCTGCGCGCCGGCGGCGAGCTGCGGTGCGACGGTGTCGGTGAGGTAGGTGCGGGTGTTGAGGGGGTGGACGTGGACCCCGTCGGCGACCCGGCCCGCGAGGCGCAGCATCCACGGGTTGACCGCGGCGAGGTCGATGGGCGGGTCCGGCGCGCTGATGGGCCCGGGGGACCAGATGGGTGGCAGGAGGGTGAGCTCGTAGTGGTCGCTGTGGTAGTCGAGCGGGGAGGCGCCGCGAAACGCGTCGAAGCACGCCCGGACGGCGCCGATGTAGTCGCGGATGCGGGGGCCGGGCGGGTCGAAGGTTGCGCTGTAGCGGCGTTCGATGTGGGCGCGGACCTGGGTGCCGAGCCCGAGGCGGAACCGG
>CAYUOL010000144.1:1847-14983 GCA_964446345.1 uncultured Iamiaceae bacterium | reverse complement strand
CTGCGCGGCCTGTTCCGTCACCTGGTTTTCCGAGGTGGTGAAGGCCGTCGCTTCCGCCACCACGCCGTCTTTCACCGCCTGGCCGGTGACCTTTTCCCAGCTTTTCAACATCGCCTGGCGCCAGGAATTGCCGGCATAGTTGTTGGAGAAGGCGATCTTCTTGCCTTTGGTATCGGCAAGTGCGGCAGTCGAGAACGCGACAGCCAGCGCTGTGGATGCTAACATTACAGTTGCGAGCTTCATGATACTTCCTCCCTGAGAACAGTCTTGTTTGATCGACAAAGCCTTTGCCCGCGAACCCCTTGCCGGGGCCGATGCGGGCCCATCGAGGCCGGCAGCAATCTAGACGGGCGCGGGTGGGTGAGACAAGCGTGAAGGCCAAGGCACCAACCCTGCCGCCATTGTACCCGACCGGAGAGCGGCACCCCGGAGACCCGATGAAAGCCATACTCTGCGCTGAGCCCGGACGCCTGGAAGTCGTCGACCGCCCCCTGCCGGCGCCTGACGGCGCCGTCATGGCGACCACCGACACCACCACGATCCCCGCCATCCCCGCCGGGACGGCAGGGAGGTCCAGCTCCAAGGGCGCCCTCATCGCCGCGGCGATCGACGAGTTCTCCGAGCGGGGGTACGAGGACGCAACGGTCGCGGGGATCGCCGAGCGCGCCGGCGTCACCACCGGCGCGCTGTACGCCCACTTCCACAGCAAGCTCGGCCTGCTCATCGAGGCCGTCGGCCTGCAGAGCGTGGACGACTTCTCCGAGTCGCTCATGGCCGCCGCGTCGTTGCCGTCGGGCAACCTGCCGGCCGTCCTCCGCCGGCCGCTCGTGCGGCGTCCCGACCCGCGCACGTTGCTGCTGCTCGACGCCATCGTCACGGCGCGGCGGGACCCGGCGGTGGCGGCGACGTTGCGTCGCGGGCTGCAGCTCTACGTCGACGCGATGGCCGCCGCGACGGACGACGCCGAGGCGGCGGGGTTGGTCGACCCCTCGCTCGATGCGGCGGACGTCGCCCGGACGATCTCGGCGTTGTCGCTCGGGCTGATGGTGCTGGCCGCGCTCGGCGAGGAACCGCCGTCACCGCTCGCGATAGTCCAGACCACCGACGCGCTGATGCGGCCCACCGCGGTCGACGGCGACGACCAACCGGCGGCGCTGGCACGTGTGCGCGCCCGCGCCGACGCGACGACCACGGCACGCGCCCGCCTCGAGGACGCCATCGTGCAGGCGGCCGCCGACGGCCACAGCCTGCGCCGCATCGGCGACGCCGCCGGCCTGTCGCACGAAGGCGTGCGACGCATCCTTCGCGAACGGCTCTGATCGGCGGGGTCATGGTCGCGGGTCCCGGCCAGGTCATGGTCGCGGGTCCCGGTCGGGGTCAGGGCCGGGCGTCAGGGCCAGCGTCACGTCTGGGTTCCACCATCCCCACGAGATCGAGCACGGTCGCGAGCGACGAGATGACGCGGAGGGCCGGCGCCTCGACGCCACCGCGGCGATCGATCACGGCGCCCTCGTAGCCGAGTGCCACCGCCGCGCGCACGAGCTCGGGATCGTCGTCGACGAAGAGGCACTCCCCCGGTTCGAGGCCGAGCGCATCGCTGCCGGCGCGGTACATGCGGGGATCCGGCTTGGTGCAGCCGAGCACCTCGGAGACCACGAACGCGTCGAAGTGCGCCGCGAGCCCGAGCGCCTCGTAGAGGTCCGGCAACGTCGCCCAGTTGTCGGAGACCACCGCCATCCTGACGCCCTGCGCACGGAGCGCGGCGAGCGTCGGCTCCACGTCGTCGAACACCTCGAACAGGGCTTCGGGAGGCAGCGATCGATCGAGCTCGGCGAGCAACGCCGCCGACGGCTCGTGCAGTCCGAGTGCGCCGAGCACCACCCGGTGGTAGTCGTCGCGCGACGGCGTCGCGGGAGCGGTGGCCAAGAGCTCGTCGCCGACGCCCGCGGCCTCCCCGAACCGGTGCATCGGCGCCTCGGGCCAGTGCCGCACCAGCACCTCCTCGAAGTCGAACCGCGGGTTCCACCGTCCGCCTCGAGGACCGACCAGCGTGTCGCCGGAATCGAGGAGCAGCCCCCGGATCACGCCGACCGACGTCGGGCAGGCAGCGTCACTCGGTGCGCAGACACGGTCACATCTTGGCAGCGACGCCCGCTCGATGCCGGAAAGCGACGCGCCGGCGACCACCGGCGCCGGGAGGGCCGTGGCGTAGAGCGTCCGAGATCCGCGCACGCGGAACCGGTTCTCGGGAATGCCCGGTGGTTGCGACGCGTTGCGACGCTGCGTCACCCGCGTGTGCGGGCGCGTGCGGACGACCCACCCGTCGCCGCCTCGACGAAGAGATGACCAACGGGGGTCGGACATGGCAGAGGGGTTCATGACCAAGGCCGAGCGCGAGGCGTTCCTGGCCGAGGTGCACGTCGGTGTGCTGGCGATCGAGCAGCCCGGCTTCGGTCCGCTGGCGACGCCGATCTGGTACCTCGTCGAAGACGGCGACGTCGTGATCGGCATGAGCGGCACCTCGAAGAAGGCGGAGCTCCTACGTGCTGCCGGACGGGCGACGCTCACCGTGCAGACCGAGGAGCCGCCGTACAAGTACGTCAGCGTCGAGGGTCCGGTCGTCATCGAAGACCACCAGCGCGACGACTTCGAGATGGCCAGCCGCTACCTGGGCCCCGAGCTCGGACGCTGGTACGCCGACAACAACGCCAGCACCGAGGAGTCGGTCGTCGTGCGCCTCACCCCCGAGCACTGGCTGACGAAGGACTTCGGCAAGCTCCTGGGCTAGGACTGGTTCCGGAGGCTGGTTCCGGAGACTGGTTCCGGAGACTGGGTTCGGAGACTGGGTTCGGACGCCGGCTGCGAAGGGTCCGCCCGGTGAGGCCACGCGCCTTTTCGGCCATCTGCACCGAGTGGCACGGAGTGGCACGAAGGCGTCTTGACGCCGCTCGCGGTTGCGTGCATGCGCACTGGAGTCGTCCGCCGCGACCCACCGCGACGCGTGGCACGGGGTGGCACGTTCGCGGAGGGAACGAGCGGGCGCGACCCCCGGAGACGGCCGGGGAGGGCGACGATCGCTGCCACCGTGTGCCACGCCGCGCGGTGGGTGCGCACCGAAGCGGCGGATCGCGCCGGCGCCGCCGCACTCGCGCTCCTTTGCCACGAGGTGCCAACGGTTGAAGATGACCGAAAAGAGAAGAGGGATCTCCTGCTGTGGACGTGGGTCGGGCGGCGGCCCGTTCGTGGGAGTCCTCGCACCGCTTCCCACCGGAGCCCCTCGGCCAGGTTCCGTCGAGCGATGGCGATGGGGTTGTCACGCCGATCGGGACTGCATCGACCGGGACCCCGCCATGGTGCGCGCCATCGGCCTGGCGCTCGTCGTCGCTGCCGGCCCGCAGCACCACGACGTCGGACCGCTCGAGCTCCACGGTCGGATGGTACCGATCACCCGGGGCCCACACCCCGACCGCGTGAGGGTGGCGGGGCACCGCTCACGCGCGGCACGGGCACGGCGGCCTCGCGCCATACTTGCTCGCGTCGTTCTGCAGGCGGGAGTCGTTGCGGGTCGCGAGCTCGAGGAGTCGGACATGGGCGGACATCGCAGGCACCGGACCGGGCGCGTCCCTGAGCGCGTCCTTGGGCGCGTCACGAGCACGGTCGCTCTCGTCGCGTTGGTCGCCGGGCTGC
This sequence comes from uncultured Iamiaceae bacterium, assembly GCA_964446345.1. Taxonomy (GTDB): domain Bacteria; phylum Actinomycetota; class Acidimicrobiia; order Acidimicrobiales; family Acidimicrobilacustridaceae; genus CAYUOL01. The sequence continues at coordinate 11,296 of CAYUOL010000144.1, read as the reverse complement.
TGACCACGATCGGCACCGTCGTCGAGAGTGCGACGACGCCCGCCGCCGCGGCGCCCGGTGACATCACGACCGTCGCCGGGTCGTTCGCCCCCGGACCGAGCAACGCCAAGGCCATCAGCTCCGCGCCGTGGGCGCTGGCCCGCACCGGGAACTTCCTGTACTACTCGGACTCCGGGGCGTGCGTGGTGCGGCGCCTGGACCTGACGACCGGGAACCCGTCGAGCGGGCAGCAGCAGATCGTCGCCGGCGCCGGTGGATGCGGCTACTCGGGTGACGGCGGACCGGCGACCGCGGCGACGCTCGGGCTGGTGCAGGGCCTCGCGTTCAACAGCGCCGGCGACCTCTACGCGTCCGAGAAGTCGGGCCGGATCCGCATGGTGAAGGCGGGCACGGGGGTGATCACGACCGTCGCCGGGACGGGCACCGCCGGCTTCTCGGGCGACGGTGGGCCGGCCACCGGCGCGCAGCTCTCGGATCCGCACGGCGTCACCGTGGACGCCGGCGGCAACGTGTTCGTCGCGGACAGCGCCAACCACGCGGTCCGCCGGATCGATGCCGCCACGAAGACCATCTCGACCTACGCCGGCCGCGGCGCGTCCCTCGCCGAGGACGTGCCCGCCACCACCGCGTTCATCAACACGCCGTGGGACGTGAAGATGACCCCGGCCGGCGACGTGCTGATCGCCGAGACCGGCGGCAACATCGTGCGCAAGGTGACCGTCGCGACCGGCAAGATCACGTCCGTCGCCGGCAACCGCGTGCAGGGGTCAGGGGGCAACGGGGGGCCGGCGACGAATGCGTCGATCAACGGGCCCTCGGGGCTGGCCTACGACTCGGCCGGCGACCTGCTGATCGCCGAGTACTCGGGAACGTCGAGCTTCGTCCGCAAGGTCACGACGGCCACCGGCATGATCGCGATCGCGGCCGGGCTCGGTCCGCAGGGCTTCTCCGGCGACGGCGGTCCCGCGACCAGCGCGGCGCTCGCCGACCCCGCCGGGCTGGCCGCCGGCGCCAACGGCACCTTCTACGTCGCCGACGTGTTCAACTACCGCGTCCGCGCCGTGGTCGCCGGCACGATCGGCACGGTCGCCGGCAACGGGTACCTCTCACGCTCGGGGGACGGAGGCCCGGCGACGCAGGCGCAGCTCGAGTCGCCGTCGCGCGCCGTCGCGGACAGCGCCGGCAACCTGTACGTGAGCGACTGGTCGAGCGATCGCGTGATGAAGGTCGCCGCGGGGACGAACATCATCTCCGTCTTCGCCGGCGGGGGCGCGGCGGTCCCCGGCGACGGTGGGCTCGCCACCGCAGCCGCGATCGAGCCCTACTCGCTCGCCGTCGACGCGAACGACAACCTCTTCATCGCCGAGAAGTTCAACCAACGCATCCGGCGGGTCGACGCGGTCACGAAGATCATCACGACCTACGCCGGCACGGGAGTGAAGGGCAACAGCGGGGACAACGGTCCCGCTGCGGCGGCGACGATGGACGGCCCGAGCGGGCTGAGCTTCGACAGCGCGGGCAACCTCTACTTCGCCGATCTGCGCAACCACACCGTGCGCCGCATCGACGCAGCGGGGACGCACACGATCACCCGCGTGGCGGGGGGCGGCATCACGCTCGGGGACGGCGGGCCCGCGCTGTCGGCCGCGCTCGCCCTCCCGAACGGAACCGCGGTCGACGGCACCGGCAACCTGTACATCACCGACTGGACCGACGCGAACGACGCGCGGGTGCGCAGGGTCGACAGCGTCACCAAGGTCATCACGACCATCTCGGGACAGGGCACCAACCCGGACGGCGACGGCCTCCCCGCCGCGAACGCGAAGCTGGTGTACCCGAACGACGTGCTCGTGGACGGCGTCGGCAACGTGTACGTCGCCGACAGCGGCCACGGCAAGGTCCGCCGCATCGACGCGAGCGGCATCATCAGCACCATCGCCGGCGGCGGCACCGCCGGGCTCGGCGACGGGGGTCCGGCGCGGAGCGCGCGGCTCGGGTCGGTCGGGGCCCTCAGCTTCGACAAGGGCGGCAACCTGTTGCTCACCGACGGGAACCGCTTGGTGCGGAAGGTGACGGGCCCGTTCGCCGGGAGCGGCGGGGCCTTCCACCCCATCGTGCCCACCCGGGTGCTCGACTCGCGCACGGCGACCGGTGGGTGGAACGGCACGCTCGCGGCCGGCGCCCCCCGGTCGTTGACGGTCGCCGGTGTCGCTGGCGTCCCGGCCACCGCGTCGGCGGTGATCGTCAACCTCACCGCGACCAACGGCTCGAACGGCTCGTTCCTCACGACGTGGCCGGCCGGCGTGGCCCAGCCCTCGGTCGGGTCGAACCTCAACTTCGCGGCGGGCGAGACGCTGCCGAACCTCGCGACCGTACGGGTCGGGACGAACGGCCAGATCATGTTCGCCAACGCGGTCGGCACGGTGCACGTCGTCGCGGACCTGGTCGGGTACTTCGACGACGGCACGGGTTCGGGCGACCTGTTCCGCCCGATCACCCCGGTCCGGCTGCTCGACTCGCGCACACCCAACGGCGGCTGGAACGCCAAGCTCGGGCAGGGCATCGCGAACGAGCGCGACCTCCAGATCACCGGCCGCGAAGGCATCAGCGCGACCGCGACCGCTGTGGTGCTCAACGTGACGGCGACCGGGGGCTCGAACAACTCGTTCCTGCGTCTCTACCCGACCGGCGCCGCCCGACCGGACAGCTCCAACGTGAACTTCGCCGCGGGCCAGACGATCCCGAACCTGGTGACGGTGAAGCTCGGGGTCGGCGGGAAGGTGACCTTCTACAACAACGTCGGGACCACGGACGTGATCGCCGACGTCGTCGGCACCTTCGACCCGACGCCCGGCGGCCTGCGGTTCCACCCGCTCGCGGCACCGACCCGGGTGCTCGACTCGCGCACGCACCTCGGCGTGCCCGGCAACTGGCAGGAGGGCATGTCCCGGGCCTTCAACGTCGCCCAGGCCAGCGGGTTCACCGGCGCGGGTGCGCTCATCATGAACACGACGGTCACGCAGGGGACGAAGGGCAGCTTCGTCAGCGTCTACCCGCAGGGGCCGATCCCGACGACCTCCAACCTGAACTTCGGTCCCGGGCAGACGATCGCGAACCTCGTGATGTCGAAGATCGCGGCCAACGGGTTCCTGGAGCTCTACAACGCGCAGGGCACCGTCGAGATCATCGGCGACGTCACCGGGTACTACAGCGCGGGCTGACGGGTCAGCCGGCGGCGCTCGCCGACGCCGCCTCCGCGGCCGCCGCCAGGTTCGCGAGCGTCGCCTCCATCCCCTTGCGGGTGTGCTCGCTGTTGCGATCGGTCACGCCGCTGATGGGACCCCCGAGGGTCTTGGCCAACCAGCCGCGCTGATCGAGCCACGACTCGCTGACGGTGCACCCGCTCTCGGTCGGCGCGATCTCGTAGGTCCAGGTCGCCACGGACACCCCACCCGAGGTCACCTTGAAGGAGAACGTCGTCGGGGCATCGCACACCTTCACCTCGACCGAGGTGCTCCAGGCCTTCTTGCCGTTCTTGTTGGTGCCCTTGAACCGCGCGCCCACCGCCGGGCCCGTGGCGCCCTTCAGCCAGGTGCCCCCCGTGTTCTCCGGCGACCACTCCCCCATGCGCGGCAGGTCCGACACCATCGACCACACGAGCTCGGGCGGGGCGGCGACGGCACGGGACACGACGACGGGTTCGGTCATCGACCCAGTCTGCCCGGGACGGCCACGGAGGGCGGACACCCCAGCCGACACGCGGACGCAGGCCGACACGGCCGGCCGACGCAGGCCCTCGCACGGGGCTGTGCGAAGCTGCGGCCATCCCTCGGAACGACGACGCGGCGGCGCACGACGGCAGGCGCGAGATCCGGGGCCGGCGCGCGTCAGGCGCCCCCGGCGCGACGAGAACGGACGCGCGCACTCGCCCGCACCCGCGGCGCCGGCGGGTGCTCGTCGGCGCCCTCGCCGCGCTGACGCTGCTGTGGGTCGCGAGCCAGGGCGCCGCCGCGTACATCGCCGCGCACGGCGAGCGGTTCGCGGACCCGAGCGAGCCACCCGCCGCGTTCGGCGCGTGCTGGCGGCGCGTCACCGCCCCGGGGCTCGACGGCTGGTGGTGCCCGGGACGGGGCGCCCCGGTCGTGTTCTCCCACGGCTACGGCGGGGATCGCGAAGGGCTGCGCCGGCTCTCGAACACGTTGCACGAGCGCAGCGGCCGCGGGATCCTGCTGCCGCAGTTGGCCTACGCCTCGGGTCGCGAGCCCTTCGGCGGCGGCGAGCGCGAGGGCGACACCATCGCCGCGGCGTTGCGCTGGGCGGCGGCCGAGACCGGATCGCCGCCCGTGGTGTTCGGCTTCTCGGTCGGCGGGTACGCCGCGCTGCGCGCCGTCGCTTCCGGCGCGCCCGCGTCGGCGGTGATCGTCGACTCGAGCTTCCTCAGCTCGCGCGAGGTGTTCATGTTCGGCGCGACCAAGGTCGTGCCGTCGCCGCGGTGGCTGTGGGTCGGCCTCCCCGTGGCCTACCCCCTCATGAGCGGCGGCGGGCACCTCGGCGAGGTCGACCCGGTGAGGGTCGCCGCGTGGTCGGTGCCGACGTTGGCGATCCGCTGTCGCGCCGACGCCACCGTGCCGCTCGACCTCCAGCACGAGCTCGTCACGCGCCTGCGCGCCGACGAGTGGGTCGGCGCGTGCGACGAGCACACCGGCGCGTACGACGCCGACCCCGTGGCGTACGTCGACCGCGTGCTCGCCGTCCTCCGCCCGTGAGGCCCTCCGCTCGCCGGGCCCCCTGGGCGCTCCGCGCGGTCAGTGCAGCGCGCACTCGCAACGCAGCGACACGCGCTCGACGACGTGGTCCCAGTCGCGGGAGGCGGCCGGCGCCCCCCGGTCGACGGCCCACACCACCACCAGCGCCCGGCCCGCGTTCAGGACCGCCACGCGGAAGATGATCGGCAGCAGGGCGTCGGCCCCGGCACTGGCGAACGCCGCTTCGAACGTGGCCGCCCGCAAGCCGCCGCGATCGACGATGAAGTCGGACGGTTGCATGACCGGGCCCAGCAGGTCCGCTTCCCCCGAAGCCTCGACGTCCGCCGCCACGGATGCCACGAAGCAGTGGACGAACTCCTCCCGGATGAGCACGGTCCAGGCCCGCATGGACGCCTTGCGGGTGGCGAACACGGTCGACATCGCGTAGATCCCCGCCGAACCGGGGTGGAAGAAGCTGACCTCGGCCCCGGCCACGGCGTCGGCGTCCGGGAAGTCGTCGGGCAGGCACGCGTCGGCGGCCCCCGCGAACGGGGCGACGCCACGGTCGTCCGCCGGGTCGCCCACCCCGAGCGCAGGATCGTCGCCCTCGTCGTCCTCGTCGTCGTCGGCCTGCCAGCCCTCCCCGGGCAGGTCCTCGAGCTGTGGCAGCACCTGGCGCGCCAGCTCGTGGCCGGCCTCGTCCTTCGGCGTCGGGGTGCTCGCCTCCACCCCGCCATCATGCCGTCGGGGCTCGCCACCCGCACCGCGAGGCGACGATCATCGGCCCGGCCAGGCCCGGTTCGATCGGTCCCGGCGCGCCGACCCGTCACCCGCCGGTGAACGTGACGCACCCGAGCAGCGGGTTCGCCGTGCCGCCGCGGGCGTTGATGGCGAACGCGCACACGCGGTGCGCCCCGGGCGTCACGGCGATGGCGGCGGCGAAGCCGTGCGCGGCGCCGGCGCCCGGGAAGACCGCGGCGACGTCGGGCCGCGGGTGCGACGCCGACAGGATCGCCACGCCGACGCCGTCGAGGTACAGGTGCACCTGGGTGGGCTCGACCGCATCGGGGTCCAGCGCCCAGCCGTGCACCACGACGCGGCCCGCGCCCGCGGCGTCGACGGGCTCGACCGAGCCGAAGGGATCGAGGTCGACCTGCACGCCACGGCACCCCAGCAACGGGTTCGCGTCGCCGCGGCCGACGTTGATGCCGTAGGCGCACACCACGTGGTGCCCGTGGCTCAGCGGCACCCGCCAGGCGAACCCGTGGTCGGAGCCCGAGGCGGGGAACGCCGCACCGACGTCGCGCCGCGCCTCGCGGGCCGGCCCCATCGCCACCCGCACACCGTCGACGTAGACGTGTGCGTCGATGGGCGCGGTCGACTCCGGGTCGAGCGCCCAGCCCGCCACCGTGGCGGTGCCATCACGGGCGACGGCCACGGCGTCGAGGTTCCCCACCGGGTTGAGGTCGACCTGCACGGTGCGGCACCCGAGCAGCGGGTTCGTGTCCCCCGCCCCGCGGTTGATGCCGTAGGCGCAGAGGGTGTGCGTCCCGTGGGCCAGCGCGAAGTCGGTGACGAAGCCGTGCGCCGCGCCGTAGCCCGCGCGCGTGGATGCGACGTCCGCGCGCGGCGACGCGGCCGGGAGGGCCCTCGCGATGGCGCCGTCCACGTACACGTGGACATCGACCGGGGCGGCGGTGTCCGGGTCGACCGCCCAGCCGCTGGCGGTGACCACGCCGGCGGCCGACACGTGCACGTCGTCGAGCCGGCCGACGGGGTTGCGGTCCACCGCGAACGAGCGGCATCCGAGCGGCGCGTGCTGCCCCGGGCCGACGTTGATCGCGTACAGGCACACCTGGTGGTGGCCGTGGGCGACGGGCGCGGTCCACTCGAACCCGTGCGCCGCGCCGAAGCCCGGGAACGCTGCCGCGACGTCGTCGCGGCGCAAGGACGCGGTCGTCGCGGCGCCCACGCCGTCGAGGTAGCCGTGCACCGCGATCGGCGTGCGGCTGTCCGGATCGAGTGCCCAACCGCGGATGCGCACCGTGGCCGTTGCGACTGCGTCCTCGACCGTCAGCGCATCGACGCTGCCGACCGGGGCGCCGGTCACCGTGATCGAGCGGCACCCCAGGCGCGGGTTCACGCTGCCGAGGCCGGTGTTCATCGCGAAGACGCACACCTCGTGCACGCCGGTGCCGGCGGGCACCGCCAGCGCGTAGCCGTGCGCGCCGCCGTAGACCGGGTACGCCGCGGCGATGTCTCCACGACCCACGCCGGCGGGCGCGTCACCCACCAGTGCGCCATCGACGTGGACGTGCACGTTGATCGGGGCCGTCACGTCCGGATCCAGGGCCCATCCGCTCACGACGACCTGCCCGGGCCCGCCGACCGTCACCGCGTCGAACGACCCGATCGGGTTGCCGCCGACGACCATCCCCGTGCCCATGGGCGTGGGGTACACCAGGCCGGGGTACTTCGTGCCCCCGTCTCCGACCCACTCCCAGTGCCACGGCTCGGGCGCGGACGAACCCGGCTCTGCCCAACCCGGGTGGTTCCACCCGAAGCGCCCGGCGTTCAACTTGAGCCACGCGTAGGCCGACGAGGTGAACGACAGGCCCCCGCTCTGGTCCTTGAGGTCGGCGGCCTTGCCCCACCCGTGGTTGGAGGTGCCCGGCACGGCCGCCATCTGGCACTTCCCGAGCGCGCAGTAGTGGGTGCGCCAGAACTGCTGGCCGCCGAGATCCCGGTAGCACTCCGACGGCTTGATGGTCACCCCGGCGGCGGCCGCCGCGGCGATGAGCGCCGAGAGGCTGGCTGCCGCATCCCGGTGCGCGACGCACGTCGGGGCGATCTGCAACAGCAGCGATGCGGGCAGCTGCCCGTTGCTCTGCCCGGCGACGGTGGTCGGCCGGTTGTCGGGTTCGATCGGCGTCAGCGCCGCGGCACCGGGCGCGAAGGCGGTCAGCGCCGGCGCCGCGCCCAGGAGCACGACGAGCAGCGCCACGACCGGGTGGGTGACCAGCCGTGGTGCGCCCCGCCGGGATGCGCCCCGCCGCGGTGCGATGTGTCGCGACGTGGTGTGCTCGCGAACGGCGCGCGCCATGATCACCGACCCCCCGGTCCGCCCTCACTGCGACGTCGATGTTCGCGCGCTCGGGCGCCGCTCGCTCGGGGCGCCGGAGAAAGCCCTGCGACCAGCTGCTTCAGATGCGTTCGAGCGCGTCGGTGCCGTCGAAGAGCGGTTCGATCCCGAGCGCCGCGACGTCGGCGTCGAGCTCGGCATCGCTCGGCACCGCCGCGGCGCGGAGGTCCGCCGCCGCGTCGAGGACCACCGGCAGCACGCGGGCGTCACTGGTCGTGTTGAGGAACACCTGGGGGTTGGCCAGCACCCAGCGCACCGAATGGGTGACCGCGTCCGGCTCGGTGATCGGCTCGTACCAGCTGAACTTCTTGGCGTCGCTCTGGGCGGGCCACCGCCGGCGCGCCGCCGACTTGATCGTCTGCACCGCGACCCCGCGCGCCGCGCAGATCGCCAGCAGCTCGTCGACGTCGGCGCGGTAGGCGGGGTCCTGCAGGCCGACGTAGCTGTAGGGCAGCAGCACGGAGGCGAAGGGGAACTCGGCGAGGCTGCGCACGTGCATGCGGGCGATGCGGTTGCCGTGCCCGGTCACCCCGATGTGGCGCACGAGGCCCTCGTCGCGCGCCTGCACCATCGCCTCGACGACGCCACCCGGCCCGTGGGCGATCTGCCACTCCTCCTCCTCGACGAGGTTGTGCAGCTGGATCAGGTCGACCGCGTCGACCTGCAGGCGCGTGAGCGACTTCTCGAGCTCCGCCCGCGCGGCGTCGCCCCGGCGCCGGCCCGTCTTCGTGGCGAGGAAGAAGTCGTCGCGGTGCTCGGCCATCCACGGGCCGACGCGCAGCTCGGACTCGCCGTAGCTGGCGGCGGTGTCGATGTGGTTCACGCCGTGACGCAGCAGCAGCGCCAGGATCTCGTCGGCCTTGTCCTGGCGCATCGAGCCGAGCGCCGCCGCCCCGAAGATCACCCGGGAGCTGCGATGGCCGGTGGCGCCGAACGGTGCCGTCGCGATGGGTGCCGTCTCGCCGGGTGCCGTCTCGCCGGGTGCCGTCTCGCCGGGTGCTGTCACGCTGGGTGCGTCCTCGGTCATCGACTCACCCTACCGAGGCACGGCCACGGTGCCGCGGGACCGGATCACCCCTCGGTCGGGCGTCAGGTCAGCCCCGCACGTCGCCCCTCAGGCGGCGAGCCAGTACAGGTCTCGCAGGGGTGCGAACACCTCGTCGCGCTCGATGAGCGCCCGGACCTTGCGGCGCACGCGGTGGTCGATCTGGCGGACGTTGTCGGGCTGCAGACCGAACTCGGCGGCGACGGTGTGCGCCGGGGACCGATCGCCCATGCCCTTCTGCAGCCGGTACTGGATGTGCACGCGCCGGTCGCGGGGCGACGCCACCGCGCCGATGGCCGTCCACAGCAAGGCGACCACCGGCTCGCGGCGGGCCAGGCGCTGCAGCTCGTCGCCGCCGTCGTCGGCGCGCAGCACCACCAGATCCGGCGCCGTGACGTCGGCCGGTTCGGCGGCGCCGTCGAGCACGAACACGGTGGCGCGCTCGATCGAGCGCGGCACGCCCGCGCGGTCACCGGTCGGGTCACCCGTGAGCGCACCGGTCAGCTCGTCGGTCAGC
>CAYUOL010000144.1:0-1747 GCA_964446345.1 uncultured Iamiaceae bacterium | reverse complement strand
CGGTCAGCTCGTCGGTCAGCGCGACCGAGGGCGGACCGAGCCACGCCACGACCTCGGCCCGGATGGCGCGCTCCGCCCACGTCCACGGCAGCGCACCGTCCGGGTCCCACGCCGCGGCGTGATCGAAGATCACGAGCGCGGCGCTCTGCACGAGCGCCTCGAGCGTGGCCGGATCCTGCAGCACGTCACGACGACCGAAGGGCGCGACCACCCGCCGCACCGCGCCGGCCAGCCGACCGCGGAACGCGTCGACGAACAGGAAGACCGCGATCGTGTCGCCCGCCGCCATCCGCTGCATGAGCTCTGCGAGCTGCGCTCGTTCTGCCGCGTCCATCATCGACCTCGCCTCTCTTCCCTTCCCGCTCTTCCTACGGTCCCGCTCTTCCTACGGTCCCGCTCTTCCTACGGTCCCGCTCTTCCGGGGCTCCGCTCTTCCGGGGTCCCGCTCGTCCTGGTGTCGTGAGCGGTCCCGCCGGCCGGGCACGGCGCCCGTGGAGCGGCGTGCGGCCCTCGAGACCGCTCCGCCCGGCTCCCGCTGGGCCGGGCGGAGCGGCTCATCGCATTGTGGTGAAGGGGTCTGACAAACAACATCGGTGGGATTCGCGCCCCGGGCGGATCGAGGTCGTGGGCACGGCAGACTCGTGCGGTGATCGACAGCCACGTGCACCTCCTGCCCGGCCGCCTGGGCGAGAAGGTCCGGGGGTTCTTCCTCGCCGGCGGCATCGAGGGCCTCGCCTACCCGATCGATCACGACCTGGTCGCCGCCGCGCTCGCGGCGGATGGCATCACGGCCGCGTGGAACCTCCCGTACGTCCACAAGCCCGGCATGGCGGACGACCTCAACGCGGCGTCCGCCACCATCGCGACGCGCGCCGCTTCGGGCGGGCTCGCGATCGACCTCGTCGCCGGCGCATCGGTGCACCCCGGCGACGACGATCCGCAGCACATCGTCCACCGCGCCGTCGAGGACCTCGGCTGCGGCGTGCTCAAGCTGCACTGCTCCGTCGGGGACCACGAGCCGACCGATCCGCGCCTCGAACCCGTGTGGGACCTCGTCGAAGAGCTCCGGCTGCCCGTCGTGATCCACGCCGGGCACGGCATCGACGGGCGAACGCACGCGCCCGAGCTGGCACCGGTGGCCGAGGTCGCCCGGCGCCACCCCGAGGCGCGCATCGTGCTCGCCCACTGCGGGCACCACGCCGCCGCCGAGGCCGTGGCGCTCCTGCAGACCCATGCCCACCTCTACGCCGACCTGACGCCGGTGCTCGAGGACCTCGTGGCGATCACGCCCGACGACGCCGCCGCCGTCGCCCCGAAGCTCCTGCTCGGCAGCGACGCGCCGAACACCTGCCGGCGCGCCGGGGCGGTCGTCGAGCAGGTCCGTGCGTGGCGGCTACCCGAACCGCACGAGGCGCTGGTGCTCGGCGGCACGGCAGCCCGCCTGCAGGCGGAGATCCGCCGCTGACCGGGACGTGGCCCCGACCGGCGCTACCGCAGCACCCACAGAGCCAGGTTGAGACCCACGGTCAGCAGGAGCGAGACGACGATCATCGCCTTCCACGGCACGTAGACGCCACCCGATCGAGCGACCGACAACCGGTCGTCGGGTGGCTCGACCAGGTCGGCGAGCTTCTCCCCGATCCGCTCCCCCGCCCGGGGGTACGCCCGCACGGCGACGTTGAGCACGATCGTCAGCACCACCGACAGCACGACGGAGACGACGAGCCACTGCATGCACCCAGGCTAG
>CAYUOL010000143.1:0-15040 GCA_964446345.1 uncultured Iamiaceae bacterium | reverse complement strand
TCGGCCCGCGCATGCTCGACCTCGCCGGACGCGTGTGCGCCGGCACCACGGTCGGTCAGTGCGGTCCCAAGACGATCGCAGAGCACGTCGCGCCGATCATCACCGAGGCGGCGGCGCAGGCCGACCGCGCCGCACCGAGGATCATGGCGCTGGTCTCCGTGGCCGTCACCGACGACCGCGAGGCGGCGTACACCGCGGCAGTCGAGGCCAGCCAGCTGTACGCGTCGCTGCCCAGCTACCGCGCCGCTCTGGATCGGGAGGGCGTCGCCACCGGAGCCGATCTGTTCCTCTTCGGCTCGATGGACGAGATCGTGGAAGGCCTGGCCCGCTACGTCGACGCCGGTGCGACGGACCTCCGCATCGGCATCGGCTCGGCGGACGAGGCGGTCGTCGAAGCCACCCGCGACGGTCTGGCCACCTGGTTGTCCTGACGCGCGAGGTCCTCACGGCGGGTGCGGGAGCAAGCGAGAATGGCGCATGCACGTCGTTCCCTACGAGCGGTCGGATCTCGAGGGCGTGATCGCGCTGTGCGCCGCCGAGGGTTGGGCCTCGTACGTGGAGGATCCGGAGCGCACCGATCGGGTGCTGGTGGCGCCGGGTGTGACGACCGTGGTGGCCCGCGAGGGCGGCGACGTCGTCGGGTTCGCCTCCGTCCAGAGCGACGGCGAGATCCAGGCGCACCTGTCGTGCATCGCGGTCACGGCCGGGCACCGTCGGCAGGGGGTCGGGCGGGCCCCGCTGCACGAGGCGCACCAGCAGGCGGGAGGGATGCGGATCGATCTCCTGACCGACACCGCTGAGGGCTTCTACGCTGCGTTGACGCACACGCGCTGGCCCGGGTTCCGCATCTACCCACCCTTCGCGCCATGACCGTCGGCGCGCGGCGGTCGCGGGCGCCGCACGCGACGAACGGGAGCCGCTGCTCGGCATCAGGAAGAGGTGCAGCTGACGCTCACTTGTCGACCCAGATGTTCGCCAGCATGGTCGTGCCCCACACGACGGGGCGCGAGGGGCTGTTGTCGGGCAGGACCTGACGGCCTACGCCGTGCAGCCGGCTGCCGTAGGCGATCGCCCAGCGCATGTGGAAGAGCCACAGGTACGGGAAGTGCGTCGCGTAGTCGTTCCAGATGCGGGCGTAGGCGGCCTTGCGACCGTTGAAGTCGGTCGCCTCGCGACCGGCCTTCAGGGCGTCGTCGACGACGGGCGAGCCGTACCGGGGGAAGTTGATGCTGAGGAAGCCGGGCGCCCCGATCGTGCGCTGTGTGATGAACGGTTCCTCGGCCGCCGGGTCGTCGCCGTGGAAGCTGGGCGCGATCGCGGCGTCGAACTTGCCGACCACCAGGTTCAGCGTGAAGGCCGTCTGCTCGTACTGCTCGATCTTGGCGTCGAACCCGGCGGACTGCCACGACGCCTGGAGCACCTGGGCGATCCGGCCGAAGTCGGTGTCGGGCGGCGTCGAGAGCCGGATCACCGGCGCCTGGCCGCCATGGGCCGCCTTCCACGCGTCGACCAGGGCCTTCGCCTGGTCCGCGTTGGGGGTCGGCCAATCGACGTGCGTGTGCCACTTCGACGCGTTGCCGTACGGGCTGTCCGCGATCTCGTAGGTGCCCTCGCTGATCGCGTTGGTGATCTCGGTGCGGTCCGTGGTCAGCGCCATGGCTCGGCGGAGCGACTCGTCCTGCATGATCCCCGACTGGGTGTTCAGCACGATCGTGAGCTCGTCGCCCTCGCCGCTGTCGAGCAGCAGCTTGGTGTTCGCCGGCAGGTCGTTGTCACGGGCCCAGCGCTGCACGTTCACCGGCCGGTTGTCGTGCACCAGGTCCACCTCGCCGGTGGTCAGCGCGTTCGTCCGGCTCTGCGGGTCGGTGAGGAACTTGAAGGAGACGCCTTCGAGGTGCGGGAGCCCCTTCTGCCAGTAGTTCGTGTTCTTGCTGACCTTCAGGGTCTGCCCCTTCGTCCAGCCGTTGAACACGAACGGTCCAGTCCCGATCGGGTTCTGCCCGTCCTTGGCCGCGATCTGGGCGGGGGCGACGACGAAGCCGCCCTGGCCGAGGAACGAGTACGGCAGCGTCCGCGTCGGCGTGGCGACGTGCAGGGCCACGCTCAGGTCGTCGACCTTCGTGGTCGACTCGATCACGGAGAACGCGCCGCCGGTGATGGGGGACGCCTTGAAGGCGTCGAAGTTCGCGATGAGCGCCGCGGCGTCGAGCTTCTCGCCGTTGTGGAACGTGATGTTCGGCCGCAGCTTGATCGTCCAGGTCTGGAAGGTGGCGTCCGGCGTCAACGACTCGGCCAGGTACGGCCGCCACTCGCCGTCGTCGCCGAGGATGACGAGCGGGTCGTAGACCGCACGGGCCACCATCAGATCGGGCGGGGTGAAGCGCCCCATGGAGGGCAGCAGGCTGGCGGGCTCCGCGATGAGGCCGACGGCGATCGCGCCACCGTCCTTCGGGGGCCCCTCGTCCGGCAGCGGGACACCGCCGCTGATCGGGACCTGCCCGCCGGACGTGGTGGACGTCGTCTGCGGCGCGCACGCGATCGTCGTGCCCAGGAGGGCGATCGCAAGGACCGTGGAAGCGCTGATGAGCCGTGCGGGGGCGCGGCGAAGAGACATCTTTCGACCTCGTGCGTTTGAGTGATTCGCCCGGAAACCCGTCCGCCACGGGGCAAAGCAACGGCAGTCAATCGTCACAAAGCTGGGTCGAACGCCGCCCCGCGTCCGCCGATCTGGTCCCGATCCGGGGTCGGCTCACCTTCGAGCCCCCTCCGTACCGGCGTCGAGACCTGCAATGGCTAGGTACATCGGCGCTCGGGGCGTGAGCCTTGAGCACTACTCGCGCGCAGGGTGGTCGGATCCTCGTCAGGGTCGCGTTGCGTGAGGTGTCCGAGGGTCCGGTTCTGCTCCGGCCGGGGCACCGGGGCCGGCGCCTCGGTACGCTCCGGGCTCCTGCCGCGGCTGCGCGGCCCGACCCCGAAGGGCACCGACGACGATGAGCGACACGACACCGAGCACGAGCGGCGGCGGGCCCGGGACGGGTCCCGTGATCGAAGGAGCCGAGCCGTTCTCGGCGGCGGGCGGGCCGGTCGGGGTGCTGGTGCTGCACGGGTTCACGGGCAACCCGCAGTCGATGCGGGGGCTCGCGGAGGCGCTGGCCGCAGCGGGCCACACCGTCGAGCTGCCGTTGCTGCCCGGGCACGGCACGGTCGTGGAGGACATGGTGCCGACGCGGTGGGCCGACTGGTCGGGAGCGGCCGAGGATGCGTACGCGCAGCTCGCCGCGCGCTGCGACCAGGTCGTCGTCACCGGGCTCTCGATGGGCGGCGCGCTCACGCTGTGGTTGGCGGCGCGCCACCCGGAGATCGCCGGCATCGCCGTCATCAACGCCCTGGCCGAGCCGCCCGAGGGGATGCTCGACCTGCTGCAGCCCATGGTCGATGACGGGACGGTCACGTTCCCGGGCATCGGCAGCGACATCGCCAAGGAGGGCGTGGTCGAGGCCGCCTACGCCGAGACCCCCGTGGAGGCGCTGGTGTCGTTGATGGAGGCCGCGGCCGAGGTGCGCGACGGCTTGGGCTCGATCACGTGCCCGGTGCTCGTGCTGTCGAGCCCCGAGGACCACGTCGTCCCGCCGTCGTCGAGCGACCGCATCGTGGCTGACGTGGCCGGTCCCGTGGAACGGGTGTCCCTCGAGCGCAGCTACCACGTCGCCACGCTCGACCACGACAAGGACGAGATCGAGCGCCAGGTCGTGGCCTTCACCGCCAGGGTCACCAGTTGACCGCGCCCCCGCTGACGGTCGCGGTCAGGTGCCCCAACCTCTTCCACGACGAGGTCGAGGGCGGCGAGTCGATCGTGCCCACCGACCGGCAGGTCGCGGATCGCGCCGAGCTCGAGCAGCTCGTCGCTCGCGGGGTGGAGATCCACGCCCGCTGCTACTGCGGCAGCTCCACGACGGTCACGATGGCCAACGCCCTGCTCCTGGACGGGTCCGCGCCCTCCGCGCCCTCGGAGGCCACCGGGCGCTGAGCCCCGGGCGTCGCCGTGGTCGCGGCGGCGGGGGTCAGCGCAACCGGATGAGGTTGCCGGTCACCAGGTGGTTCGCCTCCGCACAGAGCCACGCAACGGTCTCGGCCACCTCGTCGGGCGTGGCGATGTGGTGGTGGTCCGGATCGCCGGCCACGAAGGCGCGCACCTCGTCGGTGATCCACCCGGTGTCCGTCACGGGCGGGTACACGACGTTGGCGGTGATGCCGTCCGCCGCCAGCTCGGAGGCCGCCGACAGCGTGTAGCTGATGAGGGCCGCCTTGGCCGCGCCGTAGGACACCTCGCCGGGGAAGGCCCGCCCCTCGCCCGACGTCATGGTGACGATGCGGCCCCACGTCGCTCCGCGGGCGCGATGGCGGGCGACGTGCTCGGCCATCAGCAGGGCGCCGGCGCGGGCATCGACCTGCAGCGGCGCGTCGATCGAGACCGTCGTCACCGGGTGGTTGGCTCTTCCGGTGACGTCGACGCCGCCCTTCCCGAAGCTGTCCTTGCGCCAGCCGCTGGCGTTGTGCACCAGGATGCTCACGGGGCCGAGGCGCGCTTCCGCCGCGTCGTACAGCGTGGCGGCGGCATCGTCTCGCGTCAGGTCCGCCTCCAGGGCGACGCCGCGACGCCCCCGGGCGGCCACCTCTGCGACGGTGGCCTCGCCGTCCTGGCCCCGTTGGGCCCGGTAGGCCGGGAGCTGATCGCCGTCGGCGGCGGGCGACGAGCGCAGGTACGTGATGAGCACGTCGGCCCCCCGGGCCGCCAGTGCCCGGGCGACGGCGGCGCCGATGCCGTGGTTCGCGCCGGTGACGAGGGCGACCTCACCCTCGAGCGTCTTGGACTTGGCCACACCGCCTCCTCGGCCGACGGACGGACCCGTCACCGTAGAACGAACCCCGCCCATCTGGTCGCGACTTGGCGTCGTCCCCCGACGCCGTGCGACCAGAACGTCGGGCCGGGGTCAGGCGGTCGCCTTCGCGGCGAGCTTGCCGAGATCGGCGCCCTTGGTCGTGCGCTGGATGCGGCCGGTGTCGTGGGGGCGGATCTCGACGTCGTGGCCCTCGGCCTCGGCGCGCAGCGCCGCGACGGTGCAGTCGGACGCGGCACGGTGCGCGAACGGGTCGAACGAGTACCAGCGCATCGCGTTCTGGTGACCGATCTTGGCTATCTCGTCCTCGGTGGCGCCGGCGGCGTTCGCCACGGCGGCGAGCTCCTCGGGGGCCTGCGGCCACGACGAGTCCGAGTGCGGGTAGTCGCACTCCCACGCGATGTTGTCGATGCCGATGTCGTGGCGCAGCTGCAACCCGACGGGATCGGCGATGAAGCAGGTGAGGAAGTGCTCGCGGAACACGTCGCTCGGACGCTGGTCACCGAAGTCCTGACCGGTCCACAGGTGGTGCATCTCGTACGTGCGATCGAGGCGGTCGAGGAAGTAGGGGATCCACCCGGTGCCGCCCTCGGAGAGCGCGATGCGGATGCCGGGGAACCGCTTGATCACCCGCGACCACAGCAGGTCGGCCGCGGCGGCGCAGATGTTCATGGGCTGCAGCGTGATCATCACGTCGATCGGGGCATCGGGCGACGTCACCGCGAGCTGCCCGGACGAGCCGAGGTGGATCGAGAGCACGACGCCCTCGTCGCACAGCGCCTCCCACAGGGGGTCCCAGTGGTCGCTGTGGAAGCTCGGGAACCCCAGCGTGTGCGGGTTCTCCGTGAAGGTCACGGAGCGCACGCCCTTCGCGGCGAGCCGACGCACCTCCGCGGCGGCGAGCTCGGCGTCCCACAGCACGGGGAGTCCCATCGGGATGAAGCGACCCGGGTACGCGCCGCACCACTCGTCGACGTGCCAGTCGTTGTAGGCCCGCACGACGGCGAGCGCGAGGTCCTTGTCCTCGGCGGCGGCGAACAGCCGGCCGCTGAACCCCGGGAACGAGGGGAAGCACATCGAGCCGAGCACGCCGCCGGCGTTCATGTCCTTGATGCGCTCGTCGATGTCCCAGCAGCCCTTGCGGATCTCCTCGAAGGCCGTCGGCTCGATGCCGTACTCCTCCTTCGGGCGGCCGGCGACGGCGTTGAGGCCGATGTTGGGGATCACGGAGCCGTTGAAGATCCAGACGTCGGAGCCGTCCTTCTTGCGGTGGATCTTCGGCGCCTGCTCGCGGTATCGGGCCGGGATGTGGGCGTCGAACATCGTGGGAGGCTCCACGAGGTGGTCGTCCACGCTGATCAGGATGAGATCGTCGGCCAGCATGTCGCGTCCTCTCAACTCGGGATCAAGCGCTTTGAACTATAGTTCAAGAATCTGAACCCGTCTGCGGAGCGGCGGTGCGTCCAGCGGGTCGAGGAGCCGGAACACGTGAACGACAAGGTCTACATCCACGAGCTCATCGACATCATCGGGCACAACCGGGCGAAGTACTTCCACCACATGACGGCCAACTGGTGCCCCGTGGCCCGCGAGGAGCGCAACCAGCTCTGCTTCGGCGTGTGGGGGACGGTCGGGTCCACGGGGAGCTGGCCCGAGGTCGTCAACGTCTGGGAGCTCGACGGGTGGGACGGGCTCGTGCGCAACTTCGAGCACGAGCTCTCGCACGGCTCGCTGCAGGATCCGTCGTTGGCCGAGTGGTGGGCGGTTGCCGCCTCGCTGCGCCGCGGCGGCATCGACCGCATCGTGGTGCCCGAGCCGTGGACGCAGCCGATCGAAGAGCTGACGGCGGCCGGCGTGCGGGGCGACGTGTACGCGCACGAGCTCGTGGCCCTGCCCGCCGGCGCCGCACCGGCGTTCCTCGCCGCGGTGCACGACACGGGGCTCGGGGCGTACGAGGCGCTGGGCCTCGAGAGCGTGGCGGCGTTCCGGGTGGCGATGGTGGACGACACGGAAGCGATCCTCATCTGGGCCATCCCAGACTGGCCGACGTGGGCCGCGTTCGAGCAGGCGGCGCTCGGGGCGTCCGAAGACGCGGCGGCGCTCACGGCGTGGCGGGCGACGTGCCGCGAGCTCGGGGCCGTGACCAAGCGGACGCTGCTCGTCGACGCGCCCTTGGCGCCATTGCGCACGGGGCGCCAACCGCAGGTCGAGGACCGCCGGCCGCTCGACGCCGTGTGAGGGTCGCGCTCCTCGAGAGCCCGCGCCGTGCGCAACGCCGTGGCTGTCGCCGCTTCGGGCGGCCGTCGGCGTCAGATGCGGCCTTCGGGGCGCAGGGCCTCGCGCACCCAGGTCGGCGCCCGGCGCTCCTTGAAGGCCATGAAGCCCTCGACGGCCTCGGCCCCGGCGATGCTGGCGTCCATCGCCATGCGGTCGTACTGGCCGTAGTACAGGTCGAGGGTGCGCTTGATGTCGGCGCGGGCGCCGGGCGCCGTGCGGCAGCACCAGGTGAGCGCGTCCAGCGCCTCGGCCAGCAGGTCGTCGTGGGGCACCACGCGGGCGACGAGGCCCCAGCTCTCGGCCTCGGCCGCGGTCACCAACCGACCCGTCAGCAGCATGTCGCGGGCGCGCGCCGGACCGATCTGTCGGGGCAGGATCTGCGCGTAGTAGGTGTCGGAGATGCCGCGGAAGAGCTCCGGGGAGCGGAACGTCGCCCGGTCGCTGGCCACCGTGACGTCGGCGAGCATCGAGATCATCAGGCCGCCGCCCTGGGTCAGGCCGTTGGCGGCGCACACGACGGGCTTGGGGGAGCGACGGATCGCGTCGAACGGCGTGTTGTCCATGCCGAGCAGGCGCGGCAGATCGGCCCAGCCGTCGCGGTTGTCGCCCCCGAGGTCGCCGCCGGGGATGAACACGTCGCCGGTGCCGGTGATCAGCAGCCCGTCGAGCTCGTCGTCGCGGGCGACGAGGTCGACCGCGTACCGGATGCCGAAGTACATCGCGGGGGTCAGGGCGTTGCGCGCCTCGGGGCGATCGACCGTGAGGAGCGCGAGTGACCCCCGGCGCTCGAAGGTGAGGAACGGCGTGCCGAGCCAGTCCCCCTCGGGGGGACGGGGAGCGTTCGAGTCCGCGTTCATCTCGCAGAACGTAGCCTCACTCGAGCGGAACCGGGGTCAAGGGCGCTGCATGCGGAGGACAACCGATTGACGGGACGACGGGGCCGATGTCGATGGCGAGCCGTCTCGGCGCCTACGCTTGATCGGGAGGAGGCTTCCCGACCATGGCGAAGAGAGCGAGAACGACGGTGACGAGCGGCGGGACCGGCCGAGCTGGCAAGAAGGCGGCGCAGCCGGCCCCCGCCACCCGGTCGTCGCGAGCCACCAAGGCGGGCGCATCGGCGACCAAGGCGACCGAGAAGACCAAGAGGACCAAGGCGGCCGAGGTGACGAAGGCCACGAGCCGCGCAGCCGCCCCCGCCGCGCGCCGCAACGGGGCCGATGCCGCCAGCCGTCGCGAGCAGCGCCGGCTGCTGCAACAGGACCTCAGCCGGGCGCAGCTGCTCGATGCCGCCGAGGAGGTCTTCGGCGCGAAGGGCTTCCACGAGACGACGTTGAAGGAGATCGCCGACCTGGCCGAGTTCTCGGTCGGCTCCGTCTACTCGTTCTTCGAGAACAAGGACGACCTGTTCATCAGCGTGTTCCTGCGCCGCGGCGCCGAGTTCCTGCCGGGCATGCTGGCCACGGCCGCCGGTGCCGGCCCACCGCTCGAGACCCTGCACGCGCTGGCCGACTACGAGGTCGAGTTCTTCCGGTCGCACCCGCACTTCGGGCGGCTGTTCCTGCGGTCGGCGAGCACCGTCGTGCCCGTCCCCGACGGCCTCGAGTCGCACGAGCTCGGCGGCAACTTCGAGGTCGCCATGCAGACGCAGGCCGACGTGTTCCGCAAGGGCCAGAAGAGCGGGGTGTTCCGGGCGGGCGATCCCGTGGTGCTCGCCCGCATGTTCAGCGGTCTGGTGTCGTCGTACCAGTCCCTCGATCCGGCGGTCGTGGCCGACGACCCGACCGAGCAGGAGCGCATGTCCGTCGCCGAGCTGCACGCCATCATCGATGGGGCGTTCTGTCGCTGACCCGCCGGGACGGACGATGAACGCGGGTTCAATCCCGTGCAATACTGCGTCAGTTCGCTGAAGGTCGAACCTGGGGAAGGGGGAAGCGACGAGTGGGCGAACCAGCGGCGATCACGGACGCGGCGATCGAGCGGCTGCGTCAGCGCGTCGGCATCCCCGAGCCGCATCCGCGGCCGCCGCACTACCGGCGGCCGACGATCGACGCGTTCCGCCACGTGGCCGAGGCCTACGGCGACGACAACCCCCTGTGGTGCGACCCCGGGTACGGCCCGACCACCCGCTGGGACGGGCCGATCGCCTCCCCCGTGCTCGTCGGGGGCGACACGTTGATCGGCGAGGACGAGGTGACGGCCGTCGACCCCGAGCACCGGGACCTCATGAAGGGTGACCCGTTGCGCGGCGTCCATGCGTTCTACGCCGCGAGCGCGCGGGAGTGGTGGGCGCCGCTGCGCCCCGAACGTCGCGTCGCCCGCCGCAACGCGCTCGTCGGCGTGCTCGACAAGCCCAGTGACTTCGCCGAACGGGCCGTGCACGAGTGGACGGGACAGGTCTTCCGCGACGACGACGCGCTGCTGGCGGCGCAGTACAAGCTGATGATCCGCACCGAGCGCACCAAGGCACGGGAGCGCAAGAAGTACGACGCCATCG
Organism: uncultured Iamiaceae bacterium; assembly: GCA_964446345.1. GTDB lineage: Bacteria > Actinomycetota > Acidimicrobiia > Acidimicrobiales > Acidimicrobilacustridaceae > CAYUOL01. Next base: position 5,371 of record CAYUOL010000143.1, on the reverse strand, counting down.
AGCTCGTGCCCTACACCGACGAGCAGATCGACGAGATCGAGCAGCAGTACGCACGCGAGAGCGCCCGCGGGGCGGAGCCGCGGTGGTGGGAGGACGTCACCGAGGGCGACGCCGTGGGGCCGATGGTGAAGGGCCCGCTGACGGTCACCGACATCATCTGCTGGCACGTCGGCATGGGCATGGGCCTCTACGGCGTCAGTGCGCTGCGCCTCGCGGCGCAGAACCGGCAACGGGTGCCCCGGTTCTTCCACCGCGACGAGCTGAACATCCCCGACGTCATGCAGCGGGTGCACTGGGACCCGGAGTTCGCGCGCCGGTCGGGCAACCCCACCACCTTCGACTACGGGCGCATGCGCGAGACCTGGCTCATCCACCTCTGCACCGACTGGATGGGTGACGACGCCTGGCTCTGGAAGCTCGACTGCGAGTTCCGCGCCTTCAACTACGTGGGTGACACGCAGTGGTTGCAGGGCACGGTGACCCGGTCGTACCTTGCAGAGGGCGACCGCCCCGCCGTCGACCTGGACCTGACGGCGACGAACCAGCGGGGCGAGGTGACGACACCCGGCCACGCCACGATCCTCCTCCCGAGCCGGGAGCACGGGCCGGTGCGGCTGCCCGATCCCCCCGGCGGCGCCACGGATCTGCAGTCGGCGCTCGACGCGATCGCCGCGGGCTTCGCCGACGGCACGGCGGGTGTGGCCCGCGCCCGGGTGGGGTCATGAGCGATCCGTACGCCTCCCGCGACGGCCTCGACGTCGAGCGCCGCGAGGGCGTGCTGCGGCTGACGCTCGACCGGCCGGCGAAGCGCAATGCCATCGACGACCAGATGATGGCCGGGCTCATCGACGCGCTCGACGCCGCCGGCCGTGACGAGGACGTGCGGGCCGTGCTGCTGCAGGGCGCCGCGGACCACTTCTGCGCCGGCGCGGACATCGTGGCGCGCAACGCGGCACCGCGACGCGCGGACGCGCCGGCGGGCGACGGCGCGGACGAGGGGCTGCGCCCGGCGCGGCCTCGCGTCGGCAGCATCCAACGCCGCGTGCCGTCGCTCGCGCACCGGCTGATCCCGCTCGTGCTCACGGTGCAGGTGCCGGTGGTCTGCCGGGTGCAGGGCTGGGCCGCGGGCATCGGCTTCCAGCTCGCGCTGGCGGCGGACTTCACGATCGCCTCCTCGGAGGCCCGCTTCTGGGAGCCCTTCACCCAGCGCGGGTTCACCCCCGACAGCGGGGCGACCTGGCTGCTACCGCGCGTCGTCGGCCCGGCGCGGGCCCGCGAGCTGCTGCTGCTCGGCCGATCGCTCGATGGCGACGAGGCGGCGGCGTGGGGGGCGATCCACCGCAGCGTCGAGCCCGCCGCGCTCGACGACGAGGTGGCTGCCGTCCTCGACGCGCTGGCGCACGGGCCGACGGTCGCGCTGGGGCTCACCAAGTGGTTGCTCGCCGCGAGCCCGGACGAGGCGCTCGAGGCGCAGCTGCGCAACGAGGCGTTCGCGCTCGAGCTGTCGTCGCGCAGCGAGGACTTCAAGGAGGGCATGGCCGCGTTCGCCCAGAAGCGCCCGCCCGAGTTCCGCGGCCGATGAGCACAGGGCGCACCCCGCACGGGCGCATCGGCATCGATCGCGACACGTCCGCCGCGGACGCCGCCTCGCTCGTCCGGGCGTGGGTGGAGGAGCACGTGCCCGGGGCGTGGCGCGAGGCGGCGTCGCAGGGGACCGCGGCGATCCGGGCCGTGCGCACGCGCGCCGCGTACGAGCAGTGGTACCCGGTGTTCGGGTGGTCGGGCCTGGTGGCGCCGACGTGGCCGGTGGCCTACGGCGGTCTCGACGTGGCACCGGCGATCGCCCGGGTCATCGACGCCGAGCTCGCCCCGTTCAACCTCGGCCGCCTCAACCCGCTCGGGCTCAACCTGGCGGCCCCGGCGCTCTTCGCACACGGCACCGACGCCCAGCGCGAGCGCTTCCTGCCGCCGCTGGTGCGGAACGAGGAGGTGTGGTGCCAGCTGTTCAGCGAGCCGGGTGCGGGCTCGGACCTCGCCTCGCTGGCGACGCGGGCCGAGCGCGACGGCGACGAGTGGCGGCTCACCGGCCAGAAGGTCTGGACGACCTGGGCGCACGTCGCCGACTTCGGGGTGGCACTCGCCCGCACCGATCCCGACGTGCCCAAGCGCAAGGGCATCACGTACTTCCTGGTGGACCTGCACCAACCCGGGGTGGAGGTGCGGCCGTTGCGCCACATCACCGGCGAGATCGACTTCAACGAGGTGTTCCTCGACGGCGCGCGCGTCCCCGACTCGCAGCGCGTGGGGGCCATCGGCGACGGCTGGCGCGTGGCGAACGTGACCTTGTCGGGCGAGCGGCAGATGGTGTCGGGATCGGGTTCGGGCGGCGTCGACCGCATCGGCGGCTCGGGCGCGGAGCGCCTCGTGCGCGACGCGGCGGCCGCCGGCCCCGGGTCGGCCTGGTCGGAGCCGGCGCCGCGCCAGCGCCTGATGCAGGCGATCAGCGAGGAGCGCATCCGGGCCTGGACCAACCAGCGGGTGCGATCCGGGCTGAAGGCCGGCCGTCCACCGGGGCCCGAGAGCTCGATCGGCAAGGTGCACCAGGGAGCGCTCAACCAGCGGATCCAGCTCCTCGCCGTCGATGCGACGGGGCCGGAGGCGATGGCCTGGGAGACCGGCGACGAGCGTCCGCACGATGCCGGCGCGACAGCCCACGACTACGACGCCACGCTGCCGTTCGCCGTGAAGGGGATGCTGCGCAGTCGGGCGAACACGATCGAGGGCGGGACCACCGAGGTGAACAAGAACATCGTCGCCGAGCGCGTGCTGGGGCTGCCACGGGAGCCGGACCCGTTCAAGGACGCGCCGTGGCGCGAGGTGCCGCGCGGATGACGACCGGTACGGGCATCCGGGTGGGCGACGCACCCTACGAGACCCTGATCGTCGAGCGGCGGGGCCCCGTCGGCTGGCTCGTGTTCGACCGGCCCGACCGCGGCAACGCGATGGACGCGACCATGCTCGACGAGCTCGAGCGGGCGTGGGGAGACCTCGACGCCGATCCCGACGTGCGGGTGATCGTCAACACCGGGGCCGGCACCATGTTCCAGACCGGGCTCGACGTCGTGCAGCTGCGCCGCGACCCGGAGGCGTTGCGGGTCCAGGCGGGCCGCACGAAGCGGGCCGAGCTGCGGCTCACGGCGTGGCACAACGGCGTGCGCAAACCGGTGATCGCCGCCGTCAACGGCCTGTGCGCCGGCGGGGGCCTGCACTTCGTGGCCGACGCCGACATCGTCATCGCCGCGAGCAGCGCCGAGCTGATGGACCCGCACGTGTCGATCGGGCAGGTGACGGCGTACGAGGCGATCGCGCTCGTGCGCAAGTCGCCGATGGAGGCCGTGATGCGGATGGCGCTGACCGGTCGGCACGAGCGCATCAGCGCCGCGCGGGCGCACCAGCTCGGCATCCTGAGCGAGGTCGTCGAACCGGAGGCGCTGACCGACCGGGCCCAGGCCCTGGCCGAAGCCATCGGGCGCAACTCGCCGACCGCGATGGCCGCGACGAAGCGCGCCCTGTGGGCGGCCCTCGAGCTCGGCTCGACCGATGCCTGCCGGGCCGGATCCGCTGAGCTGGTGGCGATGTGGGGGCACCCGGACCAGACCGAGGGCCCGCTCGCGTTCACCGAGAAGCGCGAGCCCCGGTGGCAGCCGCTCGACCCACCGGCCGTCCCCGACTCGATCCACCCACCGCGAGGAGCGACGGCATGACCTACTCGTCGTACACGTGCCTGAAGGTCGAGCGGGAGGGACCGGTCGGGTGGTTGATCAACGACCGGCCCGAGCAGCTGAACGCCATGAGCGCCGCGATGCGCGACGAGCTCGCGCTGGCGTGGGAGGAGCTCGACGCGGATCCGGCGGTGCGGGTGATCGTGCACACCGGGGAGGGGCGGGCCTTCCAGACCGGGGTCGACGTCCGCGAGATCGCCAGCGACGGCGTCGGCATGGAGCGCTACCGCGAGTCGCTCGAGAACTTCGACCTGCACTTCACCGCCTGGCACCAGCAGGTGTGGAAGCCCGTCATCACCGCGGTCAACGGCATCTGCGCCGGTGGGGGGTTCCACTGGGTCGCCGACGCCGACATCGTCATCGCCGCCTCCGACGCGCAGTTCTTCGACCCGCACGTGTCGATCGGTCAGGTCGTCGCCATCGAGGCCATCGGCCTGCTGCGCAAGATGCCCGTGGAAGCGGTCATGCGCATGGCCCTCGTCGGCCGCCACGAGCGCATCTCGGCCGACCGCGCGTTCGAGCTGGGCATGATCAGCCAGATCGTCGATCCACCGGAGCGCCTCCGCGAGGAGGCGCAGGCGCTGGGGGAGAAGATCGCGAAGAACTCCCCGGCCGCCATGGCGGCCACGAAGCGGGCGCTGTGGGGGGCGCTCGAGACCGGCCTGACCGACGCGTGCCGCGCCGGCGCGGCAGAGCTCGTCTCGATGTGGGGCCATCCCGACCAGACCGAAGGTCCTGCGGCGTTCGCCGAGAAGCGCGAGCCGCGCTGGGCGCCGCCCGGACCGCCCGCGGATCCATCCTGAGCCGGGGCTTTCGGTGAGCTTTCGCCCGCGGCGTCCATCGTCGGCGGCCATGGACGAGACCCGCGGCGGCCAGGAGGGCCTCTTCCCCGACGCCGGGTCCGAGCCCGACGACGGCGCCGACCCGCGTAGCCGGTCGCTGGTCGAGTGGGCCGTCGTGGTCGCAGGTGCGATCGTGGTCGCGCTGCTCGTGAAGACGTTCGTCGTGCAGGCGTTCTACATCCCGACGGGCTCGATGGAGCCGACGCTGCTCGGCGAGCTCCGCTCCGATGGCACGCGGGGCACCGGCGACCGGGTCGTCGTCGACAAGGTCAGCTACCGGTTGCACGGGGTGAACCGCGGCGACGTCGTGGTCTTCGCCAACCCGGACCGCACGGCGACCGATCATCTCGGTGGCGGCACCGTCGCCCCCGTCGAGGACCTGATCAAGCGGGTGATCGCGCTTCCGGGGGAGACGGTCGTGATCCGCGACGGCCACGTGTACGTCGACGGCGGGCTGCTCGCCGAGCCGTACCTGCCCGCGAGCACGACGACGACCAACGGCCCGGGCAACGCGCGGTGGACCCACACGTGCACCCCGGCCGACGTGTGCACCGTGCCCGCGGGGACGGTGTGGGTGATGGGGGACAACCGCACCAACTCCCAGGACAGCCGCTTCATCGGGCCGATCGCGCAGGACACGATCGTCGGGCGCGCCACGACGATCGTGTGGCCCCCGAACCGGATATCGGGCCTCTAGTGCCGTAGCAGGAAACGTTTGCGTGGGTGCGACGGCCAGCTTCGCCGCTC
>CAYUOL010000142.1:0-15186 GCA_964446345.1 uncultured Iamiaceae bacterium | reverse complement strand
GGCGCCTGACCTGCCGCGCCACGCCTCGGAAATCGAGGTCGAGCGCACCCTGGGCGTCCAGGCCGATGCGCTCATCCCGAGCGACGTCGTCGTCCCGCAGGCGGTCAACAAGGGTGAGGCCGTGGTGCTCACGGCACCCAAGTCCGACGTAGCGAAGTCGATCGAAGACATGTCCGACCTGTTCCTGCCGAGGGCGGACCGCCGAAAGAGAAGATGAGGGTCTACCATTCGGCTGTTCGGGGGGACACGAGAGTGAGGAGTAGCTGTGTCGCTGTACAAGCGCCTGCATGACGTACAAGCAGCGCCGACGACCGGAGCGGGCAAGCGGCGCGATCCGGTCCTCGACGAGCTTCGTCAGAAGATCCATCACCACCTGATCGACGAGCTCGGTCCGATCCTCTACGACAAGCGATTGTCCGAGGACGACCTGCGTCGCCGCGTCAACGACGAGCTGCACAAGGCGCTGGCCCAAGAGCGCGCCCCGCTGTCCGCGGCGGACAAGGCGCAGCTGATCCAGGACGTCGCCGACGACATCCTCGGCTACGGCCCGATCGACCGGCTCCTCAAGGACGAGGACGTCACCGAGGTCATGTGCAACGGCCCCGAGTCGGTCTACGTCGAGCGCTCGGGCAAGCTCGAGAAGACGAACGTCACGTTCGTCGACGACGTGCACCTCCGGCGCATCATCGACAAGATCGTGAGCGAGGTCGGGCGTCGCATCGACGAATCCACCCCGCTCTGCGACGCCCGCCTGCCCGACGGCTCCCGCGTCAACGCGGTGATCCACCCGCTGGCGATCGGCGGCCCGTTCCTCACCATCCGGAAGTTCTCCCAGGAGAAGCTGCAGGTCGACGACCTCATCCGGTTCGGCACGCTCAACGCGCACTCCGCCCGCTTCCTGCAGGCGTGCATCGTGGGCCGCCTCAACACGATCGTGGCCGGCGGTACCGGTACCGGCAAGACCACCACGCTGAACGTGCTGTCCTCCTTCATCCCCTCCGACGAGCGCATCGTCACCGTCGAGGACGCGAAGGAGCTCCAGCTCGCCCAGGACCACGTGCTCGCGCTCGAGGCCCGCCCACCGAACATCGAGGGGCGCGGCGAGGTCACCATCCGCGACCTCGTGAAGAACTGCCTCCGCATGCCCCGCCGCCGCATCGTCGTGGGCGAGTGCCGCTCGGGCGAAGCGCTCGACATGCTGCAGGCCATGAACACCGGCCACGACGGCTCGCTGACCACGGTCCACGCGAACAGCCCTCGCGACACGCTCGCCCGTCTCGAGACCCTCGTGCTCATGGCGGGCTACGACCTGCCGGTGCGGGCGATCCGTGAGCAGATGGCCTCCGCCATCGATCTCATCGTGCAGCTCTCCCGCCTGCGTGACGGCACCCGTCGCATCACCCACATCACCGAGGTGCAGGGCATGGAGGGTGACGTCATCACCCTGCAGGACATCTTCCTGTTCGACTTCGGCATGGGCGTCGACGAGCACGGCCGCTTCAAGGGCCACCTCAAGGCGACCGGCGTGCGCCCGAAGTTCGCGGAGAAGCTCGCGGACCTCGGCATCCGGCTCGGCCAAGAGGTGTTCCAGCCGGAGGCCATGGGCCGGAAGGCGGTCGGTCGCTAGTGGCTCGACCAACCCTCCGCCGGCGCACCCGGCCCGTCCGCCTGTCGCTGCTGGTGCTGTTGGTCGTCGCGATCCTCGCGACGATCGGCTTCTCCTCCTCGGCCCAGGCGCAGAGCAACACCTTCCTGCTCATCCGCAAGGCGGACGCGGTCGACCCGAACAACGTGAAGCTCGACTTCGTGTACACGGGGAGCTCCGGCGACGTCGCCAACGCGAAGATCGTCCAGAACGGCCAGGACGTCGCGGCGAAGGCGGCCCCGTCGGCCGTGCCCGGGGACAAGGCCATCGTCATCGTCATCGACTCCGGCCCCGGCATGGACCAGAACGGTGGCCTCGTCAGCGCCCGCAAGGGCGCGGTCGACGTCGTGAACGCGGCTCCGGCCTCCACCCGCTTCGCCGTCGTGCAGGCAGGTGATCGCGCCGATCTGAAGTCCGACCTCACCACCGACAAGGCGACGGTTATCGACGCGATCGACGGCTCCTCGAGCAAGGGGATCGGCGGCATCGGCCCGACCCAGGGCTCGGCCGTGTGGTCGGCCCTGCGCATCGCCGGTGGCGTGTTGCAGGCCGCGCCGGCGCTGCAGCCGAACGTGCTCCTCGCGGTCGGCGACAACGACAACGTCAGCCCCAAGGACGAGCCCGTCGGCAAGTCGTCGGTCACCAACGCCGGCGCCACCGTCTGGTCGGTCCAGAAGCTCGGCGCGATGGATCCGACCCCCTACGAGGCCTTCGTCGGCGCGGCGGGCGGGCAGGTGCTCAGCACCGACGACCCGTCGAAGATCGCCGACCTCACGGTGCAGGCGGGCAAGACGATCACCACGCAGCAGTACCAGGTGGCGTACTCGTCCGGCCTCCAGCGCCAAGAGGTGTCCGACGTGTCCCTGTCGATCAACGGGGCCTCGTCGAACGCCTCGTTCATCCTCGGTGGCACGTACCAGGGCAACCTGGCCCTGCGCCCCGTCGTCGTCACGCCAGCCGGTTCGGCGTCGCTGTTCGGCAGCAAGATGTTCTTCGGCATCGCCCTCGTGCTCGCCCTGCTGGGCGCCGCCGGTGTGGCGTACGCGCTGACGTCGGTGTTCGTGAAGGATGATCTCTCCAACGTGTTGCAGCCGTACGCCGATCCCTACGGCGACGTGGAGGAGGACAGCTCCAGCGCGCTCGGCAACAGCGCCATCATGGCCCGAGCGGTGCAGCTCACCGAGCAGGTGGCCGAGAGCCAGGGCATCCTGACCCGCGCGGAAGGCGCCCTCGAGCGGGCCAACCTGCCGCTGCGGGCCGGTGAGGCCCTCTTCGTCTACGTGGTGATCGTGCTGCTGATCACCGTCTTCGGCCTCGTCCTCACCCGCAACATGGTGGGCGGCATCGTGTGCGGGTTCATCGGGGCGCTGCTGCCGATCGCCGTCGTGAACTACCTGGCGAAGAAGCGCCGCAAGAAGTTCATGGGCCAGCTCCCTGACACGCTGTCGCTGCTGTCAGGCACGTTGAAGGCCGGCTACTCGCTCATGCAGGGCGTCGAGGCCGTGTCCCAGGAGGTCCAGGACCCCATGGGCATCGAGCTGCGGCGGGTCGTGACCGAGGCCCGCCTGGGTCGACCGCTGGAAGAGGCCCTCGAAGCCTCCGCGGACCGCATGGACAGCCCGGACTTCGCCTGGGCCGTCATGGCGATCCGCATCCAGCGCGAGGTCGGCGGCAACCTGGCCGAGCTCCTCATGACCGTCGCCGACACCATGATCGCCCGCGAGCGCCTGCGCCGCGACATCGCGGCGCTCACCGCTGAAGGTCGGGTGTCGGCCATCGTGCTGGGTGCGCTCCCCGCAGGTCTCGGCGTGCTCATGTACGTCCTGAACCCCGAGTACATGGGCGTGCTGTTCACGGATTCGCTCGGCATCGGCATGTTGATCACCGCGATCGTGTCGATGCTGATCGGCTTCCTGTGGATGCGGAAGATCATCAACATCGAGATCTGATCAGGTGAGACGGATGGACCGGGATCTGGCAGGCGTCAGCGTGTCGGTGCTCAAGGAGCGAGACCAATGAGTGGAATCACCCTGCTGTACATCGGCGGCGCCGCCTTCGCGGTCGCCCTGGCCGCCATCGTCTACACCGTGCTCGCCCAGCTCGACGAGAAGTCCGTGGTGCGCGACTCGCTGCGCCAGCTCGAGGGGTACGAGGTCGAGAACGTCCGCGATCAGGAGCTGCTCGCGCCCATCAGCGAGCGCGCCCTCATGCCGGTGCTGGGCGGCCTCACGAGCCTCGGTCGACGCTTCACGCCGGTCGGCTACGTCGACGGCGTCCGCAAGAAGTTCATCAGCTCGGGCAACGGCTCGGCCGAGGCCGTGGATCGCTTCATGGCGGTGCGCGTGCTCACCGTCGTCGCCATCGTGCCGATCTTCTGGTTCTTCTTCATCTGGAACCCGATCGGCTTCGAGGGGATGATGCAGTGGCTGTGCTTCCTGCTGTTCTTCGCCGCCTGCCTCATCGGCCCGGACACGATCCTCAGCCGGCGGGTGTCGGAGCGGCAGCACGACCTCATGGTGACGCTGCCGGACACGCTCGACCTCCTCACGATCAGCGTCGAGGCGGGCCTCGGCTTCGAGCAGGCGCTCGATCGGGTGATCAACGCGGTGCCCGGTCCGCTCTCCGATGAGTTCGCCCGCATGCTCGGTGAGGTCCGCGCCGGCGCCACGCGCAGCGAGGCGATGCGGGCCCTCGACCAGCGGACCAACGTCCCCGAGGTGCGGTCGTTCGTGCTGGCGATCCTGCAGGCCGACACGTTCGGCGTCTCGATCGGCCGGGTGCTGCGGGCCCAAGCGGAGGAGATGCGCATCAAGCGCCGCCAGCTCGCCCAGGAGAAGGCGCAGAAGGCGCCGGTCAAGATGCTCATCCCGATGGTGTTCTGCATCTTCCCGGCGCTGTTCGTCGTGGTGATCGGCCCCGCGGTCATCAACATCCGCAAAGCGTTCACCTGAGCGAAATCGACACCGTCGAGGGCGAGGACCCCGAGGGGGTCGCCGCTGCTCCGGTCGCCGCGGCTGCGACCCGCCGACCGGGTCGCACGAGGGGCCGGGGCCCTGATGTGCAGGCCTTCGTCGGCCTCGCCATCTCGCTGTCCGCCGGCCTGCTCGGCCTGCGCACCCTGTCCGACAACAGCTTCTTCACCCACCTCGAGACGGGCCGGCGGATCCTCGAGTCGGGGATCCCGAGCTCCGATCCGTACTCGTTCACGGCGCCGGGGGCGCCCTGGGTCGTGCAGAGCTGGCTGGCCTCGGTCGTGCTGGCCGGCGCCGACCGCCTGGCGGGGGGCATGGGCATCCGCATCCTCAGCGCCGCCCTGATCGCCGGCATCACCGGGCTCACGTGGCGGCTCACGAAGCCGGCTCGCACCCTGATCCCGCGGACCGCGATCACCGGCTTGGTGGTGGTGGTGTCCGCCAACTTCTGGGCCCCGCGCCCGCTGCTCATCGGGCTGGCGTGCTTCGCCGGGCTGCTGGTGCTCTTCCAGGAGCGGCGCGACCCGCGGTGGGCGATCCCGATCATGTGGATCTGGGTGAACAGCCACGGGTCGTTCCCCCTCGGCATCGTGGCGATCGCCACGTACGTCCTGGGGGCGCGCCTCGACGGTCAGGACGTGAAGCAGGGGCTGCGCTTCCTCGCCTGGACGGTGGGCGGTGCGGCGCTCGGCATGTTGGGGCCGATCGGGCCGCGCCTGCTCCTGTTCCCCGTCCAGCTGCTGGGGCGGATGGAGATCCTGTCGCGCGTGGTCGAGTGGCAGTCGCCGAACTTCAGCCAGGCGTTCGTGCGGGCGTTCCTCGTGCAGGTGGTGGTGGCCGTCGTGCTCGTCGTCCGGCGTCCGCGGTACGAGACGGTCGTGCCCCTCGTCGTCTTCCTGGCGGCGGCGCTCTTCGGCCTCCGCAACGTGCCGGTGGCGGCGCTCGTGCTCGTGCCCGGCATGGCCTGGGGCCTGCGAGACCTCGGTTCGGTGCGGGGGACCGAGCGCGGGCGCGGGGTCGTGGTGGCGGGATCCGCCGTGGTGATCGTGCTGCTGCTGGTCGGGGCCACGCTGGCGACCCAACCGAGCTACGACCTGAGCTCGTACCCGACCGATGCGCTGGTGTGGCTCGAGCAGAACGGCCTGGGGCCGCGCACGGTGCGCCTGGCCACCCAGGACACCGTCGGCAACCTGATCGAGCTGGTGGGGGACCCGGACGCCGATGTCTTCCTCGACGACCGCTACGACATGTACCCCCAGGAGCTCCTGCGGGACTACCTCGTGCTGCACACGGGCACGCCCGGGTGGGACGCCGTGCTGCGCAAGTGGGGGATCGACTGCGTGCTGTGGGACCGGTCGGACCCGCTCCCGCAGCTGCTGGCCGAGTCACCCGACTGGATCCGCCGCTACCAGGACGCCACCGCCACGGTCACGTGCCGCCGCGACCTGCAGCCGGCGAAGTGAGCCCCGGGGACCTCCGCACCGGGCGAGGCCGAAAACCAGAAGAGCGCCCCGAAGGGCGCTCTTCCGAAACCATGATCCACGACTAGCAGGTCGTCCCGCTCGCCGTGGTGATCGCTGACGAAGCACAGCTCATCTTCGATGTTGCGTTCTTGCCGAAGTACTGCACAGCCCCGAGCGCAACGAGGAAGATCAGGGCCACGAGCATGGCGTACTCAACGAGGTTCGCCCCCGCGTCGCCTTCGAGCCGCCCCTTCGCCAAAGGATAAGTCGGCTGCTCGTCGTGCATTTCGTGACTCCTTCCACCGGCCGGAGATGCGACAGGGGCGGATGAATCCGCCCCTGTCCCAAACTCCAGAGCTTCAGGGCCTTACGAAATGGCGCTGGCGACCGAGCTGAACTTGCTGGAAGCGCTCTTGCCCAGGAGGGTCACGGCGGCGATGCAGACCACAGCGATGAGGGCCACGAGGAGGGCGTACTCAACGAGCGATGCACCACGGTCGGTCTTGCAACGCGACACGAGCCAGGCGGAGGCGTATTCATACGAGGTAAGCATTTGGGGTGGTCTCCCTATGTTTTGGTGCTGACGAATCCGGACGAGCCGGGTTTTCCTGTCTCCCCGAAGAGCTCGGGGACTTCCTGTCCCGAAGAGTATCGTCAGGCTCCCTCGACATCCGTATAGGGCTTTTGGCCCATTTCGGATGACACGCTGAAGATGCTCGGCGGGCGAGACAGTCTGGCACAGCGCCGGCCTCGATGTGATGACGGGCACATCTGGCGGCCCCGCACGGCCATCGAGGAGCAAGCAGGGGCGATGGGCAGGACCTTCTCGGCCCCCGGGCGGCCGACGGGCGCCCGGACCCCGGCGCGGCGGCGTCGGTCGATCTCGACCGCCCGCGTTCGCCCCGCCACGACCGGCAGCCGTCCGGTCGGGCGCGGCGGGGGGCACGCCGGGCAGGAACGGGGGGAGACGGCGCCGTCGACCGGCGCCGACGGCACCGAACTTCAGTCCAGGTGCACGATTCCCATGCGCACGGCCTGCAGCACCGCCTGCGTGCGGTCCCGTGCGTCGAGCTTCTGGTAGATGCTCGCGAGGTGGTTCTTGACCGTCTTCTGGCTGATGAACAGCTTCTCGGCGACCTCAGGGGTGGAGCACCCGTTGGCGATCAGCTGCAGCACCTCTTCCTCGCGGCGCGTGATCACCCGTTCTTCCTCGGTCGCCGCCGGCTGGTCGAGCTTGCGCACCTCGTCGAGCATCGACGCGGCCAGCTGGGGTGACAGCGCGGTCTCGCCGCTGGCGGCCATGCGCACGGCCGACGCGATCTCCTCCGTCGAGCAGTCCTTCACCAGGTAGCCACTGGCCCCAGCGCGGATGGCGGCGGCCAGCACCTCTTGGTCCGCGTGCATCGTGAGCATCACGATGCGGATCTCGGGGAACTGCTGGCGGATCTGGCGCGTGGCCTCGACGCCGTCGACCTCGGGCATCGTGACGTCCATGAGGATGACCTCGGGCATGAGCTCTTCGGCCAGCCGGATGGCCTCGTCGCCGTCCCGCGCCTCGCCGATCACGTCGAAGCCCTGGTCGGTCATGGACCGGCGAAGGCCTTCTCGCAGCATGCGATGGTCGTCGGCAAGCATGAGACGGATGCTCACCCTCGTCCCCCTCGTGGTTGGGATCCCTGTCGGTTGCGACGACGAGCCGCCGGCGCGCCGTCACATTACCGGTGGAACCGGCCGCCCGCGTTCACCATGGGTTCGCCCGCCCTCCTGCGCCGCGATCGCGCAGGGATCCGAGCGCCCGGTCAGGAGCCGGAGCGGGCCGGTGTGCCGGCGTCGCTCTGCTTGCCGGTGCGCAGCATCGTGCAGCGCACCCGGGTGCCCTTGCCGGTCTCGCTGGTGATGTCGAGCGTCGCGCCGATCGAGGAGGCCCGTTCGCGCATGCCCAGGATCCCGTAGGAGTCGAGGCGCCCGGCGGTGCCGATGGGGAACCCGGAGCCGTTGTCCGTCACGTCGAGGGCGGCGGACTCACCGTTGCAGCGCCAGAGGACCCGCACCCGGGTCGCGCCGCTGTGCCGTTCGATGTTGGTCAGCGCCTCCTGGGCCACCCGCCACATCTCCCGCTCCTGCAGGATGGGGAGCCGGGCGTCGCGATCGCAGTACAGCTCGATCTGGATGCCGCTGCGCTCGGTGACGCGGGCGGCGTACTGCTCGAGGATGTCCGCCATGTCCGCGTTGTCCGACACGTCGGTGCGCAGGTCGTAGAGCGTGTCCCGCACCTCTCGGATCACCCCGCGAACGTCGTCGCGGAGCCGTTCGAGCGACCCGCCGATGTCGTCGCCCCGTGACTCGCTGCCGACGATCCGGTCCAGCTCGAAGGCCAGGTAGGCGAGCGACTGCCCGATGTTGTCGTGCAGGTCACGGGCGATGCGGGTGCGCTCCTCGTCCGCGCCGACGGTGCGCAGCCGGCCGAACCAGCGAGCGTTGTCGATCGCCAGGGCGACGGGTTCCACGAAGCCCTTGACGAGCTCGACGTCGCGGCCCGAGAAGTGGTGGTCGTTCTGGTGCTCGACGGCGATGAGGCCGATGAGCGAGCCGCGGGCGGGGAGCACCCCGTACAGCCCGGAGGACGCCTTGGGGGCCAGCCCCGGGCCGCCGCTGTCGGGCAGGTTGGGCACGCTGAGCACGGTCTGCTCCGCGATCGCCTTCTGCAGCGGCGGAGGCAGATCCTCGGTCGCCATGCGCAGCGGGAGCCGCGTGCCCTCGCGGCGCACGGCCTGCCAGTCACCGGCGGTCTCGTCGAACACGAAGATCGCCCCGAAGTCGAAGTCGAACAAGCCGCGCAAGCGCCCGACCGTCGTGTCGAGCACGTCGTCGAGGTCCAGGGAGGCCGGCAGCGTCTGGGTCACGCGGTGCAACGAGAAGAGGAGGGCGTTCGCGTCCGCGAGGCGGCCGAGGCGATCGAGGGCGAGCACGTGCTGCCGATCGGCCTCGCCCGAGATGCGACGGGCCCAGCCCGCGATCACGGCGACCAGGAGGAGCACCATGCTCCACACCGCCGCCTCTTCGATCAGCGCCGAATCGCCGGGCTTCGGGGCGATGGCGAGGATGCTGACCATCAGGGCGGACACGAGACCGACGCGCAGCGCGAACCCGAAGCCGCGCGCGAAGCCGGCGACGGTGATGGCCGTCAGCAGGGAGAAGATCAGCGGTGACTTCCAGCACCCCGTCGTGGCGACGGCGACCACGAGGAACGCCACCTCGCCCAGCACCTCGACCAGGCTGCGAACGGTGCCGGTGTAGCGGATCGGGTGGGTGGTGCGGATCACGGTGTAGGCGAGGATCACGCCGCACCAGACCGCGACCCACTTGTTGTCCTCGGTGATGTGGGTCACCGAGAGGCCGACCGACGCGATCGTGGTGCACCAGCGGATGACGAGGATCGCCGGCGCGAACGCCGCGACCCGGTCGACCTCGTCGACCAGGCCGTCCTCGGAGGCGGTGCCGTCGGTGGCCGAGCCGATCTGCTGGATCTTGTCCTTCCACCCGCGCGCGTCCGGCTCGGGCTCCGGGTCGGAGCGGCTGACTCGCATCTGCGGGGGAGTACCGGTCTCTGCCACCTCGGCGCGTCCTTGAGCCGGGCCGGCTGGTGCCGGCGTCTTGCTTCGGGTCTCGTCCCGCCCTCGGGATTCGGTGGTGTCCACCACAGCCTCTTGTCGGCGTCTCGCGTGCCTTTGTGAGCCCATCCGTCGTGCGGGCGGTCCGCCGATCATCGCACCCGGGGCGCGTGTTCCGGCCGATGGTCGCGACGCTCCGGCGTGGTGGTCCCACGGGGACGAGGCGCACTATCGTGCCGCCCGCATGATCCTCATCGGGCTGACGGGCGGCATCGGAGCCGGGAAGTCGACCGTGTCGGCGGCGCTCGCGGCTCGCGGGGCCGTGGTCATCGACGCCGACGCCATCACCCGCGAGCTCCAGGAGCCCGGCCAACCGGTCTTCCAGGCGATGGTCGAACGGTTCGGGTCGCAGATCGTCCGGGAGGACGGCACGCTCGACCGGGCCGCGGTGGCCGACATCGTGTTCCCCGACCCGGCGGCGCTGCAGGACCTCAACGCGATCGTCCACCCGAGCGTCGGCGCCGAGATCGCCGCGCGCCTGCAGGCCGAGGCGGACGGGGACCGCGTCGTCGTGCTCGACGTCCCGCTGCTCGTCGAATCCGGTCGCGACGACATGGTCGGCACGATCGTCGTGGACTGCGACCCCGAGGTCGCGGTGGCCCGCCTGGTCGAGCACCGGGGCTTCCGGGAGGACGACGCCCGGGCCCGCATCGCCCGCCAGGTGGACCGGGCCGAGCGGTTGGCGCACGCGGACTTCGTCATCGAGAACGACGGGCCGCTCGAGGCGCTCGAGCCGCAGATCGAGCGGTGCTGGGCGTGGATACTGGCGCAGGCGCCGGACGCCGCCGTCGACTGACCCTCGGCTTCGGCCGCGGCTACAGGTCGAGGCGGCGGGCGAGGTCGCTGCGCAGCACGTGGTCGGGGTCGACGCGGTCGCGCACCGCCTTCCACTCGGCGAGCCGGGGGTACATCGTCGGGAGCAGGTCGGCGCGCACGCGTGCGTCCTTGGCCAGGTAGACGCGACCGCCGGCGTCGGCCACCTCGACGTCGAGCTCGTCGAGCAACGGGGCGAGCCCGCGGACGCCCGAGGGGATGTCGAGCGCCAGGGTCCAGCCGGCGATGGGGAAGGACAAGGGGCCGGGGTTGCCCGCACCGAACGTCTTGAGCACGGCGAGGAACGAGGTGCAGCCGCTCGCGCTGAGGCGCTCGACCACGCGGCGCATCGTGGCCTCCGACTCGAACGGCAGGGCGATCTGCCACTGCACGAAGCCGGGCGGGCCGTACAAGCGGTTCCAGCGCCCGACCATGTCGAGGGGGTGGAAGAAGGTCGGGATCGTCTGCAGCTCGCCTTCGCGGTGCCGGGGGGCCTTGCGGAACCAGACCTCGTTGAACGCCCGGATGCTGAGGTTGTTCAGCAGGCCGCCCGGGACGAGTGGCGGGGCGGCGACGAGGATGTCGGCGGCGTAGGTGAACGGGGCCCCCTGCTGCGGGCGCGGCAGCTGGTCGCGACGGGCGAAGTCGCCGCGGGTCAGCACCGAGCGCCCGAGCGACGAGCCGCGGGCCATGAGGTCGATCCAGGCGACGCTGTAGGGCTGCGCGTCGTCGCGCATCAGGTCCATGATGGCGTCGAGATCCGGGGCCCGGATCGTCTCGACCGACAGCATGCTCGTCTCGATCGGCCGGCACTGGAAGGTGGCGTCGAGCACGATGCCGGTCAGGCCGAGCCCGCCGGCGGTGGCCCAGAAGAGCTCGGGGTCGGTGTCGGGGCCGACGTCGAGGACCTCCCCGGAGGGCACGAGCAGGCGCAGCGAGCGCACGTGCTGGTTCCACGTGCCCGCCACGTGGTGGTTCTTGCCGTGGATGTCGGCGGCGATCGCCCCGCCGACCGTCACGTAGCGCGTGCCCGGGGTGACCGGGACGAACCAGCCTCGGGGGACGAGCACCTTCAGCAGCGTGTCGATGCTCGTACCGGCGCTCGCCGTGACGAGGCCCGTGGCGTCGTCGATCTCGATGTCGTCGACGAGGTTGAGGTCGACCACGCGCCCGCCGGCGTTCTGGGCGGCGTCGCCGTAGCTGCGGCCGAGCCCACGAGCGATCACGCCGCGGGCCGGCACCAGGCGCACCGCCTCCTCGACCTCCCGGCGGTTGACCGGGTGCTGCACCCGCGCCGCGCTGGGGGCGGTCATCCCCCAACCCGACAGCAACTCGCGTGGCTCGGGGATCATGGCACCGGCACCTTGAACGCGTAGACGCCGTAGGCGTAGATGACGGCCCAGCACGCCCCGGCGACGAGGAGCGGTCGGTCCTTGAGCACCAGGCGCTCGGGCTCGGCGCCCTCGCCCCGGTCGAGCAGGAGCCCGTAGCGCAGGATGGCGATCACGAACGGCACGATCGAGAGCTGGAACCAGATCTCGGCGTCGGAGCTCACGCCCGGCTTCTTCGCGGACTCGAACGCCCAGAGGCAGTAGCCGATGAGCACGACCCCGGAGGCGACGGCGCGCAGGTACAGCAGGTAGGTGCCCGAGTACGCCGACAGCGTCGAGCGCACCGCCCCGGCGTCGTCGGCCAGCAGGTGGCGCTCGCCCTCCCGCTTGCCCACGACCATGAGCAGCGCCCCGAACGAGGTCACGATGAAGAACCACTCGGAGATGGGGACGCTCGTGGCCGCGGCGCCGGCCACGGCCCGCAGCACGAAGCCGGCCGCGACGGCGACGATGTCATACACCGGCATCTGCTTGAGCTTGTACGAGTAGGCCGTGGTGAGCGCGAGGTACGCGAGCAGGGTGAAGCCCAGGTTGCGGTCGACGAAGAACCCCAGCGCCACGGCGCCCACGATGAGCACCACCGCCAGCCCGTACGCGAGGCCGACCGGGACCGTGCCGGCGGCGATGGGGCGGTTGCGCTTGGTGGGGTGCTGGCGATCCGACTCGACGTCGCGGGCGTCGTTGAGGAGGTAGGTGCCGCTCGCGGCGAGGCAGAACGCGACGAACGCCAGCACGACGTCGACGAGCACCGTGCGGTCGCGGATCACGCCCGCCGCGAGCGGCGCGGCGAACACCAGCACGTTCTTCGTCCACTGGTGCGGCCGGCACGAGCGGATGATCCCGCGGAGCAGCACGAGCTACCGGGCCGACACGATTCGCCACACGGGCCGAGGCAGGTTGCGCATCACCCCGAAGATCCACTTGAGCACCGGCGGCGCGTAGACGATCTCGCGGTTCTTCTGGAGGCCCTCGAGGATGCAGTCCGCGACCGCGTCGGGCTCGCTCGTGAACGGCTGGGGGGGCAGGCCCTCGATCATGCGCGTCCGCACCGGGCCGGGGCGCACGACCAGCACGCGCCCACCGGCGTCGAGGAGGTGGTCGCCGAGGCCCTGGGCGAAGGCGTCGAGCCCGGCCTTGGTGGAGCCGTAGACGAAGTTCGAGCGGCGCGGCCGGATCGCCGCCACGGACGACAGCACCACCAGCGTGCCGTGGCCCTGCCGGCGGATCTGCTGGGCCACGGCGAGCCCGCTGCTGACCGCCCCGCCGTAGTTCGCCAGTGCCGCGTCGGCTCCGGCCGCCGGGTCGTCGTCGAACTCGACCTGGTCGCCGAGCACCCCGAAGGCGAGCAGCACGAGGTCGATGTCGCCGAAGCGCTCGTAGGCGTCCGCGATGAGCGCGGCGTGGTGCTCGGTGTCGCGGGCATCGAACGGGATGACCTCGACCGTCTCGGCGCCCGCCCGGCGCAGGTCGGCCGCGACGGGAGCGGCAGCCTCGGGGTCGCGCACGGCGAGGACGACGGTGCGGCAGCGGCCGGCCACCAGCTTCTTCACCGTGGCGACGGCGATCTCGGAGGTCCCGCCGAGGACGAGGACCGACTGCACCGTGCCGAGGGCATCTCGCATGGCTTCCTCTCCTGGGGGCGGATCCGGGGGCGGGTCGGGTGGGTGCGGGGGCAGGGGCCGGGTGCGGGGGCCGGGTGCGCTGAAGCAGATTGTCTACCAACCAGGGTCTGGCGGCCGCGAATCCGTCCACCCCGAAGGGTGGGGCGGGCGCGAGCGGCGGGGGCGCCACCCCGCCCCATCTTCAATGTCACACCCCCTCGGTAGCATCGAGGCCGTGCCTCCTTTTCGTCTCGTGTCCGAGTTCCAGCCCGCCGGCGACCAGCCGAAGGCGATCGAAGCGCTCGGCCAGGGCATCGAGCGCGGCGACCGCTTCCAGACCCTCCTCGGCATCACCGGGTCGGGCAAGAGCGCCACGATCGCGTGGACGATCGAGCAGGCCCAACGCCCCACCTTGGTGATCGCCCCCAACAAGTCGCTCGCCGCCCAGCTCGCCAACGAGTTCCGCGAGTTCTTCCCCGACAACCGGGTCGAGTACTTCGTGTCGTACTACGACTACTACCAGCCCGAGGCCTACATGCCCTCGAGCGACACCTACATCGAGAAGGACTCGTCGGTGAACGACGAGATCGATCGCCTGCGTCACTCGGCGTCGTCGGCGCTGCTCACCCGGCGCGACACGATCGTCGTGGCGTCGGTCTCGTGCATCTACGGCCTCGGCGACCCGAACGAGTACAAGGACCAGCTGCTCGTGGTGCGCGTGGGGGAGGAGCACGACCAGCGCTCGATCCTGCGCAAGCTGGTCGACATCCAGTACGAGCGCAACGACATGAACCTCGTGCGCGGCAAGTTCCGGGTGCGAGGCGACACGATCGAGGTGCACCCGGCGTACGACGAGACCGCCGTGCGCATCGAGCTCTTCGGTGACGAGATCGAGTCGATCACCGTGGTCGACCCGCTCACCGGCGAGCGCGTCGACACGCTCGACGAGCTCGTCGTCTTCCCCGCCACCCACTACGTCACGGGCGAGGAGCGCATGCGGCGGGCGATCGTCCGCATCGAAGCCGAGCTGCAGGAGCGGTTGGCCCAGTTCGAGAAGGAGGGCAAGCTGCTCGAGGCCCAGCGCCTGCGCATGCGCACCCAGTACGACCTCGAGATGATGCAGGAGCTCGGGTACTGCAACGGCATCGAGAACTACTCGGGCCCGATCGACGGGCGCAAGCACGGCGAGCCGCCGTTCACCCTCATGGACTACTTCCCCAAGGACTTCCTCGTCGTCATCGACGAGTCGCACGTCACCGTGCCCCAGCTCCACGGGCAGTACGAGGGGGATCGCAGCCGCAAGGAGACGCTGGTCGAGCACGGGTTCCGCCTGCCCTCCGCCGCCGACAACCGCCCGCTGCGCTTCGACGAGTTCATCGAACGGGTCGGCCAGACCATCTTCCTCTCGGCCACCCCGGGGCAGTACGAGCGCGAGCACTCGAGCCAGATCGTCGAGCAGGTCGTGCGGCCCACGGGCCTCACCGATCCCGAGGTCATCGTCAAGCCGACCAAGGGCCAGATCGACGACCTGATCGAGCAGATCAACAAGACGGTCGGCGCCGGCGACCGCGTGCTGGTCACCACGCTCACCAAGAAGATGGCCGAGGACCTCACCGACTACCTGCTCGAG
>CAYUOL010000141.1:3879-15306 GCA_964446345.1 uncultured Iamiaceae bacterium | reverse complement strand
GACCGCCTTCTGTTCGGCGGTGACGAACGTGCCGTCCCGATGCGTGCTCATGATCGCGGCGACGACTTTCTTCACCAGCGCCGGCGGTACCTTGCGCGCCCGCAGGTGGCGGGCCGCGAGATCCGCGGAATACGCTTCCTTGCTCGCGAAACCGAACCGGCGATGGTTCTCGTGGTAACCGGCGTCGTGGAACAGCAGTCCGTAGTAGACGACGAGCGGGTCGACCCGGATGCCTTCCCGCATGCAGTTCCGGATGATCGTCTCGGCCGCGACGAGCGTGTCCTGGGCATGGGCGAAGTTGTGATAGGGCAGCGCATCGCTGTACAGCGTCGAGACGACCGCTTCGAGCCCGGCATCGCGGATGGAGGAGATGTTCCAGTCGGTCACTGTGCCGAACGCTTCGCTTTATTCGTGCTTTATGAAGGCGCATGGAGCGGGTGACGGGAATCGAACCCGCGTTCTCAGCTTGGGAAGCTGATGTTCTGCCTCTGAACTACACCCGCAGAATCGGAGCACGATACACGTCGCGCTGGCGCCATTGCGAAGGAGCTGCGGCGAGCGTCTCCCGATCCGGACCTCCGGTGTGGAACCTACGATGCGGCGGTGCCGGCGCCGCTCTCAGTCACTCGCATCTACGCCGAGTCGCTGGGAACGTGGCGGGCGCGATTCGTGCCGCTGACGATCCTGGCGGTGGCCCTCGAGGTGCCGATCCTGCTGGCGCAGCTCGGCCTGCACCTCGGCGCCGGCTTCACGTTCGACACCCGGCGCAGCATCACGGCCAACGCCGTCGCCCTCCCGCTCGCGATCTACGGCTCGCTGTCGCACCACTTCCTGTCCGGGTTGCTCGAGAAGCTCGTGGGCGCCCGCCGCCACGGGCACCCCGAGTCGACGCTCCGCGAGACGCTGCACGAGCTGCCATGGGGACGCCTGGTCGCCGCCGACCTGCTGATGACGGCTCTGGTCGTGCTGGGCTACCTGGCGTTCCTCATCCCGGGCTTCCTCATCGCGACGTGGATGACGCCGCTGCTCGTGATCGTGAACATGGAGCGCCGCTCGGTGCGCGGCTCCATGAAGCGCTCGTACGAGCTCGTGCGCGGGCACTTCTGGCGCGTCGCCATCGTCGGCATCCTGGCGCTGCTCATCGTGCAGGTCGCCGTCGAGCTCGCCGGGCTGGTCGCGCACGAGCTGTCCGACTCGAAGATCGTCGCGGCGCTGGCGCATGCCATCCCGTCGACCCTCCTGATGCCCATCGCCGCCCTCCCGATCGTCGTGCTCACGTTCGATCTGGTCGCGCTCGACGCCGCGCAGCACAACGACCACGACGTCGCCGACCCGACCGTCGCGACACCGGCCGCAACAGACGGAGCGAATCCATGACCGATGCCATCGACGCAGCCCTCGCCACCGCGTTGATCATCCGCCGCGAGGACCGTGCGGCGTTCGACGCCGACCTGGCCCGAGGCCACGCGGTCTGGCAGACCTCCTCGATCGATGCGCTGCTCGACGGCGCGTACGAAGGAGACCTGACGCTCGGCGAGCTCGCTGCCCATGGCGACCTCGGGATCGGCACGGTCCAGCACCTGGACGGCGAGCTCGTCGTGCTGGACGGACGCTTCTTCCGGATCGCGGCGGATGGTGTCGTGCACGAGATGCCCCCCGAGACGCTGACCCCCTTCGCAGTCGTGTGCCGGTTCGCGCCGCTCGCTCCGATCTCGCTCGACGGGCCACTCGACCTCCCCGCGCTCACCGCGCGCATCGACGCGGCCGCGCCGCCGAACGAGCCCGTCGTGGCCGTGCGCATCGACGGCGACGTGACCGGGCTCCACCTCCGCAGCGTCCCCCGGCAGGAGCCGCCGTACCTCCCGCTCACCGAGGTCGTGGCGCACCAGACCGACTGGCGCGTAGCGAGCGCGACCGGATCGATCGTCGGCTTCCGCTTCCCGGATACCGCGCAGGGCATCGATGTTGCGGGCTACCACCTCCACTTCCTGTCCGACGACCGCTCGATCGGGGGCCACGTGATCGACCTCACCCTGCAGCACGGGACGCTGCTGGTCGACGGCGCGCACGACCTGCACCTCGAGATCCCCGCCGGTCTCGAGATCGGCGACGCCGACACGAGCGCCGCCAAGGCAGCCGCCATCCGAGCCGTCGAGGGCGGTGACTGACACGAGCCTCGTGGGCTCGGTCAACGGTGCCGGGCGCCGGTCAGGGTTCACGCCGCACGCGAACCCCGACCGCCACGACACGACGGCATCGAGGCCGACCCGAGACGCTCTCCCTCCCGGGCCTCAGCGCGAACGTGTCGCGGGTCGGTCGCTGACGGGATCGCCACCGCATGGGAACGCGCGGCGGACGATCGATAGCGCCTGCGGACAGCAAAGGAGCCACCCGCAATGGCGGGCGGCTCCTCAGCTGCTTGGGAAGCTCCTGTGGGTTGAGCGAGCGGTCAGGCCTTGCGGCGGGCGCCCGCCAGCGCTGCCACGGCCCCGGTCACGATCAGGACGAGGCCGCCGATTACGAGGCCGATGAGGTCGGCACCCGTCACCGGGAGCGAGCCCGAGATCGTCGTGGTCGAGCCGGCGACGCTCGCCCCGGCCCCGGTCGAGCCCGATCCACTCCCGTTGGTGCTGCCCACGCGGGCGGTGGTGCCGTCGTCGCCGGAGCCGCTCCCGGACCCGTCGCCCGTCCCGTCCCCACCGCCGTCGGGGTCGGCGGTGGTCGTGGTCGTGGCGTTCGGGTTCGTGGTGGTCGTGGTCGAGCCGTCGCCGCCGTCACCCGGCTGCGTCGTCGTCGTGGTCTGCTCCTCCGGCCGAGTGGTCGTCGTCGTGCCGTTGCCCGGTTCCGTGGTCGTCGTGGTGCCGTTCTGCGGCTCCGTCGTCGTGGTGGTCCCCGGCTGGCTCGTCGTCGTCGTCGTTGCGGGCTGGCTCGTGGTGGTGGTCGACCCGGGCTGGGTCGTCGTGGTGGTGGTCGACCCGGGCTGCGTCGTCGAGGTGGTGGACGAGGTGGTCGTCGTCGAGCCCGGCTCGTCCGGGTCGACCGTCACGACGACCTTGCCGATGCACTGCTGGCCCGCGGTGTCGACGGCGACGTAGTCGAAGCCGTCCTCGCCGGTGAAGTCCGCCGCCGGCGTGTACTCCAGCTTCGTCGGGTCGGCAGCGAGCTGGATCGACGCCCCGGTCTTCGTCGGCAGCGGCTCGTCTGCCGTCGGCCCCGGCAGGTACAGCCCGGAGGGCTGGTTCTCCGAGTTCAGGTCGCTGTCGTTGGCCAGCACGTCGATGACGACCTTGGCGCCCTTCGTGGTCACCGCCACGTCGTCGGCGCACTGCGGCAGCGGGTCGATCACCTCGGGCGGGTCGACCGCCGGCGCCAGGAGCTGGACCGTGGCCGTGCCGACCGTGCAGCGGGGAGCGGCGTCACCGGGCGAGCGCCCGTCCGTGCCGTACGGATCGGCGGGCCACAGCGGGAACGCCAGCTCGTGGTCGTCACAGATGCGGTACCCGACGTCGACCGAGCCGGTGGCGTCGTCGACGGGGTCGAACGAGAAGCTGCAGTCGGCGCCGATCGAGAGCGACTCGACCTTGCCCGGGTCCGACACCGAGACGGCACCGGGCTGGCACGCAAGGGCCTCGCCGTCGCCGTCCGAGTCGTTGGCCGACAGCGATTGCCCGATGAGCTGCTGGTCCGACTCGATCTGGTACTCGTCGTGGCCCGCCTCCGGGGCGTCGTTGCCCCGCACGTCGATCTTGACGATGCCGCTGCCGCAGATCGGATCGCCGACGTACGGCGGGTTCTGTGCGGCCGGGTCCTCGCACACCCTGTAGGTGAACGACACCGGGCCGGCGTACCCGTCCGCCGGGCTGAACTCGATGATGCCGCCCGCCTTGACCGCCGGCAGGCCCTGGGAGATCGGCGGATAGGACTTGATCTGCAACTTCGCCGTTGCCGGGGTGGGCTTCGGGCCGTTGCCGTCGGTGTCGTTCTCGAGCACCGGGATCCTGACCGAGTAGCGGCCGATGCCCTCGTCCTTGTACCCGGCGTCGACGACGTCGACATCGGTGACGCCCTTCGGCGGGATGACGATGGCCAGGTCCGGGGCCTTGACCTTGATCGTCGCGTCGGCGTTGCGGCAGCGACGGGTCGACTGGCCGTTCAGGTCACCATCCGAGAAGCCGTCGAGCTTCACGATGCCGGTGCCCATCTGGGCCATGGTCAGCGTCGGGTGCGTGTCGCAGACGCGGTAGGTGAAGGTGACGTCGCCGCTGAACGCCGGGCTCGTGTTGTTCCAGTGGAACGTGCAGTCCGGGTTCAGCGTGACCGTGCCCACGGCGGGGTTCACGCCGCCGACGATCGTCGCCGGGCACATGATCGGATCGTTCTCCGGGTCGTCGGCGTACGGGGCGAGATCGAAGTCCTTGTCCTCGCCCTGGTTCGTGCTGAAGTGCGCGTCCGCCGCGGTCGGGGCCGTGTTGGGCAGCACGGTGATGTTCACCGGCACGACCTTCTCGAGCCCGTCCGACTGCTGCCGCAGGCGGTAGTTGAACGTGTCCGGCCCGCTGTAGCCCTGCTTCGGCTGGTACTCGCACGAGTGGCCGAGGTCCGCGAACGCGATCTGCGGGCCGGCGTTCTTGAACGTCCCGCACTTCACCTGGCCGCCGTGGGCCGACTGCGCGCTCCAGTCCGAGATGCCGACCTGATCCGTGTTGCCCGCTCCACCGGCGACGTTCGGGTCGTCGTCGTTGGCCAGGACGGGGATGCGGATGCGGTGGCTGCCGTCCGAGGCGTCCTCGGCCACGAAGGCGGTGTAGCTGGCGTTGACCTTGGCGCTGTCGGCGACGCCGACCGGCGACAGCGGTCGGGCGACCGTCCAGGACCAACCGATGTTCATCTCACACCCGATGGGCCCGGCCGGCGTCGTGCCGTCGTAGCCGCTGATCTTCAGCTTCGGCAGCGTGATCACGCCTTCCGCCGTGGCCTTCAGGTGGATCGTGAGCTTCACGCTGACGCCGTCCGACAGGTCGAACACGCCTGGCGACGAGTTGCTGTCGAAGCCGTAGCCCCACGCGCCGATCGCCGTGTGCACACCGACGGCGTCGTAGTCCTCGTACGCGATGTCGCCCTCGCCGACCTGGTTGACGAACGGGACCTCACCCTCGGGTGCCGCGCCGTTGACGACGGGACCGGTCGGCTTCATCTCGAGGTTGATCGGATCGGGCCCGTTGTTGCCGTGGGACGTGGCGCCCCATCGCTGGTTGACGAAGACGCTGACGGTCCACTCGTCGCCGACCCACACCGTCGACCCGTTGCCGTAGCTCGACTTCACCGTCCACCGAGCGAAGTTGAAGCCGCCGTTGATGTTCTTCGAGCCGCACGAGCTCGGCATCGGGAAGTCCTCGGCATAGTCGTCGAAGTCGGGGTCGCGGGCGGCGGAGCCCTCGGACTTCGGGAGGATGTTCCGCTTCGCCTGGATCGCGCTCGCCGGTGTTGCCGTCGACTGCAGCAGCGCCGGCACGGCGATCACCGCGGCGAGGACGAGCCAGGCCAACAGCGCCCGCGCCCGAGATCGGCGGTGCGGCGCTTCCAGGTGCTTCCCAAGCGTGTGAACCATCGGTGGTGCTCCCAAGACAGCGGACCCCTGGTGGGTCCGGTCCGGTGAGTGTCCGCAGGAAGCGCCCCGTGGTCATGAGTGGTCGATTACTCCATGGGCACCTTCCCCGGCGCGGTGCCGTCCCGTCGGCTACTCATCCCGCGGTCGGCGGGCGCACCCGGCCACCACGGACCGGCGCCAAAGGCGCTCTGAGCTGGTCTTTCGCGGTGCATCGACGTGTGCGAGGAGGACGCGGTACTCCATGTGCCTCTCGTCCGGCGCCGGTCGCGGCGGGGGCCCGCCCGAGCCGTGGCGCACGTCACGGGCGGTTCAGGTCATCGCGGCAGCGATCTCGTGTCGCGCCGCGATCCCGAGCTTCACGAAGGCGCGGTGCAGCGTGTTCTCGACCGTGCGGACCGAGATGCCGAGGCGCTCGGCGATCACCGCGTTGGCCAGTCCACCGGCGGCGAGCGCCGCGACCTCTCGCTCGCGCTCGGTGAGGCCATCGGGCGTGCGCTCGACGAGCACGGTCTGCCCGACGAGACCGGGGCAACGGGCCAACCAGTGGTCCAGCGCGCGGCGCCACGGGTCGACCTCGGGGGACGGTCCTCGCCGCACGGCGGCGGCCGCCAGACGACACGCCGCGGCATACGCCTCCGCGGCGCCGAGACCCATGCCGGTGGCGGCGAAGGATGCGCCGGCGTCGGCCATCCGCTCCGCCTGCTGCGTCGCGACGGCCTCGACCATGGCGATGACGCCCTCGGTGAAGGCGGGGGCTGGTTCGTGCGTCTTGCGGGCGCGGCGCCGCGCGAGCGCGTGGACGTCGTCCTCGACGGCTCGACCGATGCGGGCGAGTCCGTGCAACGCCATCAGCTCGCCGCGGCTGTTGCGCCAGTCCGCGGCCAGCGCGAGCGCGGTGCGCATGCCGGCTTCGGCGACGTCGGTGCGGCCGAGGAGGTGCTGGGTCACGGCGACGAGGTTCTCGAAGTCGGTCTGCATCATCGGTGACACCACGTCGCGTTCGCGGAGC
Source organism: uncultured Iamiaceae bacterium (assembly GCA_964446345.1). Classification (GTDB taxonomy): domain Bacteria; phylum Actinomycetota; class Acidimicrobiia; order Acidimicrobiales; family Acidimicrobilacustridaceae; genus CAYUOL01. Next base: position 8,689 of record CAYUOL010000141.1, on the reverse strand, counting down.
GCATCGCTGAGCACCCGCTCCGCCTCGCTCAGCTGGCCCCCGAGAGCCAGCGCCTGGGCGAGGCCGCCGATGTAGAGCGTGCGCAGCGAGTTGGGGGCGGCGGGATGGTTGCGGTGGTGCGTGAGCGCCTCGATGGCATCGTCGACGCGGCCGAGGAACAACGCCGACATGCCGAGGTGGCCCGTCATCTCCCGCAGTCGCTCCCCGTCGTTCTGCGAGCGCGCGACCTCCTGCACCTGGCGGTCGAACGCGAACGCCTCGTCGAACCGACCGGCCAGCATCAGCAGCGACGATGCCGCGGCGTCGATGACGACGGCCTTCGGGTGCCGGTAGGCGGGGTCGCGCAGTCGTGCGCCCAGGCGTTCGAACGCGCCGAGGGCCTCTGCTTCGTCGCCGCCGTACAACGACGCCAACATCGTCACCTCGTCGGCGTCCCCGCCGAGGTCTTCGATGCCCGCCGCTCGCACGCGGTCCGCGTGCTCGCGCGCCTCGGGCAGCGCACCGGCGGCCAACGCCTCGAACGCATCCAGCAGCGACCCGAACGCCGTCGTGCCCTGCGCGGTGTCGGCCCACGTCGCCGTGCTGCGGTCGACCCCGGCGGGCGTGGTGCCCCAGCGCTTCAAGCGCGCCAGGGGGCCGGCGAAGCGCAGCAAGAACCGCGCCAGCTCGACCACCTCGTCGCGGCGCGCGGGATCGGCGGCATCGACGAGCGCGTCGCGGGCCTGCGCGAGCGCCGAGACCGCCTCGTCGTACCGATCGGCCTGCGCGAGCGCCAGCGCCAGCTCGAGGGTGGTGTCGATCGAGGGCTCGTCCTGGCGCAGCCGATCGGCGATGAGCACCGCCAGGCCGCGATCGAGCCGCCGGGCGGCCTCGGCGCGCCCCCACTGCAGCGCGGCGCGATCGACGGCGGCGTCCGCGACGAGCGACCATCGCAGCACCACGAGCCGGCTGGTCGGGTCGAGATCCTCGGCCGATCCGATCGTGCGCACTGCGTCACGGACTCGAGCACGGATCGGCCCCCCGTCGGTTCGTTCGCGCACGAACTGCGCCATGAGCGGGTGGGCGATCGCCAGCATCTCCCCGTCGCGTGTCGCGGTGAGCCACCCCTGGGCCACGAGGTCCTCCGCCGTGGCCCGAGACGCGAGCGCCCCGGCCAAGCTCGCGGGGAGCGAGCCGGCGTAGACGACGAGCTCGAGCAGTCGTTGGTGCTCGTCTCCGGGGGGGAACCGGCGGCGCAGCAGGTCGGCCATCCGGTCCGAGGGGTCGGCGTCAGGCGCGATCGCGAGGGCGCCCCGACGTTCGATCCATGCGCCGCGGCTGCTGAGGTCGCCGACGATCTCGCGCAGCAACATCGGGTTGCCCCCACTGAGCGCGACGAGGTGGTCCACGGCGTCGGCGCCGGGCACCGCACCGACCGCCTGCTCCACGGCCAGCTCGACCATCGACCGGTCGAACGGCTCGATGTCGATGACCGGCAGCTCCAGCTCGGCGATGGCCTCCGCGAGCGGCTCACCCGGCGGCTCCGACGGACGGTACGTCACGACCGCGATGAGACCGCGCCGCATCTCGTCGGCGAGCATCCTCGCGGACTCGACATCGAGGGCGTGCGGGTCCTCGATCACCACGGCGGCGCCTCGGTGGCGCAGCTCGGCCAGCCAGTGCCGCAGGCGCGCCACGAGATCGTCGCCGAGGTCCGCCCCCGGGCCGGGCGGCGGCGCCGTCATCTCCGCCAGGCTCAACGCGCCGAACGGGATGGCCGCGAGCCCCGCCACTCCCGTCACGACCACGGGAGCCACGGGAGCCACGGCGGCGCTGCCGGTGCTCGCGGCGCTGAGGGCGGTGCGCGCCGCAGTGGACTTGCCCGCACCGGCGGGGCCGCGCAGCACGCATCCGCCGCGCGCCCCGACGATGTGCTCGGTGAGCTCCCAGCGCTCGACGATCGGCCAGTGCGTCGAGGAGCGCGCCGTCACCCGAACCTCATCGGCGGCCTCGTGAGCGTGGTCATGCGCCCATCGCGTCGGCGAGGTCGCGCCGCCCGCCGATGGCGAGCTTGGCGTACACCCGGCGCAAGGTGTTGTCCACGGTCCGGGGCGAGAGCTCGAGCCGGTCGCCGATCTCCTTGCTCGTCATGCCGGCCGCGGCCAGCGTCGCGATCTCCAGCTCGCGCGGGCTCAGACGCGAACGGGCGGGGCCGGTGCCGTCGCTCGCCGACGGATCGGCCTCGTCGACCGCTCGGCCGCCGTCCGCAAGCGCGAGGCGGGCCTGCGCGAGATCGAGGCCGGGGCAGCGGCGCAGCACCTCGGCGAGCTGGTGCTCGATCGTGCCGCGATCGGGCGCAGATCGCGACGTCGCGGCCGGCCCGGATGCCGCTTCTGCGTCTTCGATCGTGGAGAGGAGCGCACGCAGGGCGTCGACGGCGAACAGGTTCGCCTCCATGGCGGCGAGTTGGTCGGCGAGGGTGGCCAGCGCGCCCCGGTCGCCCTCGACCGCCGCGATCACGACCTCGGCGACCGACCGGATGAGCGGTGCGTCGACCAGGGCCAGCGTCTTCGACGCGCGCACGGCGTCCTCGGCCTGGGCCCGCCCCATGCGGACGAGGCTCAGGCGGGCGAACACGTGCAACCAGTGGTACCCGCTCGTCTGGGCTCGGTCCGCCGCCGTGCGGATCGCCTTCTCCGGGCCCTCGACCTCGCCGGCCAGGCCGAGGGCGAGGCCGCGCAGGTGGTCGTAGTCGAGCTGCAGCATCTGGGTGGGGAACTGCGCCCGTTCGAGGTCGGTCTCGGCGACCACCTCGCGCGCCCGGTCGTGCTCGCCCCGCAGGGCGAGCGTCGCGGCCAAGGCACCCCGGATCAGCAGCGAACGCGAGTGCGGCACCACGCGGTACTGCAGGCTCAGGTCGAGCGACTCGACCGCACCGTCGAGGTCACCGAGCAGGAACGCGCGGAGTCCGCGCTGGCCGGCCGCCTGCATCATCTCGTCGTAGGCGAGCGCATCGCGGGCCTGGGTCAGCGCGCGGTCGTCCTCGTCGTACGCCTCGCGCAGCCGCCCGTCGTACATGAGCAGCGACACGCGGGCGCCGTGCGCGCCCATGATCGCGGGGATGCCGAGGCCGGCGTGCGACCCGTCCGCCAGACGCCGTTGGCTGGTTCGACCGACGTCGAAGCGACCGGTCAGCGGTGCGGCCATCACCAGGAACTGATCGATCTCCTCGTGCACCCCGGACAGCGCCGCCGCGCACCGCGTGGACAGAGCGGTCGCGAGCGTGACGCTGCGGTCGAGGTCGCCGCCGACGAACGCGGTGAAGATGTCGAGGAGGCCGGCGAACGCCGGGAGGCCGATGCGCCCGTCGGCCCAGGCGGCGACAGCCATCGCCCGGTCGTCACGGCCACCGTGGAAGCCAACGCTGTGCCCGACCGGGCTGTGGAGGCGCACAAGGAACCGCGCGAGCGCAACCACCTCGTCGTCGGTGACCGCCAACGGCCGGGCGGCGTCGGCGATCTTCACCGCCTCGTCGAAGCGACCGGCCCGGGCGAGCGCGACGGCGTGGAACAGCGCCGCCTCGGCGGAAGGTTCGCGATCGCCGAGCGCGCCGGCGATGTCCGCCGCCAAGGCGTAGTCGAGGCCGCGCAGCGCGGTGCGGTAGCCGTCGCGCAGCTCCGCCGTCGTGAGCTCGTCACCGATCTCGAGGGACCAGCGCAGGTACTGCCGGCGGTCGGCGTCCTGCTCACCGTCGAGACGGCGAGCGGACTGCACGATCGTGCGCAGCAGCGCGCGCCGCTCGGCGCTGGACGACCCCTCGCGCAGCGCATCCGCGAGCATCGGGTGCGAGAGGCGGACGTAGAGCTGGTGCTCCTCCAGCGGGATCTCGAGGAACCCCTGCCGCTCGAGGTCCGCGACCACCGCCCGCGACACCATGCGGTCGAGCACCGCCGCCCGCAGCTGCCCGGCGATCGCCAGCGCCTGCAGCGCCACGAGCGGGGGCCCGGAGGCCGGCAACCTGCGCCCGAGCAGGCGCGCCGCGGATTCGGGCGACCCGACCGACGGGGTCCCCTGCCAGCGGCCGTCCTCGGCGCGGATGCGGTCACGAGCGACGCCGTCGAGCACGAGCTCCCGCACGACGAGCGGCACCCCTTGGGACAGCTCGTGGAGGCTCGCGGCCAACACCGGGTCCACCGCGCCACCCAGGGTCTCGCGCACGGCGCGCTCGATCTCGTCCTGGCTCCAGGGGGTGACCGTGACGGTGGGCCAGGCCTGGTGCAGCGCCAGGCGCTCGAGGTCGCTGGGCAGCTGCCGCTCCGCCCGCATGGTTGCGATGAGCCGCAGCCCCTCGGTCTGCGCCGCGTAGCTGAGCAGCCCGGACGACGGCGGGTCGAGCAGGTCGGCGTCGTCGACGACCACCGTCGTGCCCGAGGCGACCAGCGTCTGCAGCCACCCCCGCATCCGGCGCACGATGTCGGGGTCGAACTCGTCGGGGCGGTCGGGCTGCTCGCTGCGCGCACCGCTGAGCGCGGCGAAGGGCACGGTGGTCAGCCCCTCGAACCCGTGCACCACCACGAAGGGCCGCCGCTCGCGCTCGAGCGCGACGCGCACCAGCGTCGACTTGCCGATGCCGGCCGGGCCGACGACGAGGCACCCCCGTTCCGCGGCGGTGGCGCGAGCGCTCAGCGTCGTGCGGTCGAGGACCGCCCAGGACAAGGTGTTCGTCACGTCGTCAGCTTCCGTCCCCGGCGTTGCGCTGTGGCCCCGAGATGTGACCCGAGAGGCAGCCCGAGGTTCGGCCCCACATGAGGCCCGAGATGCGGCCCGAGAT
>CAYUOL010000141.1:0-3779 GCA_964446345.1 uncultured Iamiaceae bacterium | reverse complement strand
CCGAGAGGCAGCCCGAGGTTCGGCCCCACATGAGGCCCGAGATGCGGCCCGAGATCGGTTCCATCGCGGGCTGAGCGTACCGGAGCGCCTGCACGGGCAACGGGCCCGGCCGGGCACCACTAACGTGCCCGGCGTGATCCTGTCCGACCGCACCATCAAAGAAGAGATCGCCGCCCAGCGCATCGTGATCGACCCGCTCGACGAGGCGAACATCCAGCCGTCGTCCGTCGATCTCCACATCGACCGCTACTTCCGCGTCTTCCGCAACCACACGACCGGCATCATCGACGTGAAGAAGAACCTCGAGGACCTCACCGAGCTCGTCGAGATCGGCGTCGACGACGTCTTCATCCTGCACCCGGGTGAGTTCGTGCTCGGCACGACGCTCGAGCGGGTGCAGCTGCCGAACGACCTCGTCGCCCGCCTCGAGGGCAAGTCGAGCCTGGGCCGCCTTGGGCTGCTCATCCACTCGACCGCCGGGTTCGTCGACGCTGGCTGGAACGGCCAGCTCACGCTCGAGCTCTCCAACGTGGCGACGTTGCCGATCACGCTCTACCCGCACATGAAGATCGGCCAGATCTCCTTCATCAAGATGACCACCGACGCCGACCACCCCTACGGAAGCGGCGAGGTCGGCAGCAAGTACCAGGACCAGGTCGGCCCGATCCCCAGCAAGTACTACAAGAACTTCCAGTAGGCCATCAGCCCACCTCAGCCGACCAGACCACCCGGTCGGTCGGATGGCCCGTCGATCCGAAGTTGTACTGCAGGTACCAGAAGCAGGTGCCGTCGCAGTGATACGCCGGATCGATCTGCACGACGATGCGCAGCCAGGCGCCGTTGTACAGGTTGCTGGCGCCACCTCCCGCGGTGTGCGTCGTCACCTGGCACCCTTGCGCGACGTCCGGGGTGGAAGGACCGCGCTCTGCGCTCCGGGTCGGGTTGAACGTGCACGCCGGCCTCTCCGCCCCTGGTGAGCCGTAGGGCTGGCTGTCCGGCGGCGGAACGACCGCAAGGGTGTAGGGCTCGTTCGAGCCACCGTCGCCGGGGTCGTACGCGTCGAGCACGATCGAGCGCCCGGCGTACTTCGAGGGGACGCCCGCGATCGGCAGCAGCGCGGTGCTGGTGTTGCCGTTCATGTACACCGACTGCTCGCCGACCGGGTACAGGCGCGTGCCGGCGCCGCCCCGGACCCTGAGCGCGTAGGCGTTGATGCCGTCGCCGCTGTCGGTCAGATCCGGCAGGCCGCTGTTGCGCACCCGCAACGCGTACACGCCCACCTCCCGGGGCGTGATCGTGCAGACGTCGAGCCACCGGTTCTCGTACCGGTCGGGATCGGCCGCGAGCTCGGCGGCGCTGCGCCGCAGGTGGCACGACGGAAGCGCTCGATCGAAGCGCACCGCGCCGTCGGGTCCGCCGGGCTCGAACACCTCGAGGTCGAAGTTCTGCGGCTTGCCGAAGTCGCCGGTCTGGCAGTTCTGGCCCGTGAAGCCCGGCGCCGACCCGGAGAACGGCGCCGCGTCGACCTGGCAATCGGGAGGCGGCGGGGCCGTGGTGCCGGGTCGTGATGGTCCTGGGGTTCGAGGCTTGCTGACGGTCCGCTCGTACGCGCCGATGTCGTATGCCGACAACGTGAGCGGCCGGCCGACGTCGTCGGGAGCGACGTCGATGGCGAAGGCGTAGCCGGTCGGCCGGTACAGCGGGTTGGCTCTGGCACATCGGTCGCCGGTGGGCGTGGTGGCGTCGGCGCAGCGCACCGCGTAGGGGTCGCCGTTGGAGATGGCCGCGAACGGGCCGTTGATCGCGGCCCAGTACATCGGTTGGGGGCCACAGGGCGGGGTCTCGGTGGGCTGGGACTGCGGGCACCGTCCGCCGTCGATGTCGTTGCCCACGACGGCCCCCGGACCCCCGATCGTCAACGCACCGGCGGCGCCGGCGTACACCGTGGTCGACGGCTGTGGCCCGGCGGGCGTCGTCCCAGGCGGTTGGTCCGGGAGGGCCGTCCCGGGGGCGACGGGGGCGGTGCCGACGGTGGTGACCGTCGAGCCGGTGCGGCACGGCGCAGTGCCGCGCGTGACCGCGGTCGTGGTCACGGAGCTGGAGCCAGGGGCCTCCGGCGCCGACGGCGGCACCGGCATCGAGCCCCTCGGGACGTTGACCGGCGATCCGAGGGGCACCGGGCGCGTGCCCGATCCGGGCGGTCCCTCGGGTGAGGTCGTCGTGGACGGAGCGGTGCTGGTCGGCGGCGCGATCGTGGTCACGACGGTGCCGGGGCCGTTGGGTGCGCATCTTGGGTCGGCCCCCGCGTTCGAGGGACGGCCGCCCACCGACATCTCCTGGCTCGGCTTGCCGCAGGACACCAGCAGCAGGACCGCGGCCACGACGATGCCCGCCCCCGCGCGGATCCTGCCCCACGGCCGATCTGCTCTGCTCGCCGTGCTGCGCACCCTCGCCCCTCCCCGCCCCGCCGTGCGAGTCGACCGATCGTGATCGGCCGGCGGCGCCGACGCTAGAGCGTCGCGCCGCCCATGAGCTGCGCTCGACGGTACTCGACGCGCTCGTCGTTCGTTCGGCTGAAGACCATGCGGAGGACGTCGAGCAGCTCGTCGGCGTGCACCGGCCGCACCACGAAGCCGTCGACGCCGGACTGGTAGGCGAAGAGGCGGTTGGTGTCGGTCGAGGCGATGATCACGATGGCGACGTTGCGGATGTCGGCCGAGCCGCTGCGGATGTCGTCGAGCGCCTTGAAGGCGTCGGTGATGCCGATGGTCAGCGAATCGATGATGACGGCCGAGTGGTTCGTCTGCTCGAGCTCGTCGACCACGGAGTGCACGTCGTGGTGCCGGTCGGCGGCCCAGCCGGCGGACTCGACCAGGCGCGCGACGAGCTCGCACGCGTCGGGATCGTCGTTGACGACGAGCACCGTGCCGCCGGTGCGCGAACCGTCGAGATCGATCTCCTCGTCAGTCTTCGACCGCTTGAGCAACGACCTTCGGCTCCCGTTCCCCTGCCTCGATCGCCTCGAGGACATGCATCGCTATGTCGGCCACCTTAATCGAGTCCTCGTCGTGGCCCTCACCCTTCACGCCGTCGTCGATCATGATGTAGCAGAACGGGCAGGCGGTGGCGACGCGGCTCGCGCCGGTCTTGATGAGCTCCTGGGAGCGCTCCACGTTGACCTGCTTGCCGATGTTCTCCTCCATCCACATGCGCGCGCCGCCGGCGCCGCAGCAGAGGCCCATGTTGCCGTTGCGCTCGGCTTCGACGACTTCGATGCCGCCGATGTTGCCGATGACCTTGCGGGGCGCGAGGTACACGTCGTTGTGGCGACCGAGGTAGCACGAGTCGTGGTACACGACCCGCTCCTCGAGGCGCGCCTGGCTGAGGTCGAGCCGGCCCTCGTCGACCAGCGTCTCGAGGAACTGGCTGTGGTGGATGACCTCGTAGTTGCCGCCGAGCTGCGGGTACTCGTTCTTCAGGGTGTTGAAGCAGTGGGGGCACTGCGTGATGATCTTCTTCACGCCCATGCCGTTCATCGTCTCGATGTTCTGCATGGCGAGCATCTGGAAGATGTACTCGTTGCCCGCACGGCGAGCCGAGTCGCCGGTGCACATCTCGGACGGGCCGAGGATCGCGAAGTCGATGCCGGAGCGCTGCATGAGCTGCGCCATGGCCTGGGTGACCTTCTTGTTCTTGTCGTCGAAGGACCCTGCGCAGCCGACCCAGTAGAGGAACTCGTGATCGAGCGCCTCGGAGCCGTCGACGATCGGGATGCCGTC
>CAYUOL010000140.1:5784-15536 GCA_964446345.1 uncultured Iamiaceae bacterium | reverse complement strand
GGCCACCTCGCGCTGTTCATCGGCGGCATCCCGTACCTGTACCGGCGCTTCGGGTACGGCTACGGGGTCTCGTACCCCGACCTCTTCGGCGTCGACCGCCGGGCCCTGCAGCCCGATCCCGCGGTCTCGCTGCGCGGGGCGACCCGCGACGACCTGCCCGGGTTGCTCGCCTTGGATGCGACCAGACCCGTGGAGGGGCTCCGGGTGGCCCGCCAGGCGACGCACTTCGAGCAGTGGATCGAGATGGCCGCGATGGGTGCGCTCCACGGCGAGCAGGCCGGATCGGAGCGCTTCTACGTGGCGGAGCGCGACGGCGAGATCGTCGGTTGGTCCGCGCTGTCCGAGCTCGAGGACGAGAAGCGCCTGCTGCTGCTGCCGGTCGTCACCCGCGACGCCGCGGTCACCGACACCATCCTCCTGCACGCGGTCGACGAGGCCGCCCGCAAGGACTTCGTGCTCATCGGCCACGACACCCCGGGCACGGCCCACGGCGCACGGCTCCGGGCGATCGGCCAACCCGTCCCCTACGGGCTCGGGATCTACGTGCGCATCCCCGACCCCGTGGCGTTCCTCGAGGCCCTGCGCCCCGCCCTGTCCGATCGACTCGCGTCCTCGCCGTTCGCGACCCGCGCCGGCGAGGTCAACATCTCGCTGTACGAATCGAGCGTGGTCGTGCGCTACGCCGACGGCGCCGTCACCGCGGTGGAAGCCGCCCCGGGGGTCGAAGACCCGTTCGACGACTTCGAGTGCGGCGTGGCCCCCGACTGGTTCCCCGCGTTCGTGCTCGGCCGCTTCGGCGCGAAGGAGCTCGAGCGCCGGGTCGACGACGTGACGCTCGGGAAGCACGCGGACCTGCTCGAGGTCCTCTTCCCCCGACGCGACGCCGACGTCGTCGGTGACTTCTGACCGTCCGGCGCGTGGCGGGCCCGGGGTGGGCCGCGCGCAGGGTCAGACCGTAGGCTCGGACCATGGCGATCGCTGCGGACCGGGCTCCGAACCACCGGCGGGAGAACGAGCGGGGGGCCGAGGCGGACGGCGCTCGGGGCGACGAGCTCGACGGGTTGCCCCAGGGCGCCGAGAAGGTGCAGGCGGTGCAGTCGATGTTCGACGCGATCGCGCCGCGCTACGACCTGGTGAACCGGATCATGACGTTCCGCATGGACGTCGGGTGGCGCCGGCGCACGGCGCGCACGCTGGGCCTCGCACCCCGCTCCACGGTGCTCGATCTGGCCTGCGGCACCGGTGACTTCTGCCGCGAGCTGCAGCGCCACGAGCTGCGGCCGATCGGCATGGACCTCTCCTTGGGCATCCTCGTCGCCGCCCGCACGACCGCGCCCCTGGCCCAAGGCGACGCGCTCTGCCTCCCCGTGCCCGACGCCGCGGTCGACGGCGTCACGTGCGGCTTCGCGCTGCGCAACTTCCTCGCGCTGGAACCGTTCTTCGCCGAGCTCGCACGGGTGGTGCGCCCGGGTGGGCGGATCGCGCTGCTCGAGGTGGCCGAGCCGCCCAACCCGATCCTGCGCTGGGGCCACGCGGTCTACTTCGGTCGCATCGTGCCGCTGATCGGCGGGCTGCTCTCCGATCCGGCGGCGTACCGCTATCTTCCCAAGTCCGTGGCGTACCTCCCGCCTCCCGAGGAGGTGCTGGCGATGCTCGGCGCGGCCGGCTTCGGCAACATCAAGCGGACGCTGCTGTCCACGGGCATCTCACAGCTGATCACCGCCACCCGCGACAACCCTGCGTGGCGCCCGTGAGGGCACCCGCCCGGTTCGCGGCGCACACCGTGGCGCTCGAGGCGGACATCGATCCGCTCGCGCACGCGGGCGACGACGGGCTCATGTTCACCCATCCCCACGGCTCCCTGACCGGGGCGGGCGTGACGACGCGCATCTCGCTCCCACCCGACGCGAAGCCCGCCGAAGCTGCCGCGCTGGTGGCCGCCACCCTCGCCGCCTTCGAGGTCGACGACGAGGTGGGCCGACCGGGGTGCGGCCCCGTCGCGTTCGCGGCGTTGCCGTTCGCCCCGGGCGCCCCCCGCGAGCTGATCGTCCCGGAGGTGGTGGTCGGGCGGGCCGCCGACGGCACGAGGTGGATCACCCGGGTCCGCGCCACCACCGAGGGTGCGGAGCGCCCTGGCCTCGGCGGCGCCGCACCCGCGCCAGGCGCGGCCGACCGGCCGCACCAGGACCTGCCCGGCTCGTTCTCGGTGACGTCGACGATCGACCCCCAGGCGTGGTGCGCCAAGGTGGCGAGCGCCCGCGACCGCATCCAGGCCGGGGAGCTGCGCAAGGTCGTGCTCGCCCGGGAGGTCGAGGTGACCACGCCGGGCCGCATCTCGCGTCGAGCCGTGCTCGAGCGCCTGCGCGACGCGTACCCCGGGTGCATGCTCTTCGCCGTCGACGGGTTCGTGGGGGCCAGCCCCGAGCTGCTCGTCGCCCGGGCCGGCGACCACGTGCAGTCCCACCCGTTGGCCGGCACCACCAAGCGCAGCGCCGATCCCGACGAGGACCGCCGCCTGTCCGATGCCCTTCGGGCGTCGGCGAAGGACCGCGAGGAGCACCGCATCACGATCGACATGGTCCACGAGACGCTGCTGCCGTTCTGCTCGTACCTCGACGAGGAGGCCGAACCGTCGGTCGTGCCCATGGCCAACGTGCAGCACCTCGGCACGATGGTGGAGGGGCAGCTCTCGTCCCCGCCCCCCTCGGCGCTCGAGCTGGCGCTGACGCTGCACCCGACCCCCGCCATCGGGGGGTGGCCCGTGGCCGAGGCGCTCGGGCTCATCGCCGAGCTCGAGGGCATCGACCGGGGTCGTTACGCCGGGCCGGTGGGGTGGGTGGACGCGCACGGCAACGGCGAGTGGGCGGTGGGCATCCGCAGCGCCGAACTGAGCGCCGACGGCCACCGGGCTCGCGTCTTCGCCGGCGTCGGCGTCGTCGCCGACTCCGATCCCGAGCTCGAGCTGGCCGAGACCCGCGCCAAGTTCCAGGCGATGCTCTCCGCCATCATCCGTCCCTGACGCCTGCCGGGCCCTGAGCCCTCGTCGGGTCGGGTCGGCTAGCGCGAGACGGCGTCGGCGATCGCCGCGTGCAGCTCGTCGTGGATCTCGACGTTGGCGGCCCGGTCGGTGCGCACGATCACGAGCTGCACGCCCCCTGCCGCGGCAGCCTTCTCGATCGTGGGGCGCACGTCGTGCGGTTGGTCGACCGGGGTCGAGGTGATGCGGTGCGCGGCGGCGAGCGTCTCGAGGTCGACACCGTGGGGCGTGCCGAACAGCTGCTCGAAGCGGCTGCTCTCGAGCGCGGCCGCCTGCGGGAGGAACGAGAAGATCCCGCCGCCGTCGTTGTCGATCACGACGACCACGAGGTCGATCTCGCGACCGGTGACGCCGAGGAGGGCGTTGGTGTCGTGGAGGAACGCGACGTCGCCGACGAGCACCGCGGTGCGCGCCCCGGAACGGCGGTTCGCCAGCGCGACCCCCACCGCGGTCGACACGACCCCGTCGATGCCGTTGGCACCGCGGTTCGCGAGCACCTCGAGCTGCTCGCGCGGCGCGCTGTACCACTCGACGTCGCGCACCGGCATCGAGGACGACACCACGAGCGAGGCGCCGTCGGGCAGCGCCGCGACGACCTCGCGGGCCACCCCGGGCTCGGTGATGCCCGGGTAGGCGACGACGCTGGTCTGCAGCACCGCCGCCGCTTCGGCATCCAGGTGCGCCCAGCCCTCGAGCCAGCCATCGGGCGCGGTCAGGCCGTCGCCCTCGACCGCGTAGCGGTCGGCCGACTCGGCGGCCTCACCCAGCTCTCTGGCGAGGCGCTCGCAGGCGACGCCCGGATCGGCGGCGAGCAGCGCGTTGAGGGTGCGGTCCGGGTCGTACACGGTGCCGTCGGCCTCGAGCCCGATCTGCCACGCGTCGAGCCCCGCCAGCCACTGCCCGAGCACCTTGGATGCCGGCAGCGCGCCGAGCCGGAGCACGATGTCGGGCGCGAGCAGCGCCGCCACCTCGGGCACGCGCAGGATCGCGTCGAAGTGGCTGATCGTCGCGGGCCGCGGGAGACGGCAACCGCTGCGAGGATCGGCGAGGACGGGCCACCGCAGCGTCGCCGCGAGCGCGTGCACGGCCTCGGCGTCGCGGATCCCGCCACCGGCGACGATGACGCCACGGCGCCCCGCGCAAGCGTCGGCCAGCGCCGCGACGTCGACCTCGGCCGCGTCGGGCAGCCGCATGGCGACGCCGTGCCAGGCTCCGTCTCGCGGCCGGCCGCTCGGCAGGGCCCCGGGCTCCCCGACCAGCGGATCCCGGAACGGCAGGTTCAGGTGCACCGGTCCCGGCGGCGAGGTCAGGGTGGCCGTGACCGCCCGCGAGGCGAGCGAGCGCCAGGTGCCGCGCATGTCGTCGACGGGGGCTCCCGGGTCGACGAACCAGCGCACCGCACCACCGAAGAGGTGCTGCTGGTCGATCGTCTGCGGGGCGCCGACGTCGCGCAGCTCGGGCGGGCGGTCCGCCGTGAGCACCAGCAAGGGGACCTTCGCGTGATGCGCCTCGACCACCGCCGGATGCAGCTCGACCGCAGCGGTGCCACTCGTGGTCAGGACGATCGCCGGCTGCCCCGACGCGAGGCCGAGGCCCAGTGCCACGAACGCCGCGGCTCGCTCGTCGTGGTGCACGTGCACCTGGATCCGGTCGTCGGCCGCCAGCGCCAGTGCCATCGGCGTCGAGCGCGACCCGGGGCACACGACCGCATCGGTCACCCCCGCCCGCACCCACTCGTCGACCAGCGTGGCGCAGAAGGTGGCGGTGGTCGTGACGGCCATCGACCCAGCCTATGGTCGCGGCGACACCGCGGGACATCCGTGCATGCATCGCCGGCGCGGCGAGCGGACCTGCCCCCATCGGTCGCGACCGGCACGGCGTCCCGTAGAGTCCGCCGCGTGCAGGGCGATCCATGACCAGTGGTGGTGCCGACGAGGCAGTCGCCCTCGCGGTGACGCGCGGTGGCTCCGGCGCCCGCGTGGTGCTGGTGCACGGGTTCACGCAGACGGGCGCGTGCTGGGGCCCAGTCGCCGACGACCTGGCCGCGGATCACGAGGTCGTGCTGCTCGACGCACCCGGGCACGGCGGCTCGTCGGCGCTGCGTTCGTCGTTCACGCAGGGCGCGGCGCTGATGGGATCGGCCGGTGGCGCCGCGACCTACGTCGGCTACTCGATGGGTGGCCGCTACCTGCTGGCGCTCGCGGTCGCCCGGCCCGATCTCGTCGAGCGGCTGGTGCTCATCGGGGCGTCGCCCGGGCTCTCCTCGGCCGACGAGCGCGCGGCGCGGCGAGCCTCTGACGAGGCGCTCGCCGATCACCTGTGCGCCATCGGCCTGCCGGCGTTCCTCGACGAGTGGCTCGCCCTCCCCCTGTTCGCCGGGCTGTCCGAACGGCAGCAGTTCCGCGCCGAGCGCTTGGCGAACGACGCCGACGGTCTCGCCTCGAGCCTGCGCCTCGCGGGCACCGGCGCCCAGGACCCGCTGTGGGACCAATTGCCCACGCTCGCAATGCCCGTCCTGCTCGTGACCGGAGCGCTCGACGCGAAGTTCACCGCCATCGCCGCGCAGATGGCCGCCGCGATCGGCGCGAACGCCATCCACGTCACGATCGAAGGCGCCGGCCACACCGCCCACCTGGAGAACCCCGAGGCGTTCCTGGCGACGCTGCGAGCGTGGTTGCTCGCCACCGACACCCGCTGACGCCTCGGTCCCGCACCACTCGCCGGCACGCCGCGGGGCCGAAGCGACGTTCTCCGGAGATTTCGTGTTGCTGAGGCACACGCGTTCTCCGGAGAACGCGCAATCGCGGGTGCTCCGCAGCGCAGACGTGCTCCACGGCGCCTTCGCCGTCTCGACGAGGCGCGCTGCTACCCCGAGAGGAAGAGGCCGGCCGCGAGGAGGATGCCGAAGATGAGCTGCACGCGGCCGGTCTCGCCGAGCACCGGGATGAGCTCGCGGCCGGTGGCGCCCTGCAGCACGCGCAGCATCGGCTTGTTGGCGAACACGATCGCGAACAGCGAGGCCGCGCCGAGAGGGCGGTTGCCCAGGCCGCAGAACACCGGGACGAGCAGGTACGGCAGCAGCATCAGCACGACGTAGAGGATGCGCGTGCGCTTGTCGCCGATCTTCACCGCCAGGGTCCGCTTGCCCGAGATCGTGTCGGAGGGGATGTCCCGCAGGTTGTTGATGACGAGCAGCGCGGTGGCGAGGCAGCCCACCGCGATGGCGCTGCCGATGGTGACGAGGGGGAAGCCCTTGGTGACATCCGCGACGGTGCCCAGAGACTCGGGCAACGCCGGCGGCGACAGCGTCTCGGTCTGCACGAACGCGGACCCGATGGTCGCGACCAGCCCGAAGAAGACGAACACGAAGATCTCGCCGAGCCCTGCGTAGCCGTACGGCTTCGGTCCGCCGGTGTAGAACCACCCGGCGGCGAAGCAGACCAGGCCGACCAGGATCAGCCACCACCCGACGGCGTACGCGAGCGTGAGACCCGCCAGCCCGGCGACGCCGAACGAGATGAACACGGCCTTCTTGACCGCGCTCGGCGACGCGAGGCCCCAGCCCACGAGACGGGGCGGGCCGACGCGCTGGCCGGGGTCGTCCGTGCCGCGCTTGCCGTCCGAGTAGTCGTTCGCGTAGTTGGTGGCGATCTGGATCGCGAGGGCGACGACCATCGCCGCGACGGCGCGCCACACGATGATGCCCTTGAGCGCTCCGTAGTCAGGGAAGAACATGACGCCGGAGCTCGGATCCGGCAGCTGGACGACGTCGGCCCCGCGCCAGACGCCCGCCGCGCACATCGTCCCCACCAGCACGGGCACGATCGCCGCCGGCAGCGTCCGCGGGCGCGCGCCCGCCACCCACATGCGCCACCCGGAGAGCTGGGGGGCGTCGGTCGGCTCAGGCACGGGACGGGCCGATCAGTAGTGCCACGGGAACGCCGACCAGTCGGGGTCGCGCTTCTCGAGGAACGAGTCGCGGCCCTCGGCCGCCTCGTCGGTCATGTACGCGAGGCGCGTCGCCTCGCCGGCGAACACCTGCTGGCCGACGAGCCCGTCGTCGATGAGGTTGAACGAGAACTTCAACATGCGCTGCGCCGTCGGGCTCTTGCCGTTGATCAGGCGCCCCCACTCGAGCGCCGTCGCCTCGAGCTCGGCATGGGGCACCACCTCGTTCACCATGCCCATGCGATGCGCCTGCTCGGCCGTGTACTCGCGACCGAGGAAGAAGATCTCCCGGGCGAACTTCTGCCCGACCTGCCGGGCGAGGTACGCCGAGCCGAAGCCGCCGTCGAAGCTCGCCACGTCGGCATCCGTCTGCTTGAAGCGTGCGTGCTCCTCGGACGCGAGCGTGAGGTCGCACACGACGTGGAGGCTGTGCCCGCCACCGGCCGCCCACCCCGGCACGACGCAGATGACGACCTTGGGCATCATGCGGATGAGGCGCTGGCACTCGAGGATGTGCAGGCGCCCGGTGCGGCCCGGGTCGATCGATGCCGCCGTCTCGCCCTCCGCGTACTTGTAGCCGTCCTTGCCGCGGATGCGCTGGTCGCCGCCGGAGCAGAACGCCCAGCCGCCGTCGCGGGGCGACGGGCCGTTGCCAGTGAGGAGCACGCACCCCACATCGGACGACTGCCGCGCGTGGTCCAGGGCCTGGTACAGCTCGTCGACGGTCTGCGGGCGGAAGGCGTTGCGGATCTCGGGACGGTCGAACGCGATGCGCACGGTGCCGTGGGCCTTGGCCCGGTGGTAGGTGATGTCGGTGAACGCGAAGCCGTCGACCTCGTCCCACGCCGCCGCGTCGAAGAGCTCGGACACCTGCACCTCGGCCTGCTCGCCCATCCCGATCCTCCTGCTGAGTGGACCCGCTGACTCCTGCGGACGCTGAACGCCGGTGGAGCATAGGGGCGGGTTCTGCGTTCCCTCGATTCGCCCGTACGCTGACCCCCGTGCGTGACCTCATCGCCCTGGCGCTCCCCCCGGGCCTGCCGTTCGTCGAGGCGATGCAACGGGCGTGGGACGAGGGCGACGCCGTGCTCCCCATCGACCCGCGCCTGCCCGCGCCGGCGCGCGACCGCCTGCTGCGCTCGCTCCGCCCGGCCGCCCTCGTGACCCCCGACGGCGACCGCCACGCGCTCGAAGGGAGCGTGCCGATGGAGGACGGCGACGCGCTCGTGATCGCCACCAGCGGCAGCACCGGCGACCCGAAGGGCGTCGTCCACACCCACGCCTCCGCCCGCGCGTCCGCACTCGCCACCTCGGCGGCGCTCGAGGTCGACCCCGCCGCCGACGGCTGGCTGTGCTGCCTGCCGGTGTCCCACGTGGCCGGGCTCTCGGTCATCCTCCGCGCCCGCGAGAACGGGGTGCCGCTCGAGGTCATCCCTGCGTTCGACGCCGCGACGGTCGAGCAGGCGGCGCGCGAGCGGGGCGCGACCCTGACGACCCTGGTGCCCACGGCGTTGGCCCGCATCGATCCGTCGCTGTTCCGGCGCATCGTCGTGGGCGGGGCCGCGCCCCCGAAGCACCTCCCACCGAACGCGGTCGTCAGCTACGGCATGACCGAGACGGGCAGCGCCGTCACCTACGACGGGCTGCCACTCGGCGATGCCGAGATCCGCATCGTCGACGGCGAGATCCACGTGCGGGGCTCGGTGCTGCTGCGGGCCTACCGCGGCGGCGGCTTCCCGCTCGAGGGCCACGACCCGAAGGACGCCGACGGGTGGTTCGCCACCGACGACGCGGGCGCGCTCGACGACGGCGGACGGCTCGTGGTGCAGGGCCGCCGGGGGGACCTGATCGTGACGGGCGGCGAGAAGGTGTGGCCGGTCGAGGTCGAGCGCGTGCTCGGCCACCATCCGAGCGTCGCCGAGGTGGCGGTCATCGGCCGGGCGGATCCGGAGTGGGGCCACCGGGTCACCGCGATCGTCGTGCCCGTGGATCGGGCGGTGCCTCCCTCGCTCGACGAGCTGCGCGCCCACGTCAAGGCCGAGCTCCCTGGCTATGCGGCACCCCGCGAGCTGGAGCTGCACGAAGCGCTGCCCCGCACGCTCCTGGGAAAGGTCGAGCGCCGGGCGTTGCTGGCGCGCGAGCTCGGGCGTTGATGGCGAGTTGATGGCGAGTCGAGCGAGAAAGAGCCGTTCGGCCCATGCCGTTTCCCCAGTGGCCTATTGGATCGCCTGCCGGGTTCACCGATACTGCAGGCACCATCCATCCAAAAGGACGAGTCGGCGTGCCGCACTCGTGCGATCCAAAGGGGGGCCAACCTTCACCATGTTCGATTCGTTCGAGTACTTCACCGCCTGGTTCGTGACCAGGCTCGGCATCACGTCCGACCGCGGCGCCTCGCTCGTCGAGTACGCCCTGCTCGTCGCCCTGATCGCCGTCGTCTGCATCGCGGCCGTCACCCTGCTCGGCAAGAGCGCCTCCCGGAAGTTCAGCAGCGTCTCGAGCGCGATCAGCTAGACCGCCGCTCTCGGCCACCGCAAATTACTGTCCGTGGACGGGGCCTCGGCCCCGTCCATGGTCGTTTTCGGATCCGGAGGGGGCGATGCGGTGACCGAGCAGCAGCACCGCGACCATCCCCGCTCCGGCCGCGGGCGGGCCGTCCTCGCGGCCGTGCTCACCCTCGCCGTCGGACTCGCGATCACCGGCGAGACCGCCCTGCTGCTGCGCAACGCCGCCCAACGCGACGCGGCCGCCCGGTTCTCGGTCAGCG
>CAYUOL010000140.1:1424-5684 GCA_964446345.1 uncultured Iamiaceae bacterium | reverse complement strand
CTGCTGCTGCGCAACGCCGCCCAACGCGACGCGGCCGCCCGGTTCTCGGTCAGCGCGACCCAGACCGCGGCGTCGGTCGAGCGATCGGCCCAGCGCTACTTCGACGAGCTCGGCGACGTGGGCGCGTTCGTGGCGAACGACCCGGGCGCGACGCAGGCCCAGTTCCGCGGCTACGTCGAGGGCGCCGGCCTGTTCACCAAGCTGCCGTCGCTCGTCGGCGTGTTCTACATCGCCCGCGTCGAGGACCAGGATCTGGCGGCGTTCGTCGCCGACGCCCAACGCGCCAACCCGTCGTTCGCGGTCGCGGAGATCGGGCCGCGGAGCCCCGGGTCGGCCCACTACCTGCTGACCTACTACGTGCCCGGTCGGGTCGACCTCGCGCTGCCCATCGGGACCGACGTGAGCGCCATCCCGAGCGTGACGGGGTACCTCAACGCCTCGGTCCCGTCCGGAGCCGGCGTGGTGGGCTCGTTCCAGGACGACCCCTACCTCCAAGAGATCGCGAAGCAGACGTCGTTCCCGATGATCAACAGGCTCCTCGGCCTCGACTTCTTCATCGGGGTGCCCGTGTACGCCCGTCCCGTTCCGGCGGGGCAGGCCCCGAGCGAAGCGCCGATCGGCTTCGTCGGCGGGACCGTGGCGGACTTCCGCGACGTCGCCGCCGCCGCCACCGAGGGCCTGCCCGAGGACCTCGGCCTCGGCATGAGCATCGACCTGACCCGCATCGGGCTGGGCGACCGCGCGGACCTGTCCCGCGTGGCGCCGCAACTCGGTGCCGCCGGGTCGCGCGAGCGCGCCGCGTTCACCGTCTCCAAGCCGTTCCGGGTGAAGGGCGTCGAGTGGGACCTCGAGGTCTGGAGCACCGCCGACGCGGACGCCGTGCCCGTCGCCGTGCCCGTGGTGCTGCTCGCCGGCATCGCCGGGAGCCTGCTCGCGGCCGCGAGCGTGTACGTCCGCCTCCGGGCCCGTGACCGTGAGCGGGTCTTCGCGGCGGAGATCTCGGACCGCGAATCGTTCCAGCGCGACATCCTGGCCTCGGTCACGAACCCGATGGTCGTGATCGATGCCGACGGGATGGTCGTGCACGCGAACCCCGCGTGGGTGCGCCTGCGCACCGCGCCGCGCGAGCGGCGGGCCCCGCACGAGCGTCCCGACCACGAGGTCGCGGACGCGGGCGGGCCGGAGGACCTCGCCGCACCGGTGCATCCGGCGCAACGCGACGCCGACACCCGCTCGTACTTCCAGGCGATGGCGCCGTTGCTGCGCGCGGACGGCCCCGAGCTCGAGGCCCGCGTCCGCGAGGTGCTCGATGGCCGCCGCGACGTGATCGAGCTCGATGTGCCCTTGAACGACGGGGCGCGGCACCGGTGGTTCGCCGTGCGTGCGTCGCCGCTGCGGGGCCGCAACCGGGGCGCGGTCATCGTCCACACGGACATCACCGAACGCAAGCGGACCCATGACGAGCTCGAGCTCAAGGCGACCCACGATGCGCTGACGGGCCTGCTGAACCGTCGGGCGTTCGAGGCCGAGGTCGACGCCGCGCTCACCGAGGCCCGCATCACCGAGCAGTGCACCGCGGTCGTGTTCATCGATCTCGACGGCTTCAAGCCGATCAACGACACCTACGGGCACGCGGTCGGCGACGACGTGCTGCGCACGGTGGCCCAGCGGATCACCGGGGCCGTGCGCACGAGCGATCGCGCGGCCCGACTCGGCGGGGACGAGTTCGTCGTGCTCATCTCGCCCTTCCGCGACGCCCACGTCGCCGACGTCACCGCCGACCGCATCCTCGCGGCGCTCAGCGAGCCGGTCGTCATCGACTCCCGTCCGATCTCGCTCGCCGCGAGCGTCGGCGTCGCCGTGGCGGACTCGCCGCTCGCCGGCTCGCAGTCGAGCCTCATCGAGCAGGCCGACCGTGCGATGTACGAGTCGAAGCAGCATGGCGGCAACCGCTCGACCCGCGCCCCCTGAGCGGTTCGGACGTCGCGGCGGATGCCCTACGCTGCGGCCGTGCACGTCGCCGATGAGCTGCAGCGCCGGATGGACGCCACCGGGTCCGTGGCATGCGTCGGGCTCGATCCCCGACCCGAGCTCCTGCCGCCCGACCTGGTGCAGCGCATGCTCGACCGCCACGGCGACACCGCCGACGCGGTGGGAGCCGCGTTCGTGGAGTTCAACACGAAGATCATCGAAGCGATCGCCGGCGCGTGCCCTGCGGTCAAGCCGCAGGCGGCCTGCTACGAGGCCTACGGGCACGCCGGGTGGGCTGCGCTCGAAGCCACGGTCGCGACCGCTCGGGCCGCCGGCCTGTCGGTGATCGTCGACGGCAAGCGCAACGACATCGGTTCGACTGCGGTGCACTACCGGCAGGCGTTCTTCGGCGACGCCCCGGGGCTCGGCGGCCGTCCGGTGTCGGCCATGCACGCCGACTGGGTCACGATCAACGGGTACCTCGCCTCCGACACCGTGACGCCCTTCCTGGATGCCGCGCCCGGCACCCGGGGCCTCTTCGTGCTGGTGAAGACCTCGAACCCGTCGAGCGGCGAGCTGCAGGACCGGCGCGTCACCGATGCGGGCACCGTCGCCGAGACGATGGCGGCGCTGGTCCGCAAGTGGGGCACGGGACGAACGGGCGCGGCGGGGTTGAGCGATGTGGGCGCGGTGGTGGGGGCGACGTACCCGGCCCAGGCCGAGCAGCTCCGGGCGGCGATGCCCGATGCGCTCTTCCTCGTGCCCGGCTACGGCGCCCAGGGCGGGACGGCCGCCGACGCGCTCGCCGGACGCCGGCCCGACGGGCGCGGTGTGCTCGTGAGCTCGAGCCGCGGGATCATCGGCGCGTGGCAGTCGGCCGCCTCGGAGAACGACGCCACGATCGGCGCCGCCATCGATTGGGGGGCGGCGGCGCGGGCGGCGCTCGACGAGATGAACCAGGACCTGGCGAGCGCCCGGGCCTGACCTCGGTCAGCTCGGCACCTTCGCGCTCTGCGCGTAGGCCTTGGCGTCGGCCAGGTCACCGTCCACCATGAAGCCCTGGGACCGCAGCTGCTGGACCGCCGCGTCGTACTTCGTCACGAACGCGGCGTGGTCGGGATAGAGCTGGGCCAGCTTGGCGGCGTCGAAGGCCACCGTGGATCCGTACAGCCGGCAGAAGCTCGGGTTGTTGCCGAGCCCGGCGTGCACCGCGACCGGCGCCTCAACGTCGGGCAGGCGGATGCCACCCTTCGTGTTGCCGTGGACGTCGACCTCGTAGGCCGTGCCGTCGGCGTTCACGGTCAGGCGATCGCCCTTCGGGGGGAGCGGGCCCTTGTTGATCCACGCGTCGAGGTGGTGCAGGCCGGCGTTCATGACCCAGTACTGGTGCGCCATGTTGATCGGCTTCTCGCAGATCTTGCCGAGACCCGCGGGCTCGTTCGGATCGGTGCCGGAGAGCACGGCCAGGTCGTAGTTGTCGACGTGGGCCGAGCCGGCCACCTCCCAGCGCCGGTAGGTGTCGCTGTCGTCCTGCTTGGACTTGAGGTTGCCGAGCACGTCGGTCTCGGTCAGCACCACGAGCGTCGGGCTGCGCAGATCGGTGCGGATCTGCGCCCCGGTCGGTGTCTGCTGGCCGGCCACCACGCCGGTGGTGCGGTCGCTGCGGCTGTGCACCAGGAACGCGTCGTACACGTCGGCCTGCTTCTGGACCGCGTTGATGTAGGTGGTCATGCGGCTGGCGGACTGCGACTCGCCGTCGGCGATGAGCCGCTCGACCTCGAAGTCGGCCGGGAACACCTTGTTGGCCAGCGTCGCCCGGCCGGCCTGCGTGAAGATGTCGTACGAGTACTCGTCGCCGGGGTGCACCATCGTGGCGTAGCGCGTGGCGTCGCCGTTCTTCGCCGCGTCGTGCCCGACCTTCTGCGCCGTGACGCCGACGTAGATGTACCCCTCGTCGAGCAGCTCGCGGTTCGTGTAGCCGAAGTCGACGGAGACGTCCGCGCCGGCGGTGACGTTCATCCACTCGACCATGACGGATCCGTTGAACTTCGCGGCGGACGACGGGCGCCGCACGAGCACGCGCGTCACGTACGGCGCGGTGGCGCCGGGGGTGACGGACCACGTGCCGTCCTGTCCCCACTCGCCCTGCGGTTGGTACGACGTGGCGTCACCGGCGAGGAAGTACTCCTCTTCGATGTACCCGGCATCGGCCAGGAGCTTCGCCGGCGCCGGGTTGTTCGGCGTGCCCTTGTCACCGCCCGTCACGGGACCGGTCACGGTGGGGACCGG
>CAYUOL010000140.1:0-1324 GCA_964446345.1 uncultured Iamiaceae bacterium | reverse complement strand
GGCCGAACCGGGCGTGGAGCCCGCGGTGGACCCCGTCGCGGCCCCGGTGCCCGGCGGCGCACTCGACGGCGCGCTGCCGGTGCTCGCCTGGCTCGACGGGCTCGAGCTCGAGCAGGCCGACACGAGGAGCAGCCCGGCCGCGGCGAACCCGCAGCCCAAGACGCGCCACGGGGACGGTCCCATTCGCTTCGTCATCTCTTCCCCCAGGGACTGATCGGAGTGGTGACGGACAGATCGTGCACCGGACGCCGCAGTGTACGGCGGCACCGGCGCCTCCAGCCTTCACCCGATCTTGTCGCGATGACGGGTCGGGCTTGCGGTTCGCGCTCTCATGATTGATCATTACTCATTAAATGCCGACCACTTCTGCCCACCCGCCCGACGTCCCCGCGCTCGCCCTGCCCGACGCCACCCGAGACCGCCTCGTGGTGGCGGCCGCCCACCTCTTCGCCCGTCACGGCATCGAGGAGGTGCCGCTGCGCGATGTCGCGCACCTCGCGGGCCAGCGCAACGCCTCGGCGGTGCAGTACCACTTCGACGGCCGGTGGGACCTGATCGCGGCCATCCTCGTGCGCCACGGCGACACGGTCCGGGGGTGGGCCGCACCCCTCGGCGAGCAGTCGACCGAAGCGATCGTGCAGAGCCTCGTCGCGCTGCTGCGGCCCAAGCTGGCGGCGACGGAGGGGCGCGACTTCCTCCGCATCATCTTCGAGCTCATGGCGCGCTACCCGGGCCGCTGGGACGAAGCGGCACGCGACCTCGGCCGCGCGCCCGGCCGGGCCGGCTTCCGGCGCGTCGTCGACCGGCTCACCGCCTTGCTGCAGGAACAGGTCGACGGCCTGCCGCGCGACGTGGCCCGCGCCCGCGCGATCGCCATGACCCAGTTCGTGACGTACCAGTTCGCCGAGCGGTCCCGCCTGATCGACGAGGGTGAGCGACGTGTGCTCTCCGACGCCCGCTTCGCCACCAACCTCGAGGCGATGGCGCTCGCGCTGCTGACCGCACCCTTCTCCGGCGACGGATCCGCGCCGGGCCACCCGCAAAGGACCACCGAACGATGAGCTCCACCACCACCCCAGAGCACCCGATCGTCGATCCCTTCGCGCCGATGGCGCTCGGACCGATCACGCTGCGGAACCGCTTCGTCAAGGCTGCGACGTTCGAAGGGTGCAAGCCGGTCACCGCGGACGCCCCCGACGACCACCCGCTCCTGACGTTCCACCGCGCGGTGGCCGAAGGAGGTGTCGGCCTGTCGACGCTCGCCTTCTCTGCGGTGTCCCGCGAGGGGCGGGGCGCGCCCCGCCAGCTGATCGTCGATGCGGCG
>CAYUOL010000139.1:0-15700 GCA_964446345.1 uncultured Iamiaceae bacterium | reverse complement strand
CCAAGATGGCCGAGGAGCGCCCCGATCGGGTCGACCTGCCCGGCTCGCCGTTCCCCGTATCCCAGAACTACGTGCTCTTCGAGCCCCTCGGTGTGTGCACCGGCGTCATCCCGTGGAACTTCCCGTTCATCATGGCGTGCTGGAAGATCGCCCCGGCCCTCGCCGCCGGCAACACGTCGGTGATCAAGCCGGCCACCTTCACCTCGCTGACGGCCCTGAAGCTCGGTCAGCTGATCCAGGAAGCCGACCTGCTCCCGCCGGGCGTGCTCAACGTGCTCGCCGGCCCGGGTGGCACCGTCGGTGAGGAGCTCGCGAGCAACCCGCTGGTCGACAAGGTCGCCTTCACGGGCTCGACCGAGGTCGGCCGCCGCATCATGCAGCTCGCGTCCGGCACCCTGAAGCCCGTCACCCTCGAGCTGGGGGGCAAGAGCGCCAACATCGTGCTCGACGACGCCGACCTCGACCAGGCCGCCGCCGCGGTGCTGTGGGGCACGTTCTTCCACAACGGCCAGGTCTGCGAGAGCGGCACCCGCGCCCTCGTGCAGAAGAACATCTACGACGAGTTCGTCAGCCTGCTCGCGGACCGGGCCGGCAAGATCGTGTTGGGCGACCAGATGGACATGATGACCGACCAAGGCCCGCTGGTGGACAAGAGCCAGGTCGAGACCGCCGAGCGCTACGTGGCCCTGGGCCGCGACGAGGTCGGCGAGCCGATCACCGGTGGCGCCAAGCCCGAGGGCCTGCCCGAGGGCCTCGACGTGAACATGTACTTCCAGCCGACGATCTTCGCCGACGTCGACAACAAGACGAAGATCGCCCAGGAGGAGATCTTCGGCCCCGTGCTCTGCGTCATCCCGTTCGAGACCGAGGACGACGCCGTCGCCATCGCCAACGACTCGATCTACGGGCTCGCCGGCGGCGTGCAGAGCGGCAACGTCGAGCGCGCCGAGGCCGTCGCCGCCCGCATGCGCACCGGCACGGTGTGGATCAACGACTACCACCTCATCTCGCCGGAGCGTCCGTTCGGTGGGTACAAGCAGTCGGGCATCGGCCGTGAGCTCGGCCAGCAGGGCTTCGACGTGTACCGCCAGGCGAAGCACGTGCACGTGAACCCCGAGACCTCGGGCCGCGACAACCACTTCCAGTACTCGGTGCTGAGCGGCAACATCTGAGCCGCGGGACCATCACCGGTCCACCCGGCCGGTTCCCGAACTGATCGTGAGGCACCTCTTCGGAGGTGCCTCACGTCGTTCTGGGCCACTGCGCCGGCGCGCGGTCAGGGCAGCTCGGAGATGGCGAGGTCGAACCCGTCGATGAAGGCCAGATGGCCTTCGGCCACGGCGGCGCGATCGGTGGTGACGGCGCGTTCGTGCTCGGTGACGGTCCCGGTCCGCGCGTCGATCACGACCAATCCCTGTGCGCCCGTGGTCACCACGTACCCGCCGCCGTAGGACATGAACTGGTCGGCGTCGTCCGGCGCGATCGTCGTGGGCATCTCCGGGCGGGTCGTCGACGGTCCTGTCCCCGGTGTGGTCGAGACGCCGGTCTTCGATGACCACCGCTCGACGCCGGTGCGCGAGTCGTAGGCGACGATCGCCCCGGCGCGGTTGCGCATCAAGAGGGTGCCTTCGGTGGTGCCCACCACGAGGCCCCAGCTGAGGCGGCCGTCTTCGACGCCCGTGGTCCACACGGTGCCACCGGTGCCGGGGTCGAGCGAGAGCACCTGGTGGCTGTCGGTGCGCACGAACACGCCCTCGTCGGATGCCGCGAGCGACGCCGCGCCGATCGGCTGCGCCCACACGGTCGCTCCCGTCCGGGCGTCGAAGGCCGTGAGGCTGTGGTCCTCGCCGATGTACACGTGCGTCGCATCGACGGCCAGCGGGTGGGTGCTCATCTGTGCGATCGGTGTCTCCTTCGTCCACAGCTGGGTGCCGCGCTGCAGGTCGTACACGACGTGGGAGGAGTCGTAACCGAAGGCCACGACCGAGTCGGAGCTGCGGACGAACGACGGATGACCGCGCGGGGTCTGTGCGGACCAGCGCTCTTCGCCGGTCGACCAGTCGATGGCGTGGAGGGAGGTGCCACACGCGACGAGCAGCGGGTTCGTCGCCGTGCTGCGCACCGTCTCGGCCCAGGACGGGGACGCACACGGCGCAGCCACGGTCCAGGTGTCGACCTCGTCGTCGAGCCGACGGGCCACGAGTGACCCGTCACTGGTGAAGAAGTACGCATGGGCGTTGCCGATCATCGGACGGCCGAAGGCGAAGGTCCCCGTGCCGTTCCCGTTCGGGTCGATCGGTGCGAAGGGTCCGGTCGGGCGCGTCCGCGAGGGTGAGGTGACGACCCCGGCCACGAGGAACCCGACGAGGATCACGGCGACCACGCCCAGGGTGACCGCGGCGACGACCCGGCCGCGGGAGCGGTTCGTGGGCGCAACGATCGCAGGGCGGTAGCCGTACCCGTACCCGTCGAACCCGTATCCGGGCGCGGCGGGCCCGTAGCCGGGGGCGCCGGTCCCGTAGCCGTAGCCGTAGCCGGGTGGAGAACCAGGCGCGGCAGGCGGCCCCAGGCGGGGGTCGACGGGCGGCAGTGTGCCGGGCCCGTGCGGTGGCCCGACGCCGGGCCCGTGCGGTGGCCCGAAGCGGGGCTCGTGCGGTGGCCCGAAGCCGGGCTCGTGCGGTGGCCCGACGCGGGCCTCGTGCGGTGGCCCGACGCCGGGCCCGTGAGGTGGCCCGAAGCCGGGCGCGGTGGGGGAGCGGTGCTCGGTTCCGGGAGGGACGGGGTATGCGGGCGCGAGGGGCGGTCCGTTCCACCCCGGCGGCGGTCCGAACGGAGCCGGCGCCACGGCGTCCGCCGTACCTCCGGGCGTTGCGTCGAGCACGCCGAAGCACCGCCGGCAGGTGCGCTGACCCTCCGCGGCGGTCTCGCCGCACCGCGGACAACGGAGCATGAAGCACCGTACCCGGTGACGCCGCGGCGGTCGTCGGCGCGCGTCCCGCCGCCCTACTGGTATCCAGTCGGCGCCGCGACAAGAGTGGGGCCCGATGCGAGCACGGGTCGGCGGAGCCAACGGCACCACCACGAACGCGAAGCGGCGGCGCGGCGCCGTGGCGGCGTCGGTGATCGGCACGCTCGTGCTGCTCGTCGCCGGGTGCTCTTCGGCACCGCCGTCGGCCGCGCCGAGTGGCAGCACGTCGACCACGACCGGCCCGCCGCGGATCCTGAAGGTGCCTGCGGATCATCCGACGATCACGGCGGCGGTGGCCGCCGCGCACCGCGGCGACATGGTCCTGATCTCACCCGGCGAGTACCACGAGTCGGTCGAGGTGAACGTCAGCGGCATCGTGATCCGCGGGCTCGACCGCAACACCGTCATCGTCGACGGGGACTTCAAGAAGGAGAACGGGTTCTTCGTCGGCGCGAACGAGGTGGCGATCGAGAACCTGACGGTGCGCAACTTCAACTCGAACGGCATCTTCTTCACCGGCACGCCGGGAGATCCGCCGACCTCGACGTACGACCAGCAGAACGGGAGCCCCAACAACGCGAGCGGCAACCCGAGCCACGCGGTTGACCCGGGCACGGTGCTCAAGGGCTATCGGGCGTCGTACATCACGGCGTACAACAACGGCTTGTACGGGCTGTACGCGTTCGCCGCGCAAGGCGGGCAGTTCGACCACTCGTACGCATCCGGCCACCCCGACTCGGGCTTCTACGTCGGGCAGTGCAACCCCTGCGATGCCGTGGTGACCGACGTGATCGGCGAGCACAACGCCGTCGGGTTCGAAGGCACGAACGCCAGCACGAACATGTACGTCGTGCGCTCGGTGTGGCGGGCGAACCGCGTCGGCGTCACCTTCAACAGCCAGACGACCGAGCAGCTCGCGCCGCAGGGGTCGGCGACCGTGGCGGGCAACCTCGTCGCCGACAACAACAGCGCGGACTCGCCCGCCCAGGCCCGGGGTGCCTTCGGTCTGGGGGTGGCGCTGGGGGGATCACGGAACGACGTCGTCGTGCGCAACCGCATCTCGGGCAACGTCAGTGCCGGCGTGATCGTCACGTCGCTCGAGACCTTCCTCCCCGAAGGCAACCGCGTGGAGGCGAACGTGCTCGGCGGCAACGGCCTCGATCTCGTCTACACGCTCGCGAAGGGTCAGACGGCCGCGCGCGGCAACTGCTTCGTCGGCAACACGTTCACCACGTCGTCGCCGCCGGACATCGAGGCGGCGTTGCCGTGCGCGGCGACCACGACGGGCGGACCGGGGCCCTACACCCAGCAGAGCCCGCCGCCGGGCCTCGACTACCGCAAGATGGCGGCGCCCCCACCACAGCCGTCGATGCCCGCGGCGGCCGCCGCTCCGCCGCAGCTCGCCACCGCACAGGTCCCGCCGATCGACGTGGCCGCCATCTCCGTGCCGGCGGCGACGTGAGCGCGCGCCGCTTGCGGGCCCGGCGGGCACTCGCGCCAGGTGCGCTGGCGCTGGCCGTGCTGGTCGCGGGAGCGTGCTCGAAGGGCGACGAGGCGACCTCGCCGAACGCGTCCGGCACCACCGTGCCAGTGGCGACCAAGCTCACGCAGGAGCAGGCCGCGGAGCTCTCGCAGGTGCTGTTCAAGAACTTCGACGCCGGCGGCGCCACGGTCGACGTCGTCGTGCCCTACAACGGCACGGCCACGTTCACGATCCACGCGGAGGTCGACTTCAAGGAGTCGAAGGGGCGGGGAACGCTCGACACGACGTTCACCGACGGACGGCCCGCCGAGCACCAGCAGCTGGCGTGGACCGCGAAGCAAGCGGCGATCACGGACAGTGACGGTCAGTGGCAGCAACGGCTGCTCGACCCGAAGAGGTACCCGATCGATCAGGTGCTCGCACTGGTCAACGGCCTGGCCTCCCAGACCCGCGACAACCCGGCGCTGCTGCGCCAGGGTCCATCGCAGTTCCTCCGTTCGGAGACCGTGGGGACGACCCCGGTCGACGTGTACCAGTACGGCGAGCACACGACCTGGTTCGTGAACGACAACGGCGTGCTCGTGCGGCTGACGGCGGAGATCCCCTCGTTCGGAGGACCCGTGTCGATCGACCTACAAAACCCCGGAACTAGGTCGGTCGACCTACCGTGAACCTCAACGAATCGTCAATTTTTGTCTGAAGTGGTGCCCGCGGATTGACACCCCTCTGGCGCGCGGTGACCATTCCCAGCACCCCCACACGGGGGTGCTTCCCATGGCAAACCGAGGCGGACGCAGTCGTCGTGGCGATCGACTGCAAGGAGGAGCAGTACCGTGGCTTTGACCTTTGGCTCGCGACTCCGTCGCGGCGCAGTGCTCGTGCCGGTCGTCCTGGGTGCGCTCGTGGTGCACGACACCACGACGCACGTCGCCTCTGCGGCCGCCGGCGAGACCATCACGGGCACGGTCTTCCGTGACGCCGACGGGAACGGGGTCCAGAACGGCTCCGAGACCGCGCAGAGTGGGATCACGGTCAAGGCGACCGATCCTGCGGGCGGCTCCGTCAGCACCACCTCAGCGGCCAACGGCACCTTCTCCCTGAGCCTCGCCGGCCTCGGCCCGGCCGCGGGTGCGGCCTATCGGGTCGAGTTCTCGATCCCGGCCGGCCTCACCTACTTGAAGCCGGCGCGCATCCCCGCCACCGCCACTGTGGGGACGACGCGCAACGGTGGAGACGTGCAGTTCGTGAACGCCAACGCCACGGGTGTCACGTTCGCCGTCATGAACCCCGCCGACTACTGCGGTGCCAACCCGCGCCTGATCACGACCTGCTTCTCCGGTGTGGGCACGGGCACGGCCAACCGCACGACGCTCGAGACGGTCCCCTACTTGTCGGGCACGACGTCGACGACGAGCAACGCCAACCTCATGAACCCGCTGCCGACGGCGCTGCAGAACCGCAACACCACCGGCGCGATCGGCGGCCTCGCCTACCACCGCGGCGCCCAGAAGATCTTCGCGGCGGCGTTCGCCAAGCGGCACACGGGCTACCCGGCCGGTCCCGACGACAACGGGCCGGACAAGATCTACGTCACCAACGCCGGGTCGTCCGGCGCCTACACGACCTTCTTCACCGCGGACGCCGGCACCGACGTGCACCAGTACGGCGCGGGCGCCGTGAACGACTCGAACTTCTGGGACCAGGTCGGCAAGACCGCCTGGGGCAACATCACCGTGTCCGAGGACGACTCGACGCTGTTCGCCATCAACCAGTTCGACAAGACCTTCTACAAGATCCCGATCATCAACACGGCCGGCGTCCTCACGGCGGGCACGGCCACGAAGGTGACGTTCCCCAACGCGGCGACCGACTGCGGCATCTCCGGCGCCGCGGTCAACGACTGGGCGCCCGGTGCGGTGGAGCAGAAGGACGGGGTCATCTACCTCGGCATCACCTGCACGGGTCAGAACCAGACCGTGGCGGACCTGAGCAAGCTGCGATCGATCGTGTACTCGTACACGACGGGCGCCACGGCCACGACCAAGGTGGCCGACTTCCCGCTGAACTACGCGCGGGGCAACGCGAGCACCGACGGCACGAACACGATCCCCGCGGCGTGGCGCAACTGGCGCACGACCGAGGCGCTGTCGGTGCCCGGTTCGCCGGGCAACGGTCGGCCCTACAGCCAGGCCGGCTACCCCCAGCCCTGGCTCACCGGCATCACCTTCGACGAAGCGCACAACATGGTCCTCGGCTTCACCGATCGTGGCGAGCACCAGTTCGGCAACGTCAACGGCTCGGGCACCGGCAGCGTCGAGGGCGTCTCGGCCGGCGACACCGTGAAGCTGATCCCGAACGGCGCGCTCACGTCGTGGACGTTCACCGCCGGGTCGACGGGCGACGAGTTCTTCAACACCGAGCGCTACGAGTACGCAGGCGGCGGTACCCACCAGGAGACGTCGCTCGGCTTCGTGACGCACCTGCCGGGTTCGACCGAGATCGTCACCAACGTGTTCGACCCCGCCCCCGTCGGCGGCACCGTCAACAACGCCCCGGGTGGCTCCCCGGCGAGCTTCACGCAGTCGTACCGCTCGGGCGGTCTCATCTGGATGTCCACCACCAACGGCGACCGGACCCGCTCGTACCAGGTGTTCGGCCTGGACGAGAGCGGCACGTTCGGCAAGGTCGGCGGCATCGGCGACGTCGAGCTCATCTGCGAGCTCGCCCCGATCCAGCTCGGCAACCGCATCTGGAACGACGCCAACGGCAACGGCATCCAGGATCCAGGTGAGGCCGGCATCCAGAACGTGACCGTTCGCCTCAAGCTGGCCGGCACCACCGTCGGTACGGCCACGACCGACGCGTCGGGGGCCTACCTCTTCGGCGGCGCCGAGAACCAGAACATGACCTCGCCGAACGTGGTGCTGCCGAACACGGCGTACACGATCGAGTTCGACAACGCCGCGAACTACACGTCGGGCCAACCGTTGAACGGCAAGGCGGTGTCGCCCGACCTGGTCGGCGCGAACCGGCAGATCGATTCCAACGCGGTGCTCGCGAGCCCGGGTGCGGCGATCGGTGCCGGCAACTACCCGACGTTCTCGTACACCTCCGGCGGGCCGGGGGCGAACGACCACACGCTCGACGTCGGCTTCATGCCGCTCGGCACGATCGGCGACACGATCTTCCACGACTATGACGGAGACGGCACCCCCGACGCGGGTGAGGGCGTGAGCGGCGTCACCGTGACCGTGGTGTGGCTCGGCCCCGACGGCGTGGCCGGCGGCGGTGACGACAAGACGTACACCGCGGTCACCAACGCCTCTGGCATCTACACCGTCACGAACCTGCCGCCGGGCAACTACACGGTCACCGTCGACACGTCGGCGGCCGGCCTGACCGGTCTCGCGAACACGACCGACCCCGACGGGGGCAACGACTCGAAGTCCGCGCTGACACTGGGGGTCGGCGCCACGAACCTCAACCAGGACTTCGGCTACCGCGGCACGGCGTCCATCGGTGACTTCGTCTGGTACGACATCGACAACGACGGTGTGCAGGACGCCGGCGAGCCGGGCATCGCGAACGCCACGGTCACGGTCTTGTGGGCCGGCCCCAACGGCACGTTCGGCGACTCGGACGACGTCAGCTACCCGACGACGACGGACGCCAGCGGCATCTACACGCGCACCGGCCTCGACGCCGGCAACTACCGCGTGACCGTCACGAACTCGTCGCTGCCGGTCGGCCTGCGCACGCAGACCTACGACCTCGACGGCATCGCGTCGGCGGACCAGGCGACCACCACGCTCTCGGCGGGCCAGAACCGGACCGACGTCGACTTCGGCTACCGCGGCACCGGCACGATCGGCGACACGGTGTGGCACGACCAGGACGGCAACGGCGTCCAGGGCGGCGGTGAGCTCGGCATCGCGAACGTGCCGGTGACCGTGCGCTGGTTCGGCCCGGACGGCACCTCGGGGACCGGCGACGACGTTGTCTACAACCGCACCACCGACAGTTCGGGCCTGTACCTGGCCACGAACCTGCCCGCCGGCAACTTCTCGGTGATCGTCACGACGACGGGGACGCTCGCGACGCTCGGGTTGACGACCCAGACCTACGACGCCTCGGGCGGGCTCGACTCCCGCTCGGACCTGACCCTTGCCGCCGGAGCCACCAACCTCAACCAGGACTTCGGCTACCGGGGCGGCGCGTCGCTGGGTGACTTCGTCTGGTTCGACATCGACGGCGACGGCGTGCAGGATCCGGGCGAGCCCGGACTCGGCGGCGTGAAGGTGACCGCGGTCTGGCTCGGCCCTGATGGCGTGGCCGGCGGCGGCGACGACCAGACGTTCACGACGACGACGAACTCGTCGGGTGGCTACACCATCGGGAACCTGCCCGCCGGGAACTACACGGTGACGGTCGACGACACGACCCTGCCCAACGGCATCACCACCCCCACCTACGACCTCAACGGCATCGGCACGCCGCACACGACCACGACGACGTTGACGACGAACCAGAACCGCACGGACGTGGACTTCGGGTACCGCGGCAGCGGCTCGATCGGCGACACCATCTTCCTGGATGCCGACAACAACGGCGTCCCCGGCGCCGGTGAGGGCCTCGTCGGTGTCGGCGTGACCGTCCGGTGGTGCGGCTTCAACGGCACCTGCGGTGACGCCGACGACGTGCTCTACCCGGCGACGACCGGGGCCGGCGGCCTCTACCTCGTCGCCGGTCTCCCGGCCGGCAACTACCAGGTCGACGTCACGACCGCGTCGTTGCCCGCAGGGGTCGCCAACACCGTCGACCCGTTCGGTCCCAAGGACTCGCACTCGGAGCTCTCCTTGACCCTCGGCGAGTCGAACCTGCTGCAGGACTTCGGCTACCGCTACGCCGGCGCCATCGGCGACACGATCTTCCACGACCAGAACGGGACGGGCCTGCCCGACACCGGTGAAGGTCTGGCGGGCGTGCCGGTCACCGTGCTCTGGGCTGGTCCCAACGGGACGTTCGGCGACGGTGACGATGTGTCGTACCCGACCGTGACCAACGCCGCCGGCCTGTACCTCGTCTCGAACCTCGCCCCGGGCAACTACCGGGTCACGGTCACGACGACGGGCCTCATCGCCTCGATGACCCTGCTGAACACGGTCGATCCCGATGCCACCAAGGACAGCAACAGCGCGCTGACCTTGGGGGCCGGCGAGGTCAACCTGAAGCAGGACTTCGGCTACCGCCGCAAGGTCAACGACAAGATGTACTACTTCTCGCTGGGCGGGACCTCCGGTCCGGGCTCGGGCACGGGGCAGTACGACCAGACGGTGACGACGCTGCCCTACACGCTCGTCGATCAGCAGCTCGTGGTCACCCTGCGCAACGGCTTCGTGCCGCAGGTGGGCGACACGTTCGACATCCTGACGGCTCCCACCATCACCGGCCAGTACGCGGCCTTCTACGGCACGATCATGCCGAACGGCGTCGTGCTCGACGTGCAGACGCTGCCGGATCGCATCCGCCTCGTCGCCACCAAGGGCCTGTTCCCGACCTCGACGCTCGACACGGTCGACGCCACGCCGGGCGACGGCACCTGTGCCGACAGCGCCGGGGAGTGCACGCTGCGCGCCGCGGTGATGGAGGCCAACGCGCTTCCCGGCCGCCAGAGCATCGTGCTCAGCTCCGGGGCGACCTACGCCCTCACCCGCACCGGGGCGAACGAGGACAGCGCCGTCACCGGTGACCTCGACGTCAACCAGGACCTCAACATCACCGGCGCGAAGGCCACCATCGACGGTGCGGGCCTGGGCGATGGTGTGCTGCACCTGCGAGCGGGGAGCAACGACAACCTGAGCTTCTTCACCGTGCGCAACGGTGCGTCGCCGACGGCGAACTCGGCCGGTGGCGTCACGCTCACCGGTGTGCAGCGGGCACTGCTGGCGGATCTCACGATCAGCGGCAACAGCGGGCCGGCCGCGGGCGGCATCGCCTCGGTCGACTCCCTCCTGCTGCTGTACCGCGGCTCGGTCACGGGCAACAGCGGTCCGGGAGCCGGCGGCGTGCTCGACGTCTCGACGGCCGGCGGCAACAGCTGGACCTACATCGAGCGCACCACGATCCAGGGCAACACCGGCGGTACGGGTGGTGGCGTGCGCACCCTCGGCACGGGCACCATCACCCTGCTGAACAGCGCGCAGATCAAGGGGAACGGCGCGGCCACCGGCGCCGGCGCTGCGTCGAGTGCCGGTGGCGATCTGCGCTTGGCGGCCACGACGGTTTCCGGCAACACCGCCACCAGCAAGGGTGGCGGCCTGCTGGCCGAGGGATCGCTGAGCCTCGACGACGTCTACGTCCAGAGCAACTCGGCGCCGCTGGGTGGCGGGCTCGCCATCATCGGCTCGGCCCAGACCGCCGTGGCCCGGGTGACGTTCGAGTCGAACACGGCGAGCACCGCTGGTGGCGCTGTGCAGATCGAAGGCGGGACGGCCACGACGTTCAACTCGTCGACGATCGCCAGCAACGCAGCACCCGTGGGCGCCGGGGTGAACGCCGTCGGCGGGTCCGCGGCGCAGATCAACAGCGTGACGATCGCCGGCAACCTCGGGACGGGCGCAGCCCTCAACGCCACGACCGGCTCGATCCGGATCATCAACTCGATCGTCGCCGACCAGTTCACGGGAGCCAACTGCTCCGGCACCGCCGGGCAGATCGCCTCCAACGGCTACAGCTTCACGAACACGGGCAGCGGCACCGCCTGTGGGTTCGGGGCGACCGGCGACATCCAGGGGGCCACCGCCTCCCTCGGGGCGCTGGCCAACAACGGCGGCTTCTCCCGCACGCGCAAGCCGGCGGCGCTCAGCCCCGTGATCAACACGGGTGCCGGGTGCTTCGGCAAGGACCAGCGCAACTTCGATCGCCCCCGTGGCGGCGCCTGCGACATGGGCGCCGTGGAGGTCTGATGGGAGATCGAGCGATCCGCTACCGGGAGGACCCCTCCGTTCGCGGTCGAAGTGAGGACGTGGCCTCGGTGGGCAACTAGGGTGTCTGGGATGTTCGAGGAGGAACCAAGCGCTGCCGCGGGCGGATCCGGCGCCGCGAGCGCCGCGCCGCGACCCGGCTTCTCACGTCGACGCGCGCTCGCCGGCATCGGTGCCGGCGCCGCGATCGCGTGGACCGCACCCCAGATCCTGAGCGCACCCGCCGCGTCGGCCGCCACATGCCAGCCGGCCAGCATGAGCTTCGACGCGAACCAGCAGACGCTGGGCACGATCCAGAACGGCGGCACCACCTTCGTCCCGTTCGGCGCCACCGAGCAGATCCAGGTCACGTTCGACAACACGACCGGTCTCAGCCCCGGCGCGACCGGCACGTTCGACGTCAACCAACCGGTTCCGCTCGGCGCCGTGTTCAACGACTTCGGCTCGCTCAACATGACCGGCCAGAGCGTCAACGACTTCGTCGAGCTGAGCTTCGCGTTCAGCATCCCCGTCGACAGCCTGACCGTCACGCTGCTCGACGTCGACCTCGGCGAGGCGATCATCGGGCCGGTCAACTTCTGGACGGATCAGGCCACCGTCACCGGCACGCTGGCCGCAGCTCCCGTGGCCATCGGCTCGGCGTCGTTCAACGCGACCTTCGTCAGCCAGACGTCACCCGGCGTGTTCGAGGGCATCTTCGACCCTTCGGGCACCGGCGCCGGCGTGCCCAACACCGATCCCTCCGCCAACGTGACGATCCAGTACAACGCGCCGATCGACAACTTGGTGATCCGCTACACCGCCCTCGGGCCCGGCGTGGAGGACCAGCAGATCGGCGTGGCGTTCCTGGACTTCTGCATCTGACGTTTCGTCCTCGGAGAAGTCGCTTCGCTCCTTCTCCTGCGGCGAGGGTCGCCGTGGGTCGCTTCGCTCGCCACGGCGTGCTCGGGCTCACTTCGTTCGCTCGAACCCGTCGGCTCACGCCCTCGTTCCTCGGGCGAGTCGCCTCCCCGGGGGCAAGGCCCCTGCGACCCCGTTCCGCTGACGTTTCGTCCTCGGAGAAGTCGCTTCGCTCCTTCTCCTGCGGCGAGGGTCGCCGTGGGTCGCTTCGCTCGCCACGGCGTGCTCGGGCTCACTTCGTTCGCTCGAACCCGTCGGCTCACGCCCTCGTTCCTCGGGCGAGTCGCCTCCCCGGGGGCAAGGCCCCTGCGACCCCGTTCCGCTGACGCGTCTGCTCGGCTGCCCGTCCCGTCGGGGTAGCGGGGTCCGCGCGGCGACGACGCGGTGTGCGTCAGCTTCGGGTGGCGGCGGTCTCGAGTTGGGTGACGAAGGTGCTGGGGCCTTCGCGCTCGACGCGCTGGGCTGCGGCGGCTCGCAGCGCTGCGCGCTTGGTCGGGTCGTTCGCGAGGTCTTCGATCGTCCGCGCCAGCGCGGCGGCGTTGCCGCTCTCGTAGACCATGCCGGTCGTGCCGTGCTGCACGAGGTCGCCGGCGCCCCAGATGCCCGTGGCGTCGCTCACGATGACCGGGGCTCCTGCGGCCATCGCCTCCGCGACGGCGAGGATGCGCAGGTCCCACTTGGAGGGCGCCACGAAGATGTCGAACGCCGCGAAGGTCGCGGGCATGTCCTGCTGGTTGACGAAGCCGACGAACTCGACGCGCTCGGCGAGACCCAGTCGCGCGGCCTGCGCCTCGAGATCGGCGCGCAGCGGGCCGTCGCCGACGATGCGCAGGCGCCAGTCGATCGCGGGATCGAGGAGCGCAACGGCGTCGAGCAGCTCGCCGACGCCCTTCTGCTCGATGAGCTTGCCGGCGAAGCCGATCAGCAGCGGCGCATCCGCGCGCGGCGAGACGGGTTCGGTGCGCGCCGCCGCGAACCGGGTGGTGTCGATCGGGATGACGCCGTCGATGATCCGGGTCGGGTGCATCCCGTGGAGGATGTAGAACTCGCGGTTGAACGTGCCCGTGGCGATCGCGCTCGACCCCAGGAAGAGCAGGCGCAGCACGAGGGACCGCAGCCGCGGGGGTCGGCTCCCGTCGACGGTGTGCTGCCAGGTGGTGTCGCCCTCGAAGTAGTGCGGGGTGCGGGTGGCCTTGCACCACAGGATGGCGAGGCGTGCGGCCGGCCCTGCCCAGCCCGCGATGACCACGACCCGCGGGCGGTTGCGGGCGAACCACGCCAGCAGCGTCAGCGACCGGCGCCACATCGGCTGGGTCGGATCGGTGGCGATCGAGGAGTAGCCGGCGAGCAGATCGATGTCCCACGTGACCTGCTGGCCGAACCCCTTGTCGAAGTGGCCCTCGCGGTTGTCCTTCCAGTACACCGCGACGCAGCGGATCACGCCGTGCTGCTCGACCGCGGCCAGTCCCGGCGAGAAGTGCTGGGCCGGGTGGTCGATCACGAACGCCAGATCGACGGCGGATCGGTCGCGGGTGCGACGGTTGGGCACGGGAGCTCCGGGTGGTCACGGGCCGACGGGGATCGGGAAGCGCACAAGTATGGCCCGCCGCGGCAAGCGCCCTCGCGACCGGCCGCCGCGCCCGGAGCCCGTGCCCGTCCGCCGTCGCCCGGGCGGCCGGAGGCGCCCGGCCCGCCGTCTACGATGGCGCAACCCGGTGTCTCAGCGTGAGGTCTCGTCGAACCGTGATGGCCCAGATCCGCTCGCGCATCCCGATGCGGGCCAAGTACGTGTTCTCCGACATCGCCTGCTCGGACGTCGCCGGCCGCATCACGGGCGCCGCGTTGCGCTACCGCATCCGCCACCAGGGGCTCGTGTTCGACACGCACGATCCCGCGTTCCCGCCTTCGATGCGGGCCGGGATGCTGTGGGGGATCCACGAGGGCGACGAGACCCGCTACATCCGCCGGTACCTCGGCGGTGTCGAGACGGTGGTCGAGCTCGGCAGCAGCCTGGGCATCACGGGTTCACACGCGCTCGCGGGCATGAGCGAGCACGGCCGCTACGTCGGGGTCGAGGCCAACCCCGAGCTGCTCGTGCCGTTGCGCGCGACCCTCGACGACCACCGCGGTGGCCGATCGGTCTCGGTGCGCCACGCCGCCGTCGGTGCCGTCGACGGCGGCGTCACGCAGCTGACCATCACGGGGACGCCGATCGGCTCGCACCTCTCCTCCGAGCGCGGCGGCGGTGGGCGCGAGATCGACGTGCCGACCCTCACCTTGCAAGGGGTGCTCGACGCCGAGGGCGTCACGGGCGATTACGCCCTCATCTCCGACATCGAGGGCGCCGAGCGGTTCTTCATCCTGGGCGACGGTGACGGGGGTGGCGCCCTGCGGCGCTGCACGCGCGCCGTGCTCGAGCTGCACGAGACCGACGACGCGTCGGTCGAGCAGCTGGTCGACGCGCTCACGACGGTGCACGGCTTCGAGGTGCTCGAGCGTCGTGGCCTGGTGGTGGCGCTGGCCCGGCCCGGCGCCGGTGCGTCGGGGCCGACGGCGAAGGCCGAGGTGCAGGACTTCTGGGATGCGGCCTCGTGCGGCGAGGTCTACGCCGACGAGGAGGACGAGCTCGCGTCCCAGGCCGCAGCTCGCTACGCCCTCGAGCCCTACATCAAGGCGTTCGCGCAGTTCGACGACGGTCACGATCGTGACGTGCTCGAGGTCGGCGTCGGCATGGGGGCCGACCACCTCGAGTGGGCCCGGGCCAAGCCGCGGTCGCTGACCGGGATCGACCTCACGCCTCGTGCCGTCGACTGGACGTCACGCCGTCTCCAGACCAACGGCTTCGTGCCCCGCCTCATGGTGGGCGACGCCGAGAACCTTGCGTTCCCCGACGAGTCGTTCGACCTCGTCTACAGCTGGGGGGTCGTGCACCACAGCCCGGACACGCAACGCTGCTTCGACGAGATCCACCGCGTGCTGCGCCCGGGTGGGGAGGCGCGCGTGATGATCTACCACTCGCGCTCGATGGTCGGGTACATGCTCTGGGCTCGCTACGCCCTGCTCGCCGGCCATCCCCGGCGCACGTTGCGCGACGTGTACGCGCAGCACCTCGAGAGCCCCGGCACGAAGGCCTACTCGGTCGAAGAGGGCCGCGCGCTGTGCCGCCGCTTCGCCTCGGCCGACGTCTCGGTGCAGCTCACCTTCGGCGACCTGCTCGAGGGCGCCGCAGGGCAGCGCCACGAGGGCGGGCTGCTCGACGTGGCCCGCAGGGTGTGGCCTCGCGACCTCATCCGCCGGCGCCTCCCCGACCACGGCCTCGACCTGCTCATCGTCGCCCGCAAGGCCGGCTGAGCTTCGCTCAGGGAC
>CAYUOL010000138.1:0-15761 GCA_964446345.1 uncultured Iamiaceae bacterium | reverse complement strand
CCCGGCGTGCTGCCCGCAGGCGTTCTTCGACTACGCGGACGCGCGCGGGGCCGACAAGATCATCTACGCCGGCTACTTCCCCATGGGGCTGAGCCTCGACCGGATCATGACCGAGATGGCCGACGTCCCCCTCAAGGACGAGGTGTGGCCGAAGTTCCTGCGCGACAACGCCCGGAAGGTGCTGAAGCTCGATGACTGATGTCCTGTCCCCCACCGCCGCCACCGGCTCTGGCCCCGCCGCCGATCCGGGCGAGGGCCCCGAGCGCGTGCGGCTCCCCGTCGCCAGCGAAGCCGCGGACCCGAGCCGCTACCCGTTCGGCATCCCCTTCGGCTGGTTCCAGGTGGCGTGGTCCGACGACCTCGCGCCGGGCGAGGTGCTGCCCCGCTACTACTTCGGGCGCCACCTCGTGCTGTGGCGCGACGACGAGGGCGTCGCGCACCTCAACGACGCCTACTGCCCCCACTTGGGCGCGCACGTCGCGTACGGCGGTCACGTCGAGGGCTGCGACCTCGTGTGCCCGTTCCACGGCTGGAAGTTCGACGCCGACGGCAACAACACCGACATCCCCTACGGCACCCGGACCAACCAGAAGGCCAAGTTGCGCTCGTACCCGGTGCGCGAGATCGCCGGCCACTTCATCTCGGCCTGGTACCACCCCTACGACGAGCCGCCGCTGTACGAGATCGAGGAACCGCCCGAGTGCACCGACCCGGACTTCGGCGACTGGATCACCGTGCACTTCTCCGTGGCCGCCGCGACGCAGGAGCTCGCCGAGAACAGCGTCGACGGCCCCCACTTCCGCTACGTGCACAACACCGAGATCGTGCCCGAGATCGAGTCGTACGAGACCGAGGGGTGGGTCGCCCGCATGCGATCCGTGCAGAAGTTCCCGACACCGCGGGGCATCGTCGACGGGCGCATCGACGTGGACAACCAGGGCCCCGGCTTCGGCGTCACGCGGTTCTCCGGGATCGTCGACACGTTCCTCGTGGGAGCCGCCGCTCCGGTCGATGCGAACCGTTGCGAGGTGCGCTTCAGCTTCCGGACCCGCAGCCTCGGCGACGCCACGACGACCTCCAACGTCGGCAAGGCGTTCGTCAAGGAGGTCTGCAAGCAGTTCGAGGAGGACCGCCCGGTGTGGGAGAACAAGGCCCACATCAGCCGTCCCGCGCTCGCCGACACCGATCCGCCGTTCATGAAGTTCCGCAAGTGGTACTCGCAGTTCTACGCCGAGGGCGTGAACAAGGAGGACCACGTGTACGGCGTGCCGGCGCCGGACTGCGAGTTCCAGCCGCCGAAGTTCGAGCGCGGCGAGCTCACTGCCTCGGCCAAGCACCGCCAGTCCTGAACCCGATCCCCTGACCGGCTCACGACGGGGCTCCTGCGCTCCCCGCCCCGGCCGCGTCGGCCAGGCGGCTCAGAGCGCGCCGCGGGCCTCGAGACCGCGGCTGGCGCGCCAGCCGGGCACCATCGGCAGCCAGAACGTGACCGTGCGGTAGACGAGCGTCGTCGCGACCGCGACGCCGGGGTCGATGCCCCACCGCATGAGCAGCAGCGCCATCGTCGCCTCGAACACGCCGACACCGTCCGGCGTCGTCGCGAGCGCACCCACGCTGACCGAAGCCAGCACGACGAAAGCGACCGTCGTCAGCGGCAGGCCGACCCCGAAGACCGACAGGGCGAAGTGCAGCACGAGCACCTGGCCGAGCGTCACGAGGAACGTCCCGCCGAGCAGCAAGACCAGCCGGACGGGATCCGGCGCGACGCGGGGGATGTTGAGCACGCCTTTCGGACCGGGCCGCAGCGGGAGCGCACGGATCCGACGGACGAGGCGCTGCAGGCCGCTGAGCAGCACCAGGACGAGCACGGCGAGGAGCATGAGCTGCGGCGTGATCCGGAACTGCTGCTCCGCGCCGAACGCGATGCCGCCGGTGAAGTGGACCGCCGGCTTCGGCTGCGTCCACGTGAGGAAGCCGACGATGCCCAGCAGCACGACGTGGAACATGAAGCTCACGCTCTCGAGCACGTGCACGTCGAGCACCGCTTCGTCACGTGCGAGTCCCGCTCGCCGCAGGTGGTGGATGTCGATGCCGAACGAACCGACGTAGGGGCGGAGGTGCCCGGCCCAGCTCGACGCCAGCACCAGCTCGAGCACCTGCGACCAGGAGTCGGTCAACGGGTACACCGCGCGCCGCTGCATCGACGCCGCGAGGACGGTGAACGCGGCGAAGACCATGGCCAAGAGGAGCGGGACGATCGAGGCCGACCCGAACGCCGCCCGGGTCGCGTCGAGCGGGCCGACCAGCGGCAGCACGACGAAGGTCAGCGCACCGATGAGGAACAGCGCCCAGACCTCAGGGGGCTCGAGCACCGGCAGGTCCACGCCGAGGTCCTCCACGTCGACCTTCGGGACGAGCCCGTGACGGATGCGGGCGTCGCGAGGCATCGGCTTCAACAGGGACTCGAACCTCGGGGCCTTCCAGTAGTCGACGCGGTCGTCGATCAGCCCGAGGAGCACACCGGCCAGCCCGAGCCCGAAGAAGGCCGCCACCCCGATCGCCGCCTTCTGCATCTCGACGCCGGCGAGGTCGCGGCAGTCGGGCTGCTCGGCCAGGACCAGCGCGTTGGCAGGGGCATCGGGCTCGCCCGGGTGCAGCACGACGTTCTCGCGGTTCTTCAGGAAGAAGCCGAGCGGCGAGCCGCAGTCCTGCACACCGGGGTTCACGACCGGCTTCCAGGCCACGTAGCCCGCCGCCGCGAGCGCGACGAACGCCGAGAAGATCAGGAGCTTCGCGGCCGTCCAGGCCGCGGACTTGCGGCGCCGACGGCGTGGCGGGTCCAACGTCGCGGTCATCGCGCGCCCCGCACGACCGAGCCGGTGCCGCACCGGGTCGCGCACCGTTCAAGGCGCGTGTCGACTCGTGCGTGCGGCAATGCGTGGTCTCCTGCTCGGGCCCGGGAAGTGCCGAAAACGTTAGTGGACGGGGGGCCGCCCCCCGACCATCGCAGCATCGGGAGCACCACCGTCCGCGCCGGCGCGCGCCGTGGCGAGCTCGAGGAGGGCGGCGGGCATCGCATCGGCCAGGCGCTGCGCGTCAGGCAGGGTCTGGCGACAGCCGAGCACCCCGACGAAGAGGCGATCGCCGTAGCTCCACACCGTGATGTTCAGCCCCACGCCCTCGAGGATCGGGCCGACGGAGTACAGCTCGTCGAGGCGGGCCCCGTCGGCGTACAACGGCTCGCGCGGCCCGGGCACGTTCGACACCACGACGTTCACCGGCGGCGGGTGGTGCTCCGCCACGTCGAAGCGCGAGTACTGGCGCACGATCCACGAGAACAGCCGCGGCGGGGTGTACTCCACCCACTCCTGGAAGGTCTCGATGCCGAGCAGGTCCTGCTCCGCCTTGGCCTCGGCGGTCACCGCGTGGATGCGCTGGAGGCGGGCGACCGGATCGGCGACGTCCGTGGCGAGCGTCGTGAACAGGTTGGCGACCTTGTTGCCCGCGAGGCGACCGTCGTCCGCCAGCCCGGTCGCGATCGGGACCGACGCGACGAGCGCCCGGTCGGGCAGCCGGTGCCCCTCGAGGAGGTGGGACCGCAGCGCCCCGCCCACGACGGCGAGCACGACGTCGTTCATCGAGACCCCCGCGGCCCGGCGCACCTGTTGCACCGCGCCGAGCGCCAGCGACGTCGTGGCGAACACCCGCTCGCTGGTCAGCCCGCCGTTGAAGCCGGTGCGCGGCGCGTCGAGGATCGGGCGGGGCACCCGCACGTCGACCGCCCGCCGACGACGCGCGACACGTGCGAGGTTGCGCGTGGTGCGCCCGACCAGCCCGGGCAGCCGCCGCGCGCCGGCCAGGTGATCGCGCGCCGTCGCGGCGATCAGGTGCCCGGCGGTCGGCACCGGCTCCCCCACCCAGGGGCGCCCGACCGGCGCGGCACCGCTCGCCGCGCCTTCCGCGGGCTCGTCGCCGTCGGCGCTCGTCGCCATCACGTTGGCCAGCAGGTGCGCCGCCGCGACGCCGTCGGCCACGGCGTGGTGGATCTTGACGAGCACGGCGAGGCGGCCGTCGGCGAGACCGTCGAGCACGTACAGCTGCCACAAGGGTCGGCGGCGATCGAGGGGCACGCCGGCGAGCGCGCCGATCGCGTCGTTCAGCTCGGCGGTGGTCCCGGGCGCCGCGAGCGCGACCCGGTGCACGTGGTGCTCGATGCGCAGGTCCGGGTCCTCGATCCACAGCGGGTGGTGGAGGCCGAACGGCACCTCGACGAGCCGGCGGCGCAACGGCGGGAGCAGGTGCAGGCGCGACGCGACGCGAGCGCGCACGACCTCGATCGGGGGCGGGCCCGGCGGTTGCCCGTCGACGACCGGCGCCGGGTCGAGGACGGCCAGCTTCAGCGTGTGCATGAGCAGCGTGGGCGTCTCCATGTAGAGGAAGCCCGCATCGAGCCCGCTCAAGCGCTGCATGGTGGTCCCCTCGTCCGACTGCGACCGCTGGAGTATCGCGCTGCGGCGCGCGCCGCGGCTACGGTCGCCCGGCACACGAGGACGCCCGTCAGCCGCCAGCCGCCGGCACGGGTCCTCGCCGACACCCGGGGGAATGAGATGGCCGATCTGGATCAGGGCGCACGGAGCGGGGGCACCAGCACGATGCGCTACGCACTGGCCGATCCGGGGGAGTTCGGCGTCGACGCGGACCGGCTCGAAGACCTGCGCCGGCGAGCCGGCCGAGAGGTGGACGAGGGGCTGCTGCCCAGCTGCCAGCTGGCGCTGGCCCGCAACGGACGCC
This sequence comes from uncultured Iamiaceae bacterium, assembly GCA_964446345.1. Taxonomy (GTDB): domain Bacteria; phylum Actinomycetota; class Acidimicrobiia; order Acidimicrobiales; family Acidimicrobilacustridaceae; genus CAYUOL01. The sequence continues at coordinate 10,970 of CAYUOL010000138.1, read as the reverse complement.
TGTTGCTGTTCGACACGATCGGCGATGCCGCTCCGTCCAGCCGCTACGTGATCTTCTCGACGACCAAGGGCATCATCGCGGGTGCCATCTACCTGCTCGTCAGCGAGGGGAAGCTCGCGTGGGACACCAAGGCGGCCGACCTGATCCCCGAGCTCGGCACGAACGGCAAGCAGGACATCACCGTGGAGCAGCTGCTGACTCACACCAGCGGGTTCCCGATGGCACCGGGGAACCCCATCCGGATGGCGACGAAGGAAGGCCGGCTCGAGCGGTTCGCGTCATGGCGGCTGAACTGGGAGCCGGGGACGCGCTTCGAGTACCACCCGGTCGCGGCCCACTGGGTGCTCGCCGAGCTCATCGAGCGCGTGAGCGACACGGACTACCGCGAGTTCGTCCACACCCGCATCTTCGATGCCCTCGCGCTCACGACCTTCCGACTCGGCGAGCCCGTCGAGCGGCAAGGCGACATCAACGACCTCCACACCGTCGGCTCGGTGCCGACGCCCGAGGAGGTCGAGGCGTCGTTCGGCGTGAAGCTCGACCTCGGCGGCCTGGGCCTCGAGGAGGCGAACCGGTTTCTCATGGAGATGAACCAGCCCGAGATGCGCGCGACGGGCCTGCCCGGCGGCGGAGGCATCTCGACGGCGGCGGACATCGCGCTCTACTACCAGGCGCTGCTGCACAACCGCGATCACCTCTGGGACCCCGAGGTCATCGAACAGGGCACCACCCCGATCGTCCAGTTCCCCGACCCCATGACGGGCATCCCGATCAACCGCAGTCGGGGGATGATGGTCGCCGGCGACCCGCCCGACGCGCAGCGTCGCGGCGGCTGGGGCCACGGGCAGTCCCCCCGCTCGTACGGGCACGACGGGGCCGGCGGTCAGATCGCGTGGGTCGACCCCGACTCCGGCATCTCGTTCTGCTACCTCACCAACGGCCTCGACCTGCACGTCATCCGCGAGGGCAAGCGCAAGGTCTCGATCTCGTCGAAGGCCGCCGCGTGCCGCCCGGCATCGCCCGGCTGACCACCCTTGCCCCGGTCACGGTTGGCGGCAGAGCTGCCGGCGGACCGCGTCGGCGCGCGCCGCGGCGACGTTGCGGCTCAGCCCGTCGTGGTCCGCGGGGACGGCCTGCGCCCGGCGGGCGCGGTTCACCGGAGCACGCGTGCGGCAGATGAACGCGCGCACCTCCTCCTGCTGGCCCGCCGGCAAGAGGGGCAGCGACGCCGCCAGCTCCGGCACGGCGTCGTCTGACAGCTCGGCGAGGTACTGGGTGTCGAGCCGACCGACCACCTGCTCGCGCGCCACGTTGTGCTGCACCACGACCGTCTCCGGGTCGGCGAGGTTGAACGCGACCAGGGCGATCACGAAGCTCGCCACGAGCGCGAACGTGAGCCAGGGACGCCGGGAGCCGACGCCGGTCAGCGCCACGCCCGTGATCACGAAGACCGCACCCAGCCACCACGCCACCCAGGTGGACGTGTACCGGAGCATCGTCAGGCCCAGCGCCTGCTCGTAGAGGCCGAGCCGGACGATGGCGACGCCGACGATGACGAGGGTGAGCAGCACCGCGAGCTCGGCCAGCGCCGTGAAGCGCACGCGATCGGCGCGCGTCCGCCGCACCGTGACCGCCCGCAGGCACACGAGGATGGCGAGGGTCAGGGCCGCGACGGCGAGCAGCTGGAAGAAGCCCTGGCGCGCGTGCTCCGCGTAGGTGACGCCGGCCGTCTGCTGGACGTAGCTCTCCCCGCGTGCCGCGACGACGACCTGGACGGCGGCGAAGGTGCCGTACAGCGCCACCAGGCCGCCGAGCACGATCGACGCTTCCGTCAGCCCGAGCGGGCGGTGCGTCGACGGCGCCTCGACGGGCACGGCGCTCGACGCGTCCGTCAGGACGAACGATGCGACGACCATCCCCACCACCACGAAGACGAGGTGCTGGGTCAGCGAGACCGGATCCAACGGGATGTGGAACAACGAGCCGAACACCGAGTCGGCGGACGCGAGCAGCAGGCCGAGCACGACGAGCACGGGCAGCGCGAGCCCGAGGCCACGGCCGATCGCCATCCATCGGTCGCGCCGGCCGGCATCGGGCGCCGGGAGCATCGAGGCCAGGGACGCGAGCAGGTACGCGGGAGCGACGAGGAAGTCGACCAGGCACCGCCCGGCCCGGACCGCCAGGGTGCGCCCCGTCAGCCCCACCACGCTGCCGCCGCGCGCGTACGACGCTGCGAGCGCGAGCAGGCAGAACGCGAGGATCGTGTCGACCGGCACGAGCCACGCGCTGGCGCGCACCGCGACGAAGCCGGCGAGGACCACCGCGGCGAGGGCGAGCAGGACGACCTGCGGGTTGCGCGCGCGCCCTGATGCGAGCAGCACGACGGCGAGGGCGACGACGAAGAGCGCACATCCCAGCGAGCCGTACCCGCTGCGGGCGAACCCGTCGAACGCCACGCCGCCGACCACCAGCAGCGCCAGCGTCCACCGCGACGGGCGGGCGCCCACGGCGCTCGACCGGGGCGCCGGGCCAGGCGCCGGCGGCGGCGGGCTGGGCGCCGGGGGCGGCGGGAACCGCTGCCCTGGGCCGTGGTCCTCCGGGGCGGGGCTCCACCACGTCGTGGATGTCATGCGTCGGCTCCTCGTGTCTGTCGTCTGCTCAGGGGCGCGCGCCGACCGCAGCCCGCGTGCGTCTGCGTGCGTCGTTGCGCCCGGTGGTGGTGCGCTCGGGTGGTGCGCTCGGGTGGTGCGCGTCGTGCGGGCGGTCGCGCTCGCCTACGTGGGGAGCTCGACCACCATCCGGCAGCCGGCCGGCTCCCGACGCTCGGCGTGGATGTGGCCGCCGTGCAGGTCGACGATCCAGCGGGAGATGGCGAGACCGAGCCCGGCGCCGCCGCGCTCGGTCGCGCGGGCGTGGTCGGCCCGGTAGAAGCGCTCGAAGACCCGGGCTTCCTCACCCTCCGGGATGCCCGGCCCGCAGTCGACCACCTCGATCACGACCGTGGTGCCGCGCAGGCGAGCGGTCACGTCGACGGTCTTGCCCGCCGGGGAGTAGCGCGCCGCGTTCTCGAGCAGGTTGGCGACCACCTGGTGGATGCGCTCGGGGTCGCCGTGCATCGCGAGGGCCGGCGGTTCGACGGTGACGGCCACGGCGAGGTCCGGCCGGTGGAGCCGGCTCTCGTTCGCGGCCTGCTCGAGGAGCGGTCCCACCTCGAACACCCGGCTGTGCAGCGGTGAGCCGCCCGACTCCAGTCGGGAGAGGTCGAGGAGCTGCGTCACCATCCGGCCGAGGCGCTCCGTCTGCGCCAGCATCGTCCGCAGCACCTCGGGATCCGCCGGCTCGACCCCGTCGACGATGTTCTCGAGGTGGGCCTGCAGCGCCGAGATCGGGGTCCGCAGCTCGTGGGACACGTTGGCGACGAGGTCCCGCCGCATCCGGTCGACCTCGGACAGCTCCGAAGCCATGGCGTTGAACGCCAGCGACAGCCGACCGACCTCGTCGCGCGACGTCACCTCGACCCGTTGGCTGTAGTCCCCCTGGGCGATGTGCGAGGCGGCGCGCTCCATGTCGCGCAGCGGCGACGTCATGCCGTGGGCCAGGAACTGCACGATGATCAGCGAGATCACCATGGCGATGGGGGGACGCAGCCACACGTCGATCCCGAGCTGGAAGCCGATCTGGCTGACGGCGGCGCTCACCCCGACCGCGATGATGATCACGAACGCGAACTTGGTCTTGATCGACGTGATGCGGTCGAGCGGACGGACGTCGAACCGGCTGCGCCCGGCGATGGGGTGGTCCGGGCCGTTCGTGCTCGGCGCCGGCCGAGGAGCGGCGAGCTCCGGCGCGCGGGCCGGTTCGGCCGGGTGGGCGGGGCGGGCGGCCGGTGGCTCCGTCGGCGGCCCCGCCACGGGCTCCGATGGCGCGTCCCGCGCCGCCCCTGCGGGGGCGGCGGAGGCCTCGTGCACCCCCGTGGGGCCGGCGGCCACCGCCTCAGGCACGGACGCTGTCCTCGACGGCGTAGCCCACCGAGTGGACGGTGCGGATGATCTCGTTGCCGAGCTTGCGACGGATGGCGCGGACGTGCGAGTCGACCGTGCGCGCGCCCGAACCGTCGCGGTAGCCCCACACGTCGGCGAGCAGCTGCTCGCGGCTCATCACGGTGCCCGGGCGCTGGGCGAGGCAGCACAGCAGGTCGAACTCGGTGGCGGTCAGGTACACCTCGTCGCCGTGGAGCCGGACCCGGCGCGTGTCGACCTCGATCTCGATGTCGCCCACGCTGATCGTCTTCGGCGTCCCCGCGCTGGAGGCGTCCTCGGCCCGCCGCAGGATGGCCTGCACGCGGGCGACGAGCTCGCGCGGGCTGAACGGCTTGGTCATGTAGTCGTCGGCGCCGACGCCGAGGCCGACCAGCAGGTCGGTCTCGGTGTCCCGCGCGGTCAGCATGAGCACGGGAACACGGCGATCGCTCTGGATCAGGCGGCAGACCTCGAGACCGTCGAGGCCCGGCAGCATCAGGTCGAGCACGACGAGCGCCGGCTGCTCCCGTCTGACGGTCTCGACGCCGCTCGGCCCGTCGCTGGCCACGACGACGTCGTAGCCGGCGCTGCGGAGGCGCACGGCGATCGCCGAAGCGATGGCCTCCTCGTCCTCGATCACCACGATCCCCGGTGCCACGAGTCACCACAGTAGGGAACGGCGCGTGCAGAAGTCCTGCTCCGCGTGTGGAGATCTCGTGCACTGGGCCGAGACTCGCCGAGAGGCGGACCTCTCACCGAAATAGAACGTGTTCTAGAGTGGGGCCATGGCCATGCCCACAGACCTCGGGATCATCGACACGATGGTCGGCTTCCCCAAGCGAGACCGCCGCGAGGTCTACAAGTTCCTCGCGCCCCACCTGCGCGACAAGGAGAGCCAGGAGGAGTTCACCTTCCCGGCGCAGTACATGTTCAAAGACGTGCCCGCAGACGTCGACGACAACGTCGATCCCGTGCTCGTCGTGCTCGACAACATGGATCGCTTCGGGGTCGAGCAGGCGATGGTGGGCGTGACGAAGGAGCGGGAGGAGTCGATCCGCGCGCTGAAGGACCACCCGGACCGCTTCCTCGGCTCGGTCAGCGTCGATCCCAACGGCGGCATGGACGCGGTGCGCCACATCGTGGAGATGTACGAGACGTACGGGATCCGCGCCGTCACCTCGTTCCCGGCCGGCTGCAACCCCCAGGTGCCGATCAACGACAAGCGCTACTACCCCGTCTACGCCAAGTGCATCGAGCTCGACCTGCCGATCTTCGTGTGCGCCGGCGTGCCCGGCCCGCGCGTGCCGATGGCGCCGCAGCGCGTGGAGCTCATCGACGAGGTCTGCTGGTTCTTCCCCGAGCTGACGTTCGTGATGCGCCACGGCGCCGAGCCCTGGACCGACCTCGCCGTCAAGCTCATGCTCAAGTGGCCCAACCTCTACTACTCGACGAGTGCGTTCGCGCCGAAGCACTACCCGAAGAACATCATCGACTACGCCAACACGCGCGGCGCCGACAAGATCATCTACGCCGGCTACTTCCCGGCCGGGCTCACCTACGACCGCATCTGGGGCGACATGCCGAACGTCCCCTTCAAGGACGAGGTGTGGCCCAAGTTCCTCCGCGAGAACGCGCGGCGGGTGCTGAAGCTCTGATCGTCGGGCGCAAGGGCCGCCAGGCGACGCCGCGGGATCGCAGCCGGCTCAGACCTTCTTGCAGGCCGTGCCGCTCTCCGTCTTCTCGGCGAGCGTGGTGCCGTCGCTGGTCTGGATCTGCAGCGAGAAGCTCGGCTGGAGCGTCTGCAGGTGCTCGGCGATCAAGGTGCAGGCGTCGAACGCGCTGTCGGCCGTGAGCGGGCGCTCGGTCGAGTCCGCCTGGACGGTCCAGTTGTACGTGAAGCCGTCACCGGCGTAGCCCCACGAACCGCCGTTGATCGCCGGCGCCCACGACAGGTTGCCGGCCTTGGCCTTCACCGCGGCCTTGACGTTCGACACCGAGGTCGGGCTCTCACTGGGATCGACGGTCACGCTCGGCGACGTCCCATCGGTCGTCGACGAACCCGGCGACTCGGAGCTGCCCGTGTTGATCGTGAAGCCGCACTCGTCCTTCACGTAGTCCTCGAGCTTCTGCTCCGCGCTGAGGTTCTTCTCGCTGATGAACAGCTCCATCGCCTTCTCGTCCGGGTTCGGCTCGTCCACGATCTCGGCGAAGGCGGCATAGGCATCGATGATGGTGGTGAGCGGCTCCTGCATCTCGGCGGGCCCGGCGTCGCGGGCCGCCTTCAGGTCGTCGATGAAGGCGAGGATCTCGCGCTTGGTGGGCTTGCTCTGCGCCGATCCGCTCGTCGCCTTCGTGCGGTCGTCGGCGGCCTTGATCGAGTCGCAGAACACGCTCGTCCCGCCCCCGCCCTTGGCCGTCGTACCGGTCGGCTTGGCGGTCCCCTTCGGCGTGGTCCCCGCAGGCGCGGCACTCGTGCCGGGCGCACTTGTGGCCGCCGGCGCCTGGGTGGCGGGGCTTCCCGTCGTCGTGGTCGAGGAGCTCGAGCACCCCACCAGGACCACCGCCGCCATGGCCGCTCCCGCGACCACCACACCTGCACGCTGCTTCTTCATCGGCCCTCTCCCTGTCGCGCGGCCCCGAACAGTAGCCACTGCTGTCCGGGCCGAGACGCCGCCCCAGCGCCGCGGTTACCGCCGCCGGCGACGTCCCCGGGTCGCACCGGCGATGCGGCCAGGGCGTGCGCCGGGGCCCCTGCGGGGCTGCGGCCTACGGCTTGTCGGCGCCGACCACCCACATGGCGAAGAACTGCGAGCCGCCGCCGTACGCGTGGCCCAACGCCGTGCGGGCACCGTCGATCTGGTGCTCGCCGGCAGTGCCGCGCACCTGCATCGCGGCCTCGCCGAAGCGGATCATCCCGGATGCACCGATCGGGTTCGTGGACAGCACGCCGCCGGAGCAGTTGACCGGCAGGTCACCGTCCATCTGGGTGACGCCGTCCTCGACCAGCTTCCAACCGGTGCCGACCTCGGCGAAGTGCAGGTTCTCCAGCCACATCGGCTCGAACCACGAGAACGGGACGTACATCTCGACCACGTCGATCTCGCGGCGCGGATCGGTGATGCCGGCCTGCTTGTACACGTCGAGCGCGCACTCCTGGCCGCCGCGCGGGTTGACCTGGTCGCGCCCCGCGAACATCGTCGGCTCGCTGCGGAACGCCGTGCCCTTCACCCAGGCCGGGGCGCGCCCGTCCGCCGCCGCAGCATCGCCGCCCTTCTCGTTCGTGAGCACCATGGCGAACGCGCCGTCGGACGACGGGCACGTCTCGCTGTAGCGGATCGGGTCCCACAACATCATCGAGTCCTTGACCGAGTCGAACGTGATGTCGGGTTCGTGGAGGTGGGCGTAGGGGTTCTTCAGCGCGTTCAACCGGTCCTTGAGCGCCACCAGGATCCCGATGTGGTCGGGCGCGTTCGTGCGACGCATGTACGAGCGGATGTGCGGCGCGAAGTAGCCACCGGCGCCGGCGTGCATCGGCGGCTGGAACGGGAGCGCGACCGCGAGCGCCCACATGGCTTCGGACTCGGACTGCTTCTCGAACGCGACGGTCAGCACGCGCTCGTGCACGCCGCCCGCGATGAGGTCTTGGGCGACGATCGCGGTCGATCCTCCGACCGAGCCGGCCGTGTGGACGCGGAACATCGGCTTGCCGACCGCGCCCAGCGCATCGGCGAGGTAGAGCTCGGGCATCATCAGGCCCTCGAAGAAGTCGGGGGCCTTGCCGATGACCACGGCGTCGATGTCCGACCAGGACATGTGCGCGTCGTCGAGCGCCGCCTTCGCGGCCTGACGGACGACGGTCGCGATGGATCCGTCGTTCGTGGCGACGTGCTTGGTCTGGCCGATGCCGACGATGGCGACTCGTTCCTTGCCCACGTTCACTCGCTCTCTTCGGTCGTCGCGGCTCGTTCTGCGTCGAGGACGCACACGAGGTTCTGTTGCAGGCACGGACCGGACGTGGCGTGCGCCACCGCCCGATCCCCCTCGCCGCGGCTGATGCGGGTCGCCGCCTCTCCCATGCGCACGAGGCCGGCCGCCATCACGGGGTTGGCGCACAGCGCACCCCCCGACGGGTTGATCGACACGCCGTCGTCGAGACCGAGCGCGTCGCGCAGGATCAGCTCCTGGTGGCTGAAGGGCGCGTGCAGCTCGGCGATGTCGACCTTCCCGGCGCCGACGCCGGCCCGCTCCCCCGCCGCGCGGGTGGAGGGCGAGCTGGTGAGGTCGCGCACGCCGAGCGCGTGGGCCTCGATGCGGTGGTCGAAGCCGCGGATCCACGCCGGGCGCGACGACAGCTCGGTGGCGACGTCTTCCGCGGCGAGGATCACGACCGCGGCGCCGTCGGTCACCGGTGCGCAGTCGTGCTTGCGCAGCGGCGCGAGGATCTCGGGCTCGTCGAGGAGCGCCGCGACGTCGGCGTCGCCGGCGACCTGCGCGAACGGGTTCGCCTTGGCGTTGCGACGGCTGCTGGCCGCGACCTCGGCCATCTGGGCCGCCGTGAAGGTCCCCGCGTCCAGCCCCGCGCGGGCCTGGAGCGCGGCGAGGGCCACCGAGTCGGGCCACAGGGGCTGCTGGTAGTACGGGTCGAGCTGACGGCTCAAGACCCGACGGATGTCACCGGGCGACGACTTGCCGTAGGCGTAGACCAAGGCGATGTCGACCTTGCCGGTCTGCATCTTCACCCACGCCTCGTACACCGCCCACGCACCGTCCATGTCGACGTGCGACTCGGAGATCGGCGGCCACGGCCCGAACGAGTCGAGCGTCATGACGAACGAGAACGGCTGCCCGGCGAGGTAGTCGGAGCTGCCGGAGCACACGAAGTCCACACGGTCCTTCGTGATGCCCGCGCCGTCGAGCGCCTCCCCCAGCAGGGGCATGAGCATCTCGACCTCGTTGATGCCCTGCGCAGCGCGCTCGTGCTTGGTCTGGGCGAACGAGACGATCGCGACATCTCTCATCAGGCGTTGTCCTTGTAGCTCTCGAACGGTGCGTCGTCCTCACCGTTGGGGCGGAAGTACTTGATGGACTCGAGGGTCGGGCCGACCTCGTCGTCCGGCACCCACACGGCCTCGACGCGCATGCCGATGCGCACCTGGTCGGCGGAGATCTCCTGGATCAGGTGCATGATCGGGATGTCCGAGTTGTCGAGCTGGATCAGCGCACCGACGTACGGGATCTCCATCAGGTTGCTCATGAACGGCACGTTCACGACGCAGAACGAGGTGATCGTGCCGACGTCGCGCAGCTCCACCTCTTCCTCGGTGGGCACGCCGTCGGTCGGGCAGCAGCCTCGCGGCGGGACGTACACCTTCTTGCACATCGGGCAGCGCTGCCCGATCAGCTTCTTCTCGGCGACGCTGCGCAGGAAGCGGGTGCTGGCGCGTCCCGCCGTGTAGTTGTACGAGATGCTGGCCGGCACGCGGATCGAGCGGACGGGCTCGACCCCCTGCAGGCGTTCGGGCAACGTGACCTCGGCCATCAGGCCCCCTCCCCTTGTGCGGCTCCGTGCTCGGATCCCTGCTCGTCCTCTTCCGGGACGAAGCACTCGATGTCGAGGATGTGGCCCTCGCGGAACCGCCGATCGTCGTCGGTGTTCTCCTGGGGCTCCTCGCCTTCGGCGACGCTCGGCTTCGCCGGCCGCCACCGGGCCTTGACCCGCAGGCCCGTCGAGACCCTGGTCGGGTCGCCGCCGGTGTCGACGGCGTGCAGGAAGCCCGTGTCGGCCCCGTCGAGCTGGATCAGCGCCCAGGCGAACGGGTGCTGCAGCGGCTGGTCGGCCAGGGGCTCGCTGACCCACGCCCAGGTGGTGATCACCCCGGCGTCGCCCACCTCGACGAGCTCCGTCAGCTCTTCGGCCGTGACCGGGTCGTACTCGGTCGGGGGCACGAGCACGCGGCCATCGGCGGCCTTGATGCCCACGACGAAGCCCTCGCGCAGCGCCGTGAAGAAGGCGCCGATCACGGGGCCCGTCGTGCGACTGAACGGGTACTCGATGACGAGCGGTGCGGTGAGCACGTCAGCCTCAGCCATGCCGGAACCTCTGCTTTCCCCTGCGAAGGCGCGCCGGAGCACGCGTCTCGAAACTGCGTCACCGGGGTGCGGCTGCCCCGATCGGCCGGACCCTACGGGACCGGCGGCTGGCATGCCGCCCGGAGGTGACTACCCGTCAGATTAGAACACATTCTAGTTTTCGCCAACAACCCGTCCGCCAGATCGGCGCGCTAGAAAGCAAGGAGCCGACAGATGGGGGACGCGATGACGCAGGTGCAGACCGTGCGAGGAGCCGTCGAGTCGAGCGAGCTCGGCACGACCTACATGCACGAGCACATCTTCGTGCTCGATGCCGACGTCCAGGCGAACTACCCCGACGAGTGGGGAAGCGAGGACGACCGCGTCGCCGACGCCATCGAGAAGCTGAACGCGCTGGCGGCGTCCGGCGTCCGCACCATCGTCGACCCCACCGTCATCGGGCTGGGCCGCTACATCCCCCGCGTCGCGCGCATCGCCGCCGAGGTGCCCGACCTCAACATCATCGTGGCGACCGGGTGCTACACGTACGGCGACGTGCCGTTCTTCTTCCACTACCGCGGGCCGGCGCTGAACGAGGCGCTCGGCATGGAGGTGCCCGACCCGATGGTCGACATGTTCGTCGGCGACATCACCGACGGCATCGCCGGCACCGGCGTGCGCGCGGGCATGCTCAAGTGCGCCATCGACCACCACGGCCTGACCCCGGGGGTCGAGCGCGTCATGCGCGCCGTCGCCAAGGCGCACCGCCAGACGGGCACGCCCATCACGGTGCACACCCACCCGGGTGACCACACCGGCCTGTTGGTCCAGCAGGTCATGGTGCAGGACGAGGGAGTCGACCCGAGCCGCATCGTGCTCGGG
>CAYUOL010000137.1:0-15997 GCA_964446345.1 uncultured Iamiaceae bacterium | reverse complement strand
GAGGTAGGTCATGTCCCACCGGGCGTCGGCGACGATGTCGTCGAGCAGCATGCCGAGATGAGTGTTGATGGGGTAGTAGCCCTCGAGCTTGGTGTCGAGGTACTTCGCGAACACTTCGACGTGGCGGGCTTCGTCCATGACCTGGGTGGACGCGTAGTACTTGGCGTCGATCCAGGGGACGGTCTCCACGATCTTCGCGGTGCAGAGCAGAGCGCCCTGTTCGCCGTGCATGAACTGGCTGAGCGCCCATACCTGGGATTCCATGCCGAGCTGCAACCATTCGGCGTCTCCCCAGGTGGCCAGCGGGGTGTTGGCGACGTCCATCTGGTCGGGCCCGAACGATGGCAGCAGCAGCTTGGCCACCTGCTCGAGGTCGACGTCGGTGTCCCACGGAAGGTCGGTCTCACCGTTCCACTGCGCGGTCTTGGCCTTCTCGTAGAGCTTGTTGAGCCCGGGCCGAGCGCCCTTCTCGTAATCCCAGGTGAAGATGGCTTCCGCGTTGTCGGTGATGGCGTGCACCGCCGAGTCGATGTCGGTGTTGGTCATGGCCAGGATGGCGTCGAGGTCGTTGACGCCCTCGCGGCCAATGAGGTCCTGGTTGGAGGTGGTGGTCATGTTGGGGCTCCTTGGGAGGCGTGAACGACGAGGGTGGACTCTGGTCATGCGCTCTCGCGCTGGCGTTGTGCGAGAGGGGCGAGGAACGCGGCAACAGCTTCGGTGAAGGGGTCGTTCGTGTCGCCGGCGACCATGTGGCCGGCACCGTTGATGTCCACGAACTCCGCGTGGGGGACGGCCCGGCGGAACTCCGCTGCGCCGTCTTCGGTGAGCAGGTCGCTGTGGCGGCCCCGCACGAGCAGGCATGGCACGCGCAGTCGTCGCGCTGCGGCGTGCAGGGCTTCGGGGTCTCGGGCGCTGATCAGGCTCGTGGGGCCGTCGATGAGCTTTGGGTCCCAGTGCCAGCGGTAGCGACCGTCGTCGCCGAGGCGAAGGTTGCGCTTCAAACCGTCGAGGTCTTTGGGGGCGGGGCGGTGCGGGTTGTAGGCGGCGACCGCTTCGGCGACTTCTTCGACCGATTGGAAGCCTTCGGGTCGGTCAGCCATGAAGGCGAGTATCCGGTCGGCGCCGGTTTGCTCGATGCGGGGCGCGATGTCGACGAGGACGAGCGCGTTCGTGATCCCGCCAGGGCGCTGGTCGTGCGCGAGCAGCGCGGTGATCCCACCTAGGGACGCGCCAACGACCGCGGCGATCGGGCCGAGCTGGGAGCGGATCAATTCGATGTCGGCGGCGAACGCCCGTCGGCGGTAGTCACCGTCGGGCGCCCAGTCGCTGTCCCCGTGGCCCCGCAAGTCGACGGCGACGGTGCAGAACCCTTCGTTGCTGAGCCGTTCGGTGGTTCGTAGCCACGCGTGGCGGGTCTGCCCGGCACCGTGGAGCAGGACGACGACGGGCTGGTCCGGGTCGCCTCGCCGGTCAGCCGCGAGCCGGACACCGTCGGTCCCTTCGAGGGTCATCCTCGTCGCCGTGTTGCTCATGAGGCGGGCCGTTCGGCGTGGACGCTCTCGAAGAGGAAGCCGATGAGTTCGGGGTCGTCAAGGATGTTCCAGTCGGGGGCCATGAGCTTGGCGTAACGCTCGAAGTAGAGAAGCTGCTTCGCGACGAGGACGAGCTCACGGGGCAGGCGCACCTCGTAGCGTGTACCGATCCGGACGATGTCGATGAGCACCTGGCCGTAGGAGATCTCCGACAGCGGCTTGGCGAGGATCGGTTCCACGATCTCGGCGATGTCGGCCGACGCCTGGTCGAGGTCAACCGGCTTGAGGACGGCGCCGAGGTCATAGATCGACTTGGCGACTTCGACGAAGTCGCCGTCGATGAGCAGAGCGGGGAGCCCATTGCGGATGATGGCCTTGGTGCGGTCGTCGAGCTGGCCGACGATACCGAAGTCCAAGAACACGACGTTGCCGGCGGTGTCGACCATGAGGTTCCCGGCGTGGACGTCGCCGTGGAAGAACCCGTGGTGCAGCGCAGCTTCCATCCAAGCGCGCACGCCCCGCTTCAACAGTTCGGCAAGATCGAACCCGGTGGCCCGGAGCGCCTCGGTGTCGTCGATGCTGTGGCCATGGATCTGCTCCATGGTGAGCACCCGCGGCGTCGTGAACCGCCAATGCACCGCGGGGACACGGACGCCAGAGTTTTCGCCGAAGGTCTTGAGGTTGTCGGCAAAGCGTTCCATTGCCTGGGCTTCGAGCACGAAGTTGAGCTCATGGGCGAGTGTCGCTGAGAAGTCCTCGACGACCGCGACGGGGTTTGCCATCCTTGCCCGGGCCGACCGCCGCTCCAACAGGTGGGCAGCGCCGGCAAGGATCGACAGGTCGGCGGCGAGTCGGGCTCGGATGCCGCGACGTTGCACCTTGACCACGACGTCGGTGCCGTCGTGCAGCGTCGCCGCATGCACCTGTGCGATCGACGCCGAGGCCAACGGAACCGGATCGAACCGCCCGAAGACGTCACCGGGGGCGCCGCCGAGCTCGCGGCGGATGACGTGATCCACATCGACCGGCGCGAGCGGCGGCACACGGTCGAGCAACGTCCGCAACTCGTCGGACAGCACCTCGGGGAACAGCCCGGGGCTCGACGCGATGAGCTGCGCCAACTTCACATAGGTGGGCCCCAACTCGGTGAAGGCACGACGGGCTTCACGCGCCGCGGTCGGACTCCAGTCCGGCCGCGAGAGCAACCCTCGGTGCACAATCGGGCCAACCGCCGCTCGAGCCGCATGGCGACCGGCGATCAACACGGTGGTCGCGGCGCGGGCGGCGGTTGCGGTGCGCCCGACACGTGCAGAAGTGATCTCGCTGACGGGACTGGACATGCCCTCTCCGTGCAACAACTCGACGAATCTGTCGCAGTGTGGCACACTGGCCGGGATGGAGTCCAGCTCCGCGACGACGTTGTCGTTGTTCACCCTGCCCGTGGACCACCAAGGGATCCCGAGTGCTCCGAGCGCGGAGCTCGACCCGTACCTCGATGCCGCAGCCAGGTGTTTCGTGCGCTATGGCGTGCGGCGAACCTCGGTGCAGGACGTCGCGACCGAGCTGGGCGTGAATCGCACGACGGTCTACCGCCAGGTCGGCACGATCGACAATCAGATCCGCCTCCTGATCGCCCGCGACCTGCATCGGCTGCTCGCCGAGCTGCCAGCGTCGCTTGCTGACAAGAGCGGACCTCGGGCCGTGGTCGAGTTGATGGCGGCGATCATCGGTTATGCCTCCAAGCACCCGGTGCTGGCCAAGGTCCTCGCCGACGAACCCGAGGTGATCGGACCATTCCTTGCCTCCGACCTTCCCGAGGTCATCGCCCGCATCAAGTCCGCCCTCGCACCGCTGCTGCAGGCGGCGATGGCGACGAGCCAGATCGCCACCCGGGACGCCGATCTGCTCGCCGAGTCCCTGGTCCGGCTGGGCATCACCTTGATCCTCGCCCCACCGCCGGGCGACCTCGGCACGTTCCTCGCCGAGGTGCTCGTCCCCACCCTCAAACCACCTCCCTGACACCTGGTCACCGCCGAGTGCTCAGCTCAGCTGGTCGGGAATCAACGCGTGGCTGCGTGTTGAGCGGGTGGATCTGGATGCCGTCCGCGACCTCCGAGGCGTCTCTCAGGCCGATCACGTCACATTGCTCCTGGTATCGCGCCGGCCCTGCCGGCGGCGTTGCACGAAACGCCCGAGAGCGGTCGCCGATGCGACAGCTGCCAGAGCTCCCGAGAGCAGCCCGACAACCACTCCTAGGCCGATGCTTGGCTTGGACTCCACGATGACGCGCCCGGCGACACGGTCGCTCACTTCGTCCACGAGCGCTTGAACACCGGGAACCCTGAATAGCACCGTTGGCACGCCGATCTCCTGAGCTGCGGCCCGCTGCAGCTCGTGGTCGCTTGGGCGCGATGTCGCGATCGTGAGCGTCGCCATCAACACAGCGACAACTGCGGAGGCGAACGCGGCGCCTGCGATCGCCGCGATGCCAATTGGTCGAGACGCACTTGATCCACTATCGGGTCGATCAAGGCTCGTCACTGCGCTACTCCGTTCCGTCCCCGTGTGAGCACGGGTGATCAGCCGTCATCGCTCCCTACCCGGCGGTGAACGCGAAGGGCAGGGTGCGGGGGCCGCGGACCTGGCCGGCGGACCAGGTGACGGCGTCGGGGTCGGTGAGGGTGAACTCGGGGATGCGTTCGAGCCAGGTTTGCAGGGCGACTCGTAGTTCCATTCGGGCGAGGTTGGAGCCGAGGCAGCGGTGGATGCCGACACCGAAGGCGAAGTGCCGGTTGGCTTCGCGGTCGAGGACGACGTTGTCGGGGCGGTCGAAGATCTCGGGGTCGCGGTTGCCCGAGGGGAACGGCAGGAGCAGGCGGTCGCCTTTGCGCATGGGGCAACCGCCGACTTCGGTGTCTTCGATGACTTCGCGGGCCATGGTCACGGGCGCGAACACGCGGAGGAACTCCTCGGTGGCGGAGTTGATGAGATCGGGTTCGTCGCGGAGGCGGCGGCGGTCGTCGGGGTTGGTGGCGAGGTGCAGCAGTGAGGAGCCGATGGCCGACCAGGTGGTGTCGATGCCGGCGAGGAGCAGCAGGATGCACACGCCGAGGATCTCCTCGTCGGTGAGTGGCCGGCCGTCGGGCATGCGGGCCTCGAGGAGGTGGGTGATGATGTCGTCGCGGGGGCTGGTCCGGTGCTGGTCGACGTGTCCGGCAAGGTAGCCGCCGATCTCGAAGATGGCTTCGAAGGTGGCGTCACCGGCGATGGGGCTTTCTTCGATGAGGCGGTGGATCCAGTCGCGGAACTGGGCGTGGTCGCTGTCGGGGATGCCGAGCATGCGGGTGATGACCTTGATGGGGACGTGCTGCGCGAAGTCCGTGGCGGCGTCGCATCCGCCGTCGGTGATGAACCCGTCGATGAGGTCGTTGGCCATGGCCCGGGTGATGGGCTCGTAGTCGGCGACGACCTTCGGGGAGAAGACTGGGAGCAGGAGCCGGCGGATGTCGGTGTGGTACGGGGGGTCCTCGGTGATGGGCGGGGCGTGGAATCCGAGGTCGTGGGGTGATTCGGGGCGGTCGGTGACCAGGATGGTGCGGGAGGAGAAATGGTGGTGGTCGTGGGCGATGGCGGCGAGGTCCTCGTAGCGGGTGGGGATCCACACGCCGTGGTACCGGTCGGTGTGCGCGATCGGGCAGTCGGTCCGGAGCTGCTCGTAGATCGGGTAGGGGTCGGCGACGAAGGTGGGATCGAGGTGGTCGAAGTCGGCGGTCCAGTCGGTGACGGGTGGTCGGTTCATCGCTGGTCTCCGGTCAGGGGTCGATGGTGATGGCGTGTTCGGGGCAGTTGGCTTCGGCGAGCCGGGCGGCGGCTTCGAGGTCGGCGGGGACCGACCCGGGTGCGGCGGTGGCGTAGCCGAGGTCGTCGATGTCGAACAGGACGGGGGCGAGCGCGTGGCAGCGGTTGTGGCCCTGGCAGCGCTCGGCGTCGACGACGACTCTCATGTGAGGGCTTCGGCGGGCTTGGCGGCGAGGGCGTCGAACTCGGTGGTGAGGCGGGCGCCGTCGGGGTGCGCGGCGAGCTCGGAGCGGACCTGGGCGAGGCGGTAGGCGAGGATCCGGTCGAACCGGTCGCCGGTCTGGTTGTCCAATGCCGCCCGGCGGGCGGCATTGACGAGATCGGCGCCGGGGACGGTGGTTCCACTGACGGTGCGCACGGTCAGCGTGGCGAGCTCGGCCAGCGCGCATTGGAGGTAGGCGACGTGGATGTCTTCGTCGATGCGGATGTGGTCGATGGTGTCGCGGGCGAAGCCGGCGTCGTGGCTGCACTCGGGGTCGCCGAGCACCTCGGACGCCCACGCAAAGGTGTGGTAGGCGAGCAGCTCGATGACGAGGATCTGGATCATCGCCCGCACGAGCAGTTGCAGCTCGGGGGCGACGTCGTCGCGCAGGCCGTCGAGCATGCCGCCGACGGTGATCGCTTCGGGTGATGGTCTTGCGGGGCCTTCGTAGCCGGGCGGCGGCGCGATGGGCAGGTTCTCGAACATGTCGATGGTGATCGGGGGGTCGGCGAGCGCGGCGTCGCGCACCGCGAACCACATCTGGTCATGGCCGGCTTCGGGGCCGCGACCGGCTTCGTCGTTGCCGTGGGCCTCGAGGAGGCCATCGAAGAGGTGCCCGAGGCAGGTGCCGGCGATCGGTTCGACGATGTGGGACTGGAGGTCCATCGGGGGGATGAGCTTGATGCCGTCGTTGCCGAACCCTTCGACGACCCCGATGAGGGTGAGGATGCGGGTCATGGCGCCGGCTGCGCCGTTGCGCAGCAGCAGCTTGGCTTGTTCGGTGTTGGGTACGAAGGCGTGGTCGACGGCGTCGGGGTCGATGACGCGGGTGGGGTGCCCGGCGGCGGCGAGCTTCGCGGGCCATGCCGCGATGGCGGGGATGCGGTGGGTGGACCGGGGCGGGAGGTAGGTGCCGTCGGGTCCGTAGCCGCCGTGGAGCAGCACGCCGGCTCGTTCGATGCGCCGGGTGTAGTCGGGGTCAGTGAGGATCTCGTCTCGGGTGTAGCGAAGCCGTGGCGTGCCGGTCATCGTTTCCGTCCTTTGGTGGAGGTTCGGGGTCGGGTCGGGGGAGCGAGCCCTCCGAGGAGCAGGTCGTCGAGGCGGCCCGCAGCGGCATCGGAGTCGATGGGTTGGCCGGTGACGACGTAGTGGAGGCCGACCATGGTCACTGCACCGAAGATCGCCGATGCGGTCACGTCGTCGTCGATCGGGCGCAGTGACCCGTCGATCTCGCCGGCGTGGAGCAGCTTGCGGACCGGTTCGTGGAAGCTCGCCCAGATGGCGTCGGCCAGCGCGGGGATGCGGGTGATGCGGCCGAGCTCGGTGAGCAGCACGGTGCACAGCTCGCGGTGCTTTGCGAACAGGCCGAGGTAGGCGCCGAAGACGGCGTGGAGCCGGTCGCGGGCGAGTTCGTCACGGTCGAGGATGTGGCCGATCTCCACCGAGAGGTCACGCAGGAGCCGTTCCAGCAGCCAGGCGAGGATCTCCTCTTTGGAGGAGAAGTGGTAGTAGAGCGTCGGGCGGGGGATGCCGGTGGCTTCGACGATGTCGTCCATGCGGGTGCCGTCGAGACCCCGGGCCGCGAACACCGCCGAGGCGGCCGGGAGCGCGGCGGCGATGTTGTCGGTGACCTCTCTCATCGTGTGGTGCCTTCCTTGGGGGTGACGGCGACGTTGAGGTGGTTCACGCCGCGCAGGATCAGCGTCCCACGCCAATCGGGGCCGTTGTCGAGCCACGCGATGTCCGCGAAGCGGCGGGTGAGGCGGTCGAAGACGACCCGGCCTTCGAGCCGGGCGAGGTTGGCGCCGAGGCAGTAGTGGATCCCGGCGGCGAAGCTGAGCGGGTGGTTCGGGTGCCGGGTCACGTCGAAGCGGTCGGGGTCCGGGAACACCGCGGGATCGCGGTTGGCGGCGCCGAGGAACGTCACGACGGTCTCTCCGGTCGTGATGGTGTGCCCGTCGATCTCGACGGGTTCGAACGCGGTGCGGGCGTCGACCTGCACGGGGCTCTCGAAGCGCAGCATCTCCTCGACCGCGGAATCGACGAGGGCGGGGTCGGCTCGCAGCCGGTCGAACTGGTCAGGGTTTCGCAGCAGGCACAGCAGCCCGTTGCCGATGAGGTTGGTGGTGGTCTCGAACCCTGCGGAGAACAACAGGATGAGGGTGGCAACCATCTCGTCCTCCGTCAGGCGGTCGTCGCCGTCGCGTGCGGCGATCAACGCCGAGGTCAGGTCATGGTCGAGATCGCGGCGACGCCGGGCGATGAGCCCACGGAAGTAGTCGTCCATGACCGCCATGGCATGCTCGGCGGCGTCGAGCTGAGTGTCGGTGACGCCTGGTTCGAGGGCGGCGGCCGCGTTGCGCACGAGGACTCGGAACTGGTCACGGTCCGACGGTGGGACGCCGACGAGCTCGCCGATGACCTGCACCGGCAGCCGGAACGCCAGGGCGTCCATCACGTCGACCTCGCCCGCTTCGGCCATCCGCTCGACGATCACGTCGGCCATGTGGCCGATGTGGGCCTCGAGGCGGGCGATCTGGCGGGGTGTGAAGCCCCGCGACACGAGACCGCGCAGGCGGGTGTGGTCGGGTGGGTTGACGAAGAGCATCGAGTTGCCCATCACGCTGCGTTGACGGGGCGGGAGGCCGGGGCTGAACAGCGCGGCCCGGTCGGCGTCGAGGCTGCCCTTGCCCAGCCGCGGGTCTCGCAGGACGTTGTTGCAGTCCGACCAGCGGGTCAGGAACCACACCGGGCCGAGCTCGCTGTGATGCACCGGCGCGGCGTCGCGCAGCAGCCGGTAACGGGGATAGGGATCGGCGCGGCCCTCCGGGGTGAGGAGGGTCTCCATGACCAGCCCGTCGGGGCTCATCGGGGGAGGTTCGGCGCTCAGTGTGTCGGTCATGGCGGTCCTTCAGGTCGACGCGTAGCGGGTCGGGGATCCCAGGTCGATCACCACGTCGCCGTCGGCGACGAGCAGATCGACGTGGCCGAGCACCTCCGAGATGGCGAGCAGGATCTCGAAGCCGTCGATGTGGGGGAACACCGCCCGCGACAGCTCGTAGGCGGTCGGTTCGACCAGCCGGGAGATGTGGGCGTGGATCTCCTCGGCCCGGCGCTCGTGGTGGGCTCGCGTGGCGGTCACGAGCGCACCCACCGACGTGAAGGCCGGACCGTGCCCCGGGAGCACGACCTGGGGATCGAGGGCTTCGAACCGGTCGAGGGAGCCGAGGTAGTCGACGAGGCTGCGGCGCCGCAGCAGGTCGCTGTCGCCGTCGAGCTCGACGAGGGGGTTGGGAGTGATCGCCGGCAACAGGTGATCGCCCGAGAGCAACCGCGACGAGACAGGCTCCCACAGCGACAGGTGGCCGGCGGCGTGGCCCGGCGTGACCAGCGCCTGCAGCGTCCGACCGCCGAGGCGCAGCTCGTCGCCGTCGTCCACCGCGATGACCCGTGACTCGTCGATGTCGTGAAGCCACTCGCGGACCGCGCCGTAGAAGGCGGGAAAGACCCCGAGCATCTCCTCGGGGATCCCGAACGAGCGGATCAGCGTGTAGAGCTGGTCGCGATCGCGGTTCTCCAGAAGCTTCGGAACCTCGGCACGACCGGCGTAGATCGGCGCGCCCGCCCGCTCGGCGAGCCATCCGGCGGTGCCGTAGTGATCGGGATGCGCGTGGGTCACGACGACCGCGCCGACGTCGGCGGCGTCGAGGCCGACCTTCGCCAGCTCGGCGGTCAACGTCGCCACGCTGTCGGCGTAGAGCATCCCCGGGTCGACGACGGTCACCGGGTCATCGAGCAACAGGTAGCAGTTCACCGGGCCGACCGGGAACGGCGTGGGCAGCTCGAAGCGGCGCACCGACTCTGGGAGCCGGTCGAGCGTCGGCACCAAGGGTTCACGCATCCGTCGTCCTCCGTCCGCACATAGTGACGGCATCTAGACATCGTGTCTAGACCAAGTTGGACGCGATGTCTAGACTCGCCGTGGGGTGGTCAGCCGCCCTCGGAGGTCTCCACGTGACGTCTGCTCTCTATCGCCTGGGCCGCTGGTGCGCGCACCGGCCGTGGCGCGTCATCGCGGTGTGGATGTTGGCCGCCGCCGCGGTGCTCGCTGCCGGCGCACGATGGGGTGCGGCGTCGAGTGAGAGCATCGAGATCCCCGGCACCGAATCGCAACGGGCGATCGACCTGCTCGAGGAGCGCTACCCCGACGCAGCCGGCGGGCGCGCTCGGGTGGTCTTCGCCACCGACGCCGGCCGGGTCACCGACCCGCAGTTCCGGTCAGGCGCCCAGGGCACCCTGGACCAGATCCGGGCCCTGCCCCGGGTCCGGCAGGTGATCGACCCCTTCGGCCCCGCCGGCGGGTTCCTCGTCTCGCCGGACGGGCGGATCGCGTTCGCCGAGATCGTGTACGCCGTGACCGCCCGCGAGGTCGGCGTCGACGGCGTCGATGCCCTCACCGCCACCGCCGGTCCCGCCCGCGACGCCGGTCTCGATGTTGCGTTCGGCGGCCCCGTCGTCGAGCGGATCGGACCCGACGACACCCACGCCTCCGAGCTCATCGGACTCGCAGTCGCGGTGATCGTCCTCGCCGTCGCGTTCGGATCGGTCACGGCGATGGCGTTGCCGATGTGCACGTCACTCGTCGGCCTGGGCGTCGGTCTCGCGCTCATGCGCCTCCTCGGCGGGTTCGTCGAGGTCACCTCCGTCGCGCCGATCCTCGGATCGATGATCGGCATCGCGGTCGGGATCGACTACTCGCTGTTCATCGTCACCCGACACCGACAGCAACTCGCTCAGGGATACGAGCTCGACGAGTCCGTCGCGCGAGCCCTCGCCACCTCCGGCCAAGCCGTCGTGTTCGCCGGCGTGACGGTCATGATCGCCATCTTGGGCCTCGCGCTCATCGGCATCCCCCTTGTCGCCGCGCTCGGCTACGCCGTCTCACTCATGGTCGCGATCGCGGTCCTCGTCGCCATCACCCTGCTCCCCGCGCTGCTCGGCCTCGTCGGAACCCGCATCGACCGGCTCCGCGTCCCTGGCGTGCAACTGCGCTACGAGAGCGACCACCACACCTCCCGGTCCACCTCGGCCCGATGGGCCCGCCTCGTCACCCGCCGACCCTGGCCGTTCCTCGCAGCCGGCTCCGTGCTCCTCGTCGCACTGGCGGTTCCCGCGGCCCGCCTCGAGCTGGGCTGGCCCGACGCGGGGAACCTGCCCCCTGACACCACCGCCCGCCACGCGTATGACCTGCTCGCCGAGGGCTTCGGTGAAGGGTTCAACGGGCCCCTGCTGATCGCCGTCGACCTGCGTGAGGTCGCCGATCCCCCCGGCGCGCTGGCAACCATCAGCACCGCAGTCGCCGCAACCCCGGGCGTGCAGTTCGCGTCACCCGCCCAGACCAACGACACCGGCGACACCGCGGTCATCCAGGTCGTTCCCACCACCAGCCCCCAAGACCCAGCCACCGAGGACCTCGTCGACCGCCTCCGCGGCGAAACGGTCCCCACCCTCGAGGCAGACACCCGCACCGTCATCGAGGTCACCGGCACGACCGCCGCGTTCATCGACATCTCCAAACGCTTGGCCGACCGGCTCGCCGTCTTCATCGGAGCGGTGGTCCTGCTGTCGTTCCTCCTCCTCACCGCGGTGTTCCGCTCACCGCTGGTCGCGCTCAAGGCCGCCCTCGTCAACCTGCTGGGGATCGCCGCTGCCTACGGTGCGCTCGTCGCGGTCTTCCAGTGGGGATGGGGCCTCGACGCCGTCGGCCTCGACGAGACCGTGCCCATCGTGTCGTTCCTGCCGATGATGATGTTCGCCATCCTCTTCGGCCTCTCCATGGACTACGAGGTCTTCATCCTCTCCCGTGTCCGCGAGGAGTGGGTCGCCACCGGCGACCCCACCGGAAGCGTGGTCGGAGGCATCGCCACTTCGGCCCGCGTGATCACCGCCGCCGCGCTCATCATGATCAGCGTCTTCGCATCCTTCGTGCTCGGCGACACCCCCGAGATCAAGATGTTCGGCTTCGGTCTCGCCGTCGCCGTCGCCCTCGACGCCACCGTCATCCGCATGGTCGTCGTCCCCGCCACCATGACACTGCTCGGCTCACGCAACTGGTGGCTACCCGGATGGCTCGACCGGACCCTGCCCAACCTCGACATCGAGGGCACCGGCACACTCGGACCCAACCCCGCCGTTGCGGGACGCGACGCCGCGCACCCCGACCGCCCGATTCCCACCCACCCCAAGGAACCTGCACCGTGAACCTCGACGAAACCCCCGAAGAGCTCGAAGCCCGCGCCCGCATGGCCACCGCGCTCCAGCGACTCGGCCACAGTCTCGTCGGCCATCGCGTCGACGCCGACCTCGCGGGTCGCATCGCCGACCTGGCCGCCGCCGCGACCGAGGAGGTCTCGGCCCGGCCCGCGCGCGACCGGACCGCAGAGATCGCCACCAGCCCCCGCTTCGCCCGCTGGCTCGGTGGCGACGCCCTCGAGCCGATCGGCCTCGACGGCGAGCCGATGGATTTGTTCCGCGACTCGGTCGTCTCAGGGCGGACCAACCCGATGGGCATCGGACTCGAGGTGCGCCGCCATGGCGACTCGGTGGTCGCGACCACGGCGCTCGGCCCAGCGTTCGAAGGGGCCCCCGGACGAGCCCACGGCGGCGTCGTCGCCGCGATCGTCGACGAGACCATCGGGTACGTCCTGCCCATCCTCGGCGAGCTGGCCTACACCGCGAACCTCAACCTCGACTACGTCGCCCCCGCACCCCTTCACCAGGAGCTGCGCGTCACCGCGTCGTTGCGCGACCGCGCCGACCGAAAGCTCTGGCTCCAGGCCCACGGCGAGTCCAACGACGGGATCTTCGTCCGGGCCGAGGCGCTGTTCCTCACCGTCGACCTGACCAAGTTCGCCAACGACGCAAGCTGAACCGGAGGCCCCATGCCCGCAGCCATCACCCCCGACCGGTACGACGCCGACACCGCCGCCGCCATGACCGCTGGCAGCATCGATGGCCTGCCGTCCTACCTCGGCATCCGAACCGTCGAAGTGGGGCCCGCCACGATGCTCGCCGAGCTCGACGTGCGGCCCGAACTCCTCAACCCCTTCGGCACCCTCCACGGAGGTGTCGTATCCGCCCTCGTCGATCACGTCCTCGGCGCGGTGCTCTACCCCGTCATCAAGCGCGGCCACTGGGCCGCCACCACCGAGTTCAAGCTCAACCTCCTCACCGCGGTGCGCGCTGGCACCGTGCGGGCACGGTCCACCATCGTGTCGCTCACGCGCCGCACCGCGGTCGTCCAGGTCGAGGTCGACAACGACGGCCGGCCCTGCGCCCTCGCGCAAGGCACCGTGCTCATCGTCGAGCCCCGTAGGTCCTAACCCGAGCACCGCCACCTCGAGCGGCGTTGGTGCCGGCAAGGAACCAGTCGACCACCGACGGGACCGAGGCGATGCTGAAGTCGTCCTCGCTCTCGAACAGGAACCGGAACAGAACCGGACCGACCAGCTGAGCAACGGCGACATCAGGATCGAGGTCCGATGGCAGCTCCCGGCGCTCGACGCCCGCGGCGATGATGTCGCGCAACACCTTCGAGCCGTCCGCCCGAACCGACGAGCTCAGGTCAGCCAGCTCTGCGTCGTCGCGAGCCTGCTGGCCGATCGCGATCATCATGCGCCCGAGTCCCGAGGTCGTCAGCGCAGCCTGGAACGCTTCCATCTCGGCGATCAGGTCCTCACGCAGGTCGCCCGCCGGGGTGGTGTGCAGCAGCCGCACCTCCTCGCCGATCAGGTCACGCAGCAGGTCGAGTCGTTGGGGCCAGTGCCGATACAGCGTCGTGCGCGCATACCCACTGCGCTCAGCCACCCGAGCCAGGGTGACCCGCTCCCACCCCTCCTCCAGCATCACCTCACGGGCCGCCGCGAGCACATCGCGACGGGTCCGGGCGACGCGGGGGTCGATCTCGGCGCTGGGGGCCACTCTCGAACCCTACTCTCAGCGCTCTAGAGGACGGAACGTCGTCTAGAACACAACATGTCCTAGAGTCCACGGGTCGACTTCAGCGAGAGGGGACCTCATGACCACCCAGACGGCGGATCCGTCCGGACCGGTAGGTGACCTGCCGGAGGGCCAGCACGATCCGGTCGAACACGACGTCGTGGTCGAGAACGCCGGTCGGCGCAGGCTCATCCTCGCTGCCATGTGTGTCGCGCTCGTCGCCGTCGTCGCCTCGGTCTCGGGCCTCAACGTCGCACAGCAGGCCCTCGCCCAGGACCTGGGGGCCACCCAGAGCCAGTTGCTGTGGATCATCAACGGCTACACGCTCGCGCTGGCCGCGCTGCTCCTGCCGGTCGGGGCCATCGGTGACCGGTGGGGTCGCAAGCCCATCCTGATGATCGGACTGGTCGCATTCGCGGCCACCAATCTCGCCTCCGCGTTCGCGACAGAGCCAACAATGCTCATCGGATTGCGGGTCCTCGCGGGTGTGGCTGCCGCCATGGTCATGCCCGTGACCCTCTCGGTCATCACCACCAGCTTCCCGCGAGAAGAACAAGCCAAAGCCATCGGCACCTGGGCGGGCTTCGCCGGCGCGGGCGGCATCATCGGGCTGTTCGTCTCTGCCGCCATCATCGACAACGCCACCTGGCCGTGGGTCTTCGCGCTCCCGATCGCGCTCGCCGCCGTCTCCTTCGCCCTCACCGCCTCATTCGTCCCGCACTCCGTCGAACACACCGAAGCCGGCTTCGACGTCGCCGGATCGCTGCTCTCGGTCGTCGCCGTCGGCGGGCTCGTGCTCGCCTTCCACGAAGGACCCGAAAAAGGCTGGACCGCCACGATCACCCTCGCAGCGATCGTCGCCGGTCTCGCCGCGACCGTCGCGTTCGTCGCCGTCGAGCTCCGCCGCGACCACCCGCTGCTCGACGTGCGGATCTTCGCCCTCCGGGGGCTCGCCGCGGGCTCGGTGAACCTCTTCGTGGTCTTCGCCGTGATGTTCTCCCTGTTCCTGGTGCTCGTGCAGTACCTCCAGGCCATCCTCGGCTACTCCGCCCTCAAAGCAGCATCGGGACTCCTGCCGATGGCGGTCATGATGATGCCCCTCTCCACCATCGCCCCGACCATCGCCGAGCGGTTCGGGTTCCGCCGAACCCTCGTGACGGGCATGCTCGCGATGGCCACGGGCCTGGTCGTGTTCGCCGTACTCGCCGACCCCCAGGGCGGCTACCTCACTGTGCTCCCCGGCACCCTCATCCTCGGCGCCGGCGTCGGCCTCGCGATGAGCCCGTCCACCGCGGCGATCACCTCGTCACTACCCGAGGAGAAGCAAGGCGTCGCCTCATCGCTCAACGACACAGTCCGCGAGATGGGCGGCGCCGTCGGCATCGCCCTCATCGGATCGGTCCTCAACGCCGCCTACCAAGCCAACGTCGAACCAGCCACCGCCGGCCTCCCGCCCGAGGTCGCCCACCCCGTCACCGAAGGCATCGGCGGCGCCCTCGCCGCCGCCGGTCAGATGGGCCCCAACGGCGCAACCCTCATCGATGCCGCCCGCCAATCCTTCGTCGATGCCATGATGCCCGCCCTGCTCCTCGCCGCCGCGGTCTGCGCCGCCGCCGCGCTCTTCACCGCCATCCGCGGACCCAAGACTGCCGCCGAAGCCGAGCCCCGTCTCCACACGCCCGAACCACAGGACAACAGCGGGGAACCGTGACCCTCCGGCGCTTCGTGTGGCCTTGGGTGCACCACAAGCTCGAAGGCGCCGGGCCCATCATCGACGACGCCGTCATCGTCCCCAACACCCCCATCGACGAAGTACGAGCCTTCGTCGACACCCCCGTCAAGCTGGCCGCCTGGTTCGGCGCCACCTTCGATGCTGACGATGCGACGCTCACGATCGCTCGCGTCCCGGACGTGCTCACCGTCGGGTGGATCACCACCGATCTCATCGACCACGGCCGCTGTCTCACCCTCACCGGCGTCATCGCTCCCGGCCCGGTCCGCAGCTACGTGACACTGCGGTCGGTCGCCTACCAACGGACCGAGGCCGATCCCGACGGGGCCGCGGTTGGCTTCGGCACCGAGGTCTGGACACACGTCGACCTCCCGCTACGGACCCCGCCCGCGGTCGTCAGGCTCCTCAACGACGTCATACGCAGAGGCAACCGCCACCTGCGCGGCGAACTCGGCAGCTGACCCGCTCGCCAGGGCGGGCTCCGACCCGCCGAAGGACGGGCTTTCGTCGCCGCCGATCCACGGAGCCGGGCTCGTCACCCTGGCCGTCGGCCTCCGTCGGCCCCCGCCAAGCTGAAGGACGCTGTCCGAGTCGCGTGATCGGAGGCTGCGCCGAGCGGGCAGGGCTTCTACACTCTCTTCTACACCGCGGGCTGGGATCGCCTGGTCCGCAGTG
>CAYUOL010000136.1:0-16083 GCA_964446345.1 uncultured Iamiaceae bacterium | reverse complement strand
GAACTACACCCTCACACCAGCATGACCTCGCGACTCATTCCGCGGCGGGCCCTTAGTAGTGCTCGCGGATGTAGGCGTAGGCGCGGTCGAAGATCTCACCTTGCGGCGGGAGTCCGCTGTCCTTGAGAACGAGACGGAGCTGCTGGCGGACCTCACGGTCGCCGGGCTGGCTCTCCTGCCAACCGGTGCCGCGCACCGGTCGCACGATGGCGTCGATCTTCTCGACGACGGTCTCGATGATCACCGGTACCTCGGGCGGCGCGTACTCGGCTATGATCTGGGTGAGCGCACCCTTGTCGGGGTCGACCACCTTCATCTCGTCGAGCCGGCCCTCCTCCTCGGCCTTCTCGGCCTCGACGAGATCCTTGGCCAGCTCCAGGAGCTGCTTGAGGAACTCGACCGATGCGGCGGCCGAGTCGATCTTGGCTCGGCGGAGCGCTTCGAGGCGGTCGGCGAGGCTGACCCACACCGGGTGGCCCGTGCCACCGGTGAGCTTGTGCCGCAGCCGAGCCTCGAGCGTGTCGAGGATCTCCTCGACCGTCGGCGGCGTCGGTTCGTCGCCGTTGATGATGTCCGGGAATAGGTTGAGCTGGCGCAGCGCCTCGAACACGCCCGCGTCGATGGCGACGGTCTCCAGCCCACGGCCATCGACCGTGACGTCGGACAGGTGCTCGTGGATCAGCTCGGCCGTCTTGGCGCCGAGCCGCTGCCACAGCAGCCGGTCGGGCGCGTCGGTCGGTGCGACTGACTTGTAGATGCGCGCCAGCCACTTGTAGTCGGATTCCATCGGCTTCAGCGCGGTGTCCGGCCACAGAAACTCGAACAACCCCTCGGCCCGGATGAACTCGGCGGCGAACGCGTCCCGCGTCGCTTGGTCGGGCAGGCACTCCTGCGCGGCGTACAGCTGCTCGAAACCGGAGGCGTGCCGATCAACGGTGGCGAAGCGCGCCGTGCAGGTGTCGATGTACTCGCCGAGCAGTGCGGCGAGCTCGTCGACATCGCTCGGGAGCGCTTTGCGGACGCCCGTGTCCCGCACGGCGACGGCCTTGGCCAGCTCGTTGCCCATGCCCACGTAGTCGACGATCAGGCCGTGCAGCTTCTCCTGGCCGGTGTTCGGGTTCGACCACCGTCGGTTCGTCCGACAGACGGCCTGGAACAGCGTGTGCGCCCTGAGCGGCTTGTCGAGGTACATGACGCCCTCGATCGGGGCATCGAATCCGGTCAGCAGCTTCGCGGTGACGATCAGGATCTTCAGGGGGTCGTCGACGTCGCGGAACCGGTCCTTCACCTTGGCTTCGGCGTCGCGGTCGCGGTCCCATACGTCCCACTCGATCGGGTCGCCCTTGGCGGTGGTCATCACCACGGTGGCTTCGTCGCCAGGTTCGAGCAGCGCAGTGATCTCATCGTGGTAGGCGACGCACAGCTCCCGGTCGAACGCCACCACCTGCGCCTTGAGCCCGAGCGGAGCGACCTTCGACCGGTAGTGCTCGACGATGTCGGCACACACCGCCGCGATGCGGTCCGGCGCCTTCATGATCTGGTCGACGCGCGACGCCCGCTTGGCGACGATGCCGGCTTCGCGCTCGTCGAGGCCTTCGGCTTCGGCCAGCTCCGCGAACGCTTGGTCCAGCGCGTCGTGGTCGATGTGGAAGTCGACGAGGCGGGTCTCGACATGGATCGGCAAGGTCGCGCCGTCGGCGATCGACCGCTCGACCGAGTAGTGGTTGAGCACGCCGTCGGGGTCATCTGGATCACCGAAGGTCGCCCACGTGTTGCGATCGTCGGTCGAAATCGGCGTTCCGGTCAGCCCAATGAACTTCGCGTTCGGCAGCGCTTCGCGCATGTCGAGACCGAGCCGGCCTTCCTGGGTGCGGTGGGCCTCGTCGACCATCACCACGATGTTCGGCCGATCGTTCAGCAGGCCAGCGTCCTTGAACCGGAAGATCGTTGTCACGATCACGCCACGGGCATCCTCCTTCAGCAGCCGTCGCAGCTGGTCCTTCGTCTCACCGACCTTCAAGCCCGGGATGCCGACGGATGCGAACTCGCCCTGCACCTGTTCGATCAGGTCGAGGCGGTCGAGCACCACGAGGATCGTCGGAGCATCGAGGTCGAGCTGCTGGCGGAGCTTCGGCGCAGCGAAGGCCATCAACAGCGTCTTGCCCGAGCCCTGGTGATGCCACACCAGGCCCTGCCGCCTCGACGCGTCACGCACGCGCTCGACGATGGCGTCGACGGCCTCCACCTGCGGGTAGCGGGGGATCACCTTCATCACGTAGCCGCCCTGCGTCGACGACCGACGCGAGAACAGCGTGTAGGTCCGCAAGATGTCGAGCACCATCTCGGGAGCGAGGAGGAGCTCGGCCGAGCGCAGCACGGAAGCCATCCCGGGCAGGAGGAGCTCGTCCGTGGTGCGCGACCACGGCAGCCAGGTCTCCGGTGGCTGACGGACGGCGCCGTAACGGAAGTCCTTGCCCTCCGTGGCGAACGACAGCACGTTCGGGACAAAGAACGCCGGCGTCTTCACCTCGTAGCCGTTGTAGATGTCGTTCGCTCCGTTGAGCCACGACGTGTGCTTGCTGATCGGCGTCTTCGTCTCGCCGACGACGAGCGGGAAGCCGTTGACGAACAGCACCAGGTCGTAGCGGCGCTCCTCATGCCCGGGTGTGAAGGTCACCTCGGTCGACACGACGAGGCGGTTGGATCGAACGTCGTCGAAGTCGATCAGCTGCACGGGCAGGTAGTCATCAGTGCCGAGGAAGCGGACCGTCATGCGGCCGCACAGCCAAGCGGTCATCTCCTCGTTCGCTGTGACGAGCCCGTCGTTGGCCACGGCCAGCAGCGTCGCCCGGAGGCGAGGGAGCACCTCGTCGATGCGATCAGGCTTCTCGGCGATGACCGGGTTCAGCCGAATGAGGGCCTCGCTCACGTGCTCTTCGAGCATCACGCCATCGAGCTGGCGAGGCAGGTCTGCGGGAGCGACGAACCGCCACCCGAGGTCACGCTTCGTCAACCGATCGACAAGCGCCGCTTGGACCGCCGACTCCGCGAGTTCGCTCACGACGCGCGCCCCAGTAGCTCGTCGTACGAGTCGGGCATCTGGTTCGAGCCCGACAACAGCCCGTGCGCAACAGCGCTCCGGAGGGTGCGGACTCTCGCCTCATAGTCCTGAGCTGCCAGGGCGACGATCCTGAGCTGGTCTGCCACTGATGCAACGCGTTGCTGTTCGGTCTCGTCGGGAAGGGGGATGC
Source organism: uncultured Iamiaceae bacterium (assembly GCA_964446345.1). Classification (GTDB taxonomy): domain Bacteria; phylum Actinomycetota; class Acidimicrobiia; order Acidimicrobiales; family Acidimicrobilacustridaceae; genus CAYUOL01. The sequence continues at coordinate 12,832 of CAYUOL010000136.1, read as the reverse complement.
GGAGAGACCGAATGAGACCTTGATTCAGAGACGGGACCGCTCCTTGTTGGACCAACGAGCGAAGACTCAGGTTCTCGAAGTACGCGAGAAGGAAGGCGGGATCGAGTCCGTCTCGCGGGATGACGACAAGATGGTTCTCGTCGCATGCGGCGTCGATGAGCAGGGCACGCTTCTTCTCTGTCAGAACGGCGGCACCAACTCTCGGAAACGTGACGGCGCCGCGGGGCAGGACACGACCCTTGTTGTGACCGATCTCGTCGACAGTCATCATCGTTTCGGCTTCCCGGTAGCCGCCTCGGTTGGGCGCTTTCGCCATGTCGGCGATCTTGAACCAGGGGACTGTTCCAGAGAGCGTGCCTTGCAGATGCTTTGGTAGAGCCGAGCCTTGTGTGACATCGGCAATCTGTTCGAGAGCGATCGGTTCCGCGCGCGTGGAGCGGAACCAATCGGCAATGAAGGTGGTCCGGTACCGCGTCGCCGCCTCGGCCAACAGGGCGCCGCGCTCTACTGTCGCGTCGAACGCCTGCAAAAAGTCCGTGATGCGCTCCTGCTCGGCAAGCGGTGGCACGCCGATCGTGAGACCTCTCGCTCGCTGTACGCCAATGTGGAGGATGTTTGTTCCGCTGGCAACGGATGCCCAGGTTCCTGATCGATGGGCCCACCGAGCCCACTGGTCCAGGTAGCTGGCGGTGGTCATCCCTTCGACGGCCCGCAAGCGAAGCAGCGTGTTCTGGAAGCAAACGATGCCTGGGACTTGCCCATCCCAACGTGCTGATGCGCCGAGCTCTCGAATGCTGCCGCAGCCCTCGGTGACGAGGACGTCACCTGGACGAAGCGCATAGGTCGCGCGTTCTGCGTCGTCGAAGTTCATCTCGAGGATGTCGTCGAGGACCAGCCAGTCGTCCTTGACGTTTGCAGCCCTCAGGTAAGGGGCCATGTCTGGGCCCGACGCGTTCTTCGGAGATCGTTGACGACCTATGGTCACTTCCGCCGCCTCTCCCAACGGCACGACGCGCCAGTCGCTACGCATAGCCGGCCGCCCTCAGGCGATCGTTGAGTCGTTCCTCAGCTTCCCGGAGCGCGGCCTGAGCACCGCGAAGGTCCGCGAGGGCTTCTTCGACATCGACGGCGTCGAACGCGGCGGCAGCGATGTATCGGGCGATGTTCAGGTCCCACGTGTTGTCCTTGATCTCGGCGTGGTCCACGAGACGGACGGCCACACCGCCGTCACCATCTGGATCGGTACCCGACCGGTAAGCACTGACGATGGCCCCGACGTCGTCGTCGTCCATCGAGTTCTGGTTTCGGCCCTTGGAGAAGCGTGCCGATCCGTCGACGAAGAGCACCGTTCCGCGTCGCTCGACAGGTTTGGCCGACCGAAAGATCAGAAGACAGGCAGGGATGTTGGTCGAGTAGAAGAGGTTGCCAGCGAGTCCGATGACGGCCTCCAGCTGGTCACCCTCGATGAGGCACTGTCGGATCTTCGCTTCGGCGCCGCTACGAAACAGCACGCCGTGAGGCATCACCACGCCGACACGGCCTTCCCCGTCGTCCATCGACGCCACCATGTGCTGCACCCACGCCAAGTCGGCGTAGCCGGCCGGGGGCACGCCGCATCCGGCTCGACCCCAAGAGTCCGATACCCAGGTGTCGGCTCCCCAGTTCTTGAGCGAGAACGGCGGGTTGGCGATGACGATGTCGAACTTCTCGAGCCGGCCCTTCCGGTCGAGGAACTTCGGCTGACGGAGCGTGTCGCCTCGCACGACTCTGGCGTCCTCGATGTCGTGGAGGTAGAGGTTCATTCGGGCGATGGCCGCCGTGGTCAGGTTCACCTCCTGGCCGTAGAACCGCATCTGGCGCACTGAGCCGCCGGCTTCGATCACCTCGTTGGCCGCCTCGACGAGCATGCCGCCTGAGCCGCAGGCCGGGTCGTAGACCGAGTCGCCCGGTTGCGGGTCGAGGATCCGGGTGAGCAACCGGACGACGGCACGGGGTGTGAAGAACTCGCCGGCCTTCTTGCCCGACTCGTCGGCGAACTGCCTGAGGAGGTACTCGTACGCGTTCCCGAGGATGTCGTGACCTACTCGCTCGGGTGAGAGATCGAGCGAGCCGAACGCCTCGATGAGGTTGAGCAGCGACGGCTCGGGGAGCTTCTCCTTGTTGCCCCATGCCACGTCGCCGAAGATCCCGGCGAGCGTTTCGGGGTTCGCCTGCTGGATGCGATCGAGGATCTTCTGAAGGGCGACGCCGACGTTCTCGTGCACGCGCCGCAAGTCGGCCCAGTGGCAGCCGTCGGGGATCGTGAAGCGGTGGTAATCGGCCTCGATCTCGCCGTCGAGGTCGCCGCCCCACTTCGCCTCTGCGGCAGCGTGCTCGGCGTCCCAGGTGTCGCTGATCCGCTTGTAGAAGAGCAGCGGGAAGATGTACGCCTTGAAGTCGGCGGGGTCGACCGGTCCCCGCAGCGAGTTGGCGGCGGCCCAAAGTCGGCTCTCGAGTTCTTGCTGGGTCACGCCTGCCGGCCCCACGACTGTCTCCCTCGGTCGCCCAGCAACGGGGCGCTACCTGAATGTCCACGGAAAGTGTGACACGGCAGGTCCCGCGGTTCTGGCCCGAGCGAGCGTCCGGGCCCGCCTCGAATTCGCGCGCGACGGTCCGCTGAGTTGGCAGTGGGGATAGGAGGTACGGCCCTCCACCCCGAAGTCACCTCGCGTCCGGAAATTTCAGAAATTTGGTGACGCGTCCCAACTTTGGGGTGGGTGTGTCTCTAGAGACGGATCAGTTCCGCGTCGCCCGTCGGCGGCGCGGGCCCACCCCCAGGAGACACCCCCACATGGACATCGACACCCTGCCCGACATGCTCCGGGTCGACGAGGCCGCGGCGGTGCTGCGGATCAGTCGCAGCCGGGCCTACGACGAAGTCGCCGCCTTCCAGCGAACCGGCGGCACCGAGGGCTTGCCCTCGATTCGCATCGGCCGCACCCTGCGGGTCCCGAAGCGGGCGTTGCTCGCGTGGATCGACGCGCAGCTCGGTAGCACCGATGCCGCCTGAGGGCCGCCGACTTCTGATCGACCTCGATACCGCCGCCGTGGTGCGCGCGCAGATCGGACCGATCGGCTGGCTCGCGCTCGAGGTGATCGCTGCCAACGCGCCACCTGGTCGGTCTCTCGTCGAGGTGCGCTGCAGCTGCCGGTCGCTCGCCGCGATCGTCGGCGTGTCGAAGGACTCGGTGGCGCGCGCGTTCCGTTTGCTCACCGACGCGGGGATCGTCGAGCGCGTCGACCACCGCGAGGAACGCTCCGGTCGGTTCTCGTCGACGACCTATCGCGTCGATCTCGCGTCCGCCGGCATCGCCGTCGTCGCCGTGTCGCAGAACACAGCGCCGGCAGTCGCCGTCACGGATCCGGTGCTCACCGACCCGCGCACTCTCGGTCACCAGCTCTCCCTCCTCGGCTGAAGCCGGTCCCCTTCGACGTCGACCCGAGTACCCGTCTCGTCGAACGCCCTCCTCCCTTCGGTCCCGTCACCGCTCCAGACCCCCGAAGAACAGCCACGAACTTGCATCCCGATGCCGGGACCGTCCCGCTCCCGCGTCGCCCGAACCGGCCACGGCGTCCTGCGCCACGGCCGGGACCGACCTGAAAGGAGCACGCCTCGTGCTCTCCATCGGCAAGATCAAGCTCTCCGGCGAGAGCTACTACCTCAACGCCGTCGCCGACGGAATCGACGAGTACTACCGCGGTGTCGGCGAGGCACCGGGTCGTTGGGTCGGCACCGCGAGTCACAACCTCGACCTCGATGGAGAGGTCGAAGCGAGTGACCTGCACGCCATCTGGGCCGGCGAGAACCCCGCCACCGCGGAGCGCTTGGGGCGGTTCCCGAACCGCAAGGTCGCCGGGTTCGACCTCACCTTCCGCGCTCCGAAGTCCGTGTCGCTTCTCGCCGGGCTCGGTGATCCCGACACGGCCCAGGTCGTGCGCGAGTCACACGAAGCAGCGGTCGACGCGGCGTTCGCGCACATCGAACGCGAGGCCGCCCGGTCCCGTACGGGCAAGAACGGCGTCAATCAGATCGAGGTGAACGGGCTCGTCGCCGCCGCGTTCCGGCACCGCACCAGCCGCGCCGGTGACCCGCATCTCCACACCCATGTGCTGGTCGCCAACATGGCCGAAGGCGCCGACGGGGCGTGGCGAACCCTCGATGGCCGGTGGCTGTACCTGCACGCCTCGACCGCCGGCTACCTCTACGAAGCCCACCTCCGCCACGAGCTCACCGCCCGCCTCGGCGTCGAATGGGGGCCGATCAAGGAAGGCATCGCCGATGTCGTCGGCATCGACGACGACGTCCGGGATCACTTCTCGGACCGTCGCAAGGAGATCGATGAACACCTCGACGAGGTCGGGTTCCGCACCGCACGAGCCGCCCAGCTCGCCACCCTCGCCACCCGCAAGGCGAAGAAGGCGACCCTCGATGGAGGGTCGATGCGCGACGTGTGGGAGGCCAAGGCCGCTGAGATCGGCTGGGACCCCGCCGCCCTCGCCCTGGCGCTCGACCGCGTCCCGCGGGCCGCCGTCGAGACCGACCTCGAAGCGCTCGCCGACGACCTGATGAGCGCCGATGGCTTGACGAAGCAGGCGTCGTCATTTGACCGACGAGACGTCCTGCGGGGCGTCTGCAGCCGCCTCCCGGCCGGCGCAACCGTGCCCGATATCGAGGCCATGGCAGACCAGGTTGTCGACCGGACCGAGGTTGTCCGCCTCGTCGAGACCGAGGGTCCCGGCCTGCTGTCGTCGAATGTGATCCGCCGTTCGGACGGCACGATCGTCGCCGCATCGGGCGTCGGCGACGTCCGTTGGTCGACCGCAGAGCTGATCGGGATCGAACGCCACCTCGTCAGTCGAGCCACTGCCCGGGCCGACGAGGGAACGGCGATCGTTCCCGACGACCTGCTCGCCGAGGTGATGGCCCGACGCCCGACGCTCGCCGCCGAGCAGGCGGAGATGGTCACGCGGCTGTGCACGAGCGGCAACGGGATCGACGTCGTGAGCGCCGCCGCGGGGACCGGCAAGACCTACACGCTCGACGCCGTTCGCGAGGCCTGGGAAGCCAGCGGCCACCGGGTCATCGGTGCCGCACTCGCCGGGATCGCGGCGCAGGAGCTCCAGTCCACGGCTGCCATCGAGTCCATGACTCTGGCGATGTTGCAGATCAACCTCGACGCCCACCGCATCCGCCTCGATGACCGCACCGTGGTCGTGATCGACGAAGCGGGCATGGCTGGCACCCGCAACCTCGCCCCGATTCTCAACGCCGCCGACGAAGCCGGCGCCAAAGTCGTGCTCGTCGGCGACCCCCACCAGTTGGCCGAGATCGACGCCGGAGGCGTGCTCACCGGGCTCGCGAAGCGGCTCGACCCGATCGAGCTGACCGAGAACCGCCGCCAGCGCGCGCACTGGGAACGCGATGCGCTCGAGGAGCTGCGCTGCGGCGACGTCGACACCGCATTCGCCGCCTACCGGGACAACGGGCGGATCGTGCAGGCGCCAACGGCGATCGATGTTCGCCGGGCGATGGTGGCCGACTGGTGGTCACACCGGCTGGCCGGCGACACCGTCGCCATGACCGCCTACCGCCGCAACGACGTCGACGACCTCAACGGCCGAGCCCGCGCCTACCTCGTCCGCTCCGGTGAGGTGTCGGGCCCCGAACTCGTGCTCGACGAGCGCCCGTACCAAGCCGGCGACCAGATCGTCTGCCTCAAGAACAACCGGCGGCTCGGTGTCTGCAACGGCACCCGAGCCACCGTCGACGCCGTCGACCCAGACCGCGGAACGCTCACCATCACGCTCGACGACCGGCGCGTTCTGTTGCCGAGGGAGTACCTCGATGAGGGCAACGTCGCCCATGGGTACGCCACCACCATCCACAAGACCCAGGGCGCCACGGTCGACCGCGGGCTCGTGTTGGGCACCGACGAGCTGTTCCGCGAACGCGGGTACGTCGCGCTCAGCCGCGGCCGGATCACGAACCACCTCTACCTCATCGGCGCCACCGAAATCGACGACTCCACCGGCCACGGCCCGCCACCCCTGGCCGGCGATCCCGTCGAGGTCGTCCAGCAAGCGCTCCATCGCCAGGGCGACAAGCGTCTCGCCATCGACACCGGCGAGCCGCTCGCGTTCTGGCCCATCGAGGACCTTGTCGCCGAGAGGCACCGCCTCACCGGGGTGCTCGCCGCCTGCCCACCCGACCGCAGCCACGACATCACCGCCCTCAGCGCCCGACGTGAGGAGGTCCAAGGCGAGATCGAACCGCTCGTCTACCGGTACAACGAACTCGCCGACCGCAAGCTCCGAGGGCCCGGCACGCGCAGCGAGATGCGCGACCTACGGGAGCAGATCGGCGAGCGGTCCAAGGGCCTCGACCGTCTCACCACCGAGCTGGACGACGCACGCAGGGGGATGGGTGAGCGTGAGCAGTTCCAGACCGACCACGCGCACGACGCCGGCTTCCTCGACGCTGTCGACTACGAGCTCGACCGGCAACTCCGGAGCCGAGCGCGCCAGATCGCCGCGAACCCGACCGACTACCACCTCCACATCTTGGGACCGGTACCCACCGATCCAGAGCATCAGGCCACCTGGCTACGCGGCGCCACCATCCTCGATCGCCACTACCTGGCCCTCGACCGGGACCCCTCCCAGCGAGACCGCTCGTCCCTCCTCGGCGGCCCACGGGAGAAGGCCGAGATGATGGCCCGCCTCGAAGTCATGGCCATCCCCCGAGAACGAGAACCCGTCCAGCGCACGATCGGGCAAGACCTCGGCCTGGACTTGTTCGGGTGACGGCGCGCGAGGCTGAGGGACGTGGACACGCCAGCCGGCTTCACCATCCATGCCACCAAGAAGCTTCTCGATCGGGTCAAGCAGCCGGTCGTCGATCCGGTCGAGCCGGCCAGCGAACTTGGGAACTGGTACGCCACCGCGCTGTTCTGGAAGCCGCAGGGGGCGCTCCTCGTCAATGAGCGCACGCTGCTCCCCGTGTTCATGCCCCTCGCACCTGCCACGACGCTGGCTCGCCGCTTCCCTGAAGAGCTCCGGCGTGTGCTCGACGCGCACGGCATCGATCCCCGGTTCGTCGACCATGAGATTCGGTCGATGGGCGAGGGCCACTACGCCAAGACCGCGAGCCGGAGCCTGCTCGGCGTGATGAACGAGTTCACCTACCTCGGCAACGTCCACCGCGAGGACCACGGCGCCGACGATGACCTCGTCGCGCTCTCGGTCCGCCTGGCCGAGACCCCGATGAGTCCGCTCTACAAGCGCCACATCAGCCCCGACCACGAACTGAAGGCACTCGTCGAAGGGGCGATGCACTGAATCGACGAATCTGAGGATCTTCCCAAGATTCATCGACTTCGATCACCAGCTACTCGTCGCAGAGGTCCGCTGCTTCCGCGTCTGCTGTCATTGCGTCGAGGGCGTCTCCGGCGACGGCGTCAACTCGATCCCGATACGCGAGGCCATCCGTGGTTGCCAACAGGTCGACGCCCCCGCTGCGCACGCGGAACGTCCCGCCTTCGATCAGGTCCCCTACGAACGCGGGGCTCACGTTCAGGACGTCCGCCGCCTCCTCGATCGTGAGTTCGTCGGCCAGCGGGTCCTGGTTCATGTCGGTTCTCCGGTGGCGATCGCAGGCACGGCGGTGGCTGGGTCCAGGAGTTGGAGGCCGCGGTCTTCGGCATCATTGGCATCGACGAACGCGTTGGTCCGGTCGAGAAGCTCGCGTGCGACGGCGAGCGTGGACCAGTCCATGCGGGCGGTCCAACGTCGCACGCGATCCAAGTAGGTGACGAACAGGTCGGGCCGGTCCTGTCGGCTGAGTCGGCGAAGCGCCCGTAGGTAGTCGTTGCGGGAGATCGTCGGGATCACGGCCCGTTGCTCGTCACCGGCGACGTACTCGGCGTTCATCACGGCACGCGCCAGGCGTCCGTTCCCGTCGTCGAAGGGATGGACCTCGGCGACGAGGAAGGCAGCGAACGTTCCCCGTTGGGTCGGCGTGCTCAACGAGTCGAGGATCTCGTAGCCGCGTCGAAGGGTGCCTTCGACCAGGTCGGGCGCGACGAAGACGGTGTTGCCGGCCTGGTTCGGGTACAGCTTGAACTCGCCGGGGCGCTTGTCGGGCCGGCCGCCGAGGATGAGACGATGCCAAGCCCGGAGCAACTCGATGAACTCGTCGGCTGACCCTGTACGACGACGCATCTCCGGCTCGTCGGCGACGAGCTGGTAGGTGCCCAGCACGTCGTGCGCATCCTCCGGGCGCGCTGCAGGGACCTCGCCCTCGAACACGATGCGCTCGGCCTCCTCAGGTGTGAACTCGGTTCCCTCGATGAAGTTCGAGAAGTACGCCTCCCAGAACGGCAGCGTCGCCCGCCGCGCCGCGTCGGCGGGCAGCGCCGGATGCGTCGTGACCACGTCGCGCAGGTGGTTGGCGAGCAGCTCGAAGCGGAGGACCCGACCTTGGTCGAACGGAATGCCGGCGGCGCGGGCCTTCATCGCCGTCGACCCGGACGTCGAGTCCCGCGTGCCGAGTGCGGCGCCGACGATCTCGTTCAGCGTCTCGACGCGAGCAGGTGACACGTCGAGTGTGTCGGCGAGTGCTTCGGCGGTGTCGCGATACGCGCTGACCTGCTCGGCACCGTCGACGGCGCAGAGATGGTCGATCCAGTCGGCGAGCTCGGCCCGCGCCAAGGTTGCCGGGGGCCGGCCGGTTCGCTTCCGGGTGGGTCGAGTGTTGTCGAGTAGGGCACGAGGGCGCGACGCGAGATGGACGCCGCCTCCCATTGCGATGTCGCCTTCGATCGCTCCGGGACCCTTGCGCGAGACCACGGTGAGGCCGGGAAGTTCGAGGCTGCCCCCACGGGCGGACGCGATGAAGAGGTAGCCGTCGTGTGGCTGAGCCCAAACAGCCGAGCGGTCGGTGACGACAGCATCCGGGAACCGCCGACCGACGATCTCCCGCCATGTCCGGCGGACCACGTCGCTAGGGTCGGACTCGACGTCGGTGGCGTAGACGCCTCGCGCCAGCCGGACCAGCTCGCCACGATTGAAGCGGTCGTGCAGTGTCGAGTCAGGCACGTCCTCGGTGAAGATGATCCCGTTATCCATCGGTTCCTCCGGACTGATCCGGAGAAACTATCAGATAAGAATCTTAATTCGGAGAATGGGGCCTTTAAGGGTTCGAAAGTAGAGCCGTCGCGGGCCCGTCGACAAGAGGTGGGACGTGATCGTCAACGCCACGGTCGAGCCGGATGACCTGTGATCAAACAGCTGATCTGGGCTTGACCTTCGAGCCGGGTGGCGACCTTACGGTCCCTCCAGTGGCCGCCATCGGGGTGGCCGAAGGCCAGGAGGAACCATGGCCACCACTTCCACCGAAGTCTTTGAATCCGTCTCGTGTGCGGTCGACCGTACGCGCCCACCCGAAGCTGCGTGCGGCTGTGACAACCCGAGCCAGGCCTCGACCAGGTCGCCTCGCCGGACCGGGGCGAAGGCAGCGATCGTCGCCGCACTCTGCGCCGCCGCGTGCCTCGCCGTGCCGCTCGCAGCCGGCGGAGTCGCGGCGGTCAGCGGAGCGCTGGCCGGGGAGTGGCTGATCGTCGCCGGGACGGTGCTCGTGACGGCGGTCGTCGGCACCGTCATGCTGCGCCGTCGCGGCTCGGCGTGCTGACCGGCACAACCGACCCAGAGATCAGGGATGAGCTCTTGACCTTCGACCCGGGTCGAACCTTTACGGTGGGGGCATGGACGGATACTCGATCTCCCAGGTGGCCGAGCGCACCGGGTTCCCGGCGTCGACGCTGCGGTTCTACGAGCAGTCGGGCCTGGTGCGCCCCGCCCGCACCCCGGCCGGCTACCGCAGCTACGACGACGGCCACATCGAGCTGCTCTCCTTCATCGGACGGGCGAAGGGCTTCGGGCTGACCCTCGACGAGATCACCGACCTGCTCGCCCTGCTCGACGACGAGCGCTGCGCCCCGGTCCAGAGCCGGCTCCGCGATCTCGTGGACGCCAAGATCAGGGACGCGCAGCAGCGGATCGCCGAACTGGTCGCGTTCACCGCCGAGCTGCAACGGGTGTCGGCGACCCTCCGTCACCACACGCCCGACGGGCCCTGCGACGACATGTGCGGCTGCACCACCGACCACGTGTCGAACACGACGACGGGGGTTGTGCTCACACCCGAAGCGAACGGTTCGGACGATCCGCCGATCGTGTGCACGCTCGGTCCCGACCGCGTCGGTGACCGCGTCGCCGACTGGCAGGCGGCACTCGCCCAGGCGACGACCCGAGAGCCGATCGCGGGTGGGGTTCGAACCCGCTTCCCCGCCGAGGTCGATGTCGCGTCGCTGGCGGCACTCGCCGCGGCCGAGCAGGACTGCTGTCGCTTCTTCACCTTCGGTCTCACCATCGACCGCCACGGTGTCGCCCTCGACATCACCGGTCCGACCGACGCGCAACCCGTCATCAACGCCCTCGTCGGGGGGTCGGCTTGAACCCTCGCCAAGCCCTCGGCCGGGGCGGGTTCGCCGCGGCGGCGTGCGTGGCGTGCTGCGCGCCCCCGATCATCGGCGCTCTCGGGGTCACGGCTGGCCTGGCCGCGACGGCCGGCATCTTCCTCGGACTGGCCGCGGCCATCGCCGTGGTGCTCGTCGGCGCCGGGTGGATCGCCGCCCGCTCCCGACGAGCATCGAGCGCCGACCCGCAGCCCGTCGGTCCGACTGAGGTCGCGTCGCCAGCGCGGGTCGTCAGCGTCGACGAAGCATCGTCGGTCATCCGATCGTGAGCGTCTTTCGAACGGTCGCGCTCTTCGTCCTCGCGGCCGTCGCCGAGATCGGCGGTGCGTGGCTCATCTGGCAGGGCGCCCGCGAGCACCGAGGCATCGCTTGGATCGGCGCCGGCATCGTGGCCCTGGCCGGCTACGGGTTCGTCGCCACGCTCCAGGAGGACAACAACTTCGGCCGCATCCTCGCCGCGTACGGCGGGATCTTCGTCGCCGGCTCCCTCGCCTGGGGGATCGTCATGGACGGCTTCGAGCCCGACCGATTCGACTACCTCGGCGCCACCATCTGCCTCGTCGGCGTCGCCGTCATCATGTTCGCCCCACGCGCCTGACGGCGGAGGCCGTTGCTCAGCCCTGGCGGGCGCGCAAGGCCGTAGCGATCTGCTCGACGGTGGGACTGCCTGCCGGCCCATCGGGCGTCTGGTAGATCCGGCAGGAGAGGCCAATGGGTTGCTCGTCAGCCGCGAACAGGTCGGTGCCGTCGACGACGATGGAAGGCGAGCCCCGGAACCCCAGATCCTCGGCCGCCTCGGACGACTCGACGAGGCAGTGATGAAGACCGAACCCCAACGCCGCCTGCAACGACCGCAGGCGCTCGTCGGCCACACGCCAGTGCGGGCAGTCGTCGAAGTAGAGGAGCGTGATCTCCATCGGCTGTCCGATCAGTTGCCCTCGGACGGACGGGGCATCGGGGTCGCCCCGTCCGTTCCCGTCGGGCGCTGCTTGAGCTTGGCTTCGATCATGCCGTTGAGGGCGTCGGCGATCTCGTGGTCGCGGTCCTGCGTCGCGTGCTGGTAGATCAGCGCCGCCCGCGAAGTCGACTGGCCGAATCTCGCCATCAGCTCCTTCGTGCTCGCGCCGGTCATCGCCGCCAGCGTGTTGCCGGTGTGGCGCAGGTCGTGAGGCTTCATGCCTTCGATCCCCAGCTCGGTCATCGTGCGGTTCCACGCCGAGTACCACGTCGCCCGGCGCAGCGGCTTCCCGTTCGGTCCGCAGAACACGAGGCCCTTCTTGCCCGGTGCCGCATAGGTCGCAAGGTGGGTCTCCAGCTCGGGCTTGAGCATGGCCGGGACGGCCACGGTGCGGATGCCGGCGTCGGACTTGGGTGGGCCGAGGATGTGCGTGCCGTCCTTGAGCTCCTGGTACTGCTCGACCACCTTGATGCGCCCGTGCAGCAGGTCGACGCGCTCACGGGTGAGCGCCAGCATCTCGCCGAGGCGCAGGCCGACGACCGCACCGACGAGCACCATCGCCCGGAACCGAGGCTCGATCGTGTCGGCGATCTCGAACACCTGGGGGATCGACGCGATCGGCCGCTCGGGAGCCTTCTCCTGGCCGGCACCCTTGATCACGCACGGGTTCCGCACGAGCAGCTCGTCGGCCACGGCGGTGTTCAGGATGGCGTGCAGCAGCCGGTAGCACTTCGCCACCGTGGTCGGGCCCGGCTTGCCGGCCTTGAGCAGCGCCGAGTGCCAGTCGCGCACCTTGGTCGGCGTGAGCTTCGCCAGCTCGAGGTCGCCGAGCACTGGGAGGATGTGGAGTCGAAGCTCGCCCTCGTACAGCTCGACCGTACGGGGCCGAAGGTCAGGCCGTTGCGCCAACCACTTCGTCGAGTACTCGCGCAGGGTCACCTTGCCGGCGATCGGATTCACCCACGTCCCGCGCTCCATGTCAGCCCGCACGGTCGACAGGTACGCCTCGGCGTCGCGCTTGGTCCGGAACGTCGTCGGCGCGGCGGCCATCTTCCCGTCGACGCGGTAGCGCGCCTGGTATCGACCCGATGGGAGCTTTCGCACGCTGCCCCACGACGCCTTGGCCTTCGTCATGCGCCCGATCATGGCACGGCCGGTACCGGTGTGGCACGCAGGTGGCACATGACCGCCCGAGACGACGAAACCCGCAGGCCCGAGACCTCCGAAAAGTGCCTCTGACCTACGGGTTTCTAGAGAGCGGGTGACGGGAATCGAACCCGCGTTCTCAGCTTGGGAAGCT
>CAYUOL010000135.1:13952-16126 GCA_964446345.1 uncultured Iamiaceae bacterium | reverse complement strand
GCTCGATCGCCGACGAGGTCGACGCGCTGGGGCGGGCCCACGAGGTGCTGGCCGAGGGCACGCCGATCTACCGCAGCGCGCTCGCCGATGCGGATCGCGAGCTGATCAAGCCCTACTTCCTGCTGACGAACAAGCCGATCCTGGCCGTGGTCAACATCAGCGAGGACGACCTCGGGCGCGTCGACGAGGTGATCGCGCCGGTGGTCGCCGAGCTGGGCGGGCACGGCGAGGTGATCGGGGCGTGCGTGCAGCTCGAAGCCGAGGCGGCGCAGCTCGACGAGGACGAGCGGGCCGAGATGCTCGATGCCCTCGGGCTCGGCGAGGGCGCGCTGCCCCGGTTCATCCGCACCGCCTATCACCTGCTCGGGTTGCGCACGTTCTTCACGACCGGCGAGAAGGAGAGCCGGGCGTGGACGTTCAAGGCCGGCTGGAAGGCGCCGCAGTGCGCAGGCGTGATCCACGGCGACTTCGAGCGCGGCTTCATCAAGAGCGAGACGATCCACTGGGACGAGCTGCTCGAACTGGGGTCCTGGTCCAAGGCCCGCGACGTGGGCAAGCTGCGCATCGAGGGCAAGGACTACGAGATGCAGGATGGCGACGTCGTCGAGTTCCGGTTCAACGTGTAGGTAGCAGCCCATGCCGTGGTTGGTGCGCGAAGGGAAGGTGCTGGCGACGATCGAGGTGGCGACCTCGTTGCGCGAGCGCACGCGGGGCCTGCTCGGTCGAGAGGGCATCGAGGGCGCGATCCTGTTGCGTCCGGCCAAGTCGGTGCACACCCTGCGGATGCGGTTCCCGATCGACGTCGCGTTCTGCGATCGGGAGCTCGTCGTGCTCAAGGTCGTGACCATGGCGCGCAACCGCGTCAGCCTGCCGGTGCGCAAGGCCCACGCCGTCATCGAGGCCGAGGCCGGCATGATGCAGAAGTGGGGCGTGGCCGCCGGCGATCGCCTGCACGTGCGGGGGCTCGACGACCAGCCCGGCGGCGCCGCGCCCGACGGCCCCGCGGCCACGCGCGGTCCGGTGCCCGCCGACGGTCCTGCGCTCGACCTGGACGCGCCGCCGGAGCCGCCCGCCGCTCGGGTGCCCCGGCCCGAGCCCCACGGCGCTCGGCTCGTCACCCCGTGAGCGATCGCCGCCCGGGCACCGGCACGACGGCGGCGCTGGTGCTGATCGGCACCCCGATCGGGAACCTCGGCGACCTCTCGCCGCGCGCGGTCGAGGAGCTGGGCCGGGCCGACGTGGTGGCCTGCGAGGACACGCGGCGCACCGGCAAGCTCCTGCAGCACGCCGGGGTGCGGGCCCCGCGGCTCCTCGTGGTGAACGAGCACACCGAGGACCGCGCCATCGGCGACGTGCTCGAGCGGCTGGAGCGCGGGGAGCGCGTCGCAGTCGTCAGCGACGCCGGCATGCCCGGCATCTCGGACCCCGGCGAGCGCCTGGTGCGGGCCGCCGCGGCGGCTGGGCACGTCGTCGAGGTGATCCCGGGGCCGTCCGCCGCGATCACGGCGCTGGTGGCGAGCGGGCTGCCGGCGGGGCGCTTCGCCTTCGAGGGCTTCCTGCCGCGCAAGGGCGCGGGGCGCACCGAACGTCTGCAGGCGCTCGCCGGGGAGCCGCGCACGGTCGTGCTCTACGAGGCCCCGCACCGGTTGGCCCGCACGCTCGCCGACCTCGCGGGCGCGTTGGGGGCCGACCGCCGCGTGGTGCTCGCGCGCGAGCTCACCAAGCTGCACGAGGAGGTCTGGCGGGGTTCGTTGGCGGACGCGCTCGCCGCGCTCGAGCAGCAGGAGCCCCGCGGCGAGTACGTCCTGGTGCTCGACGGTGCTCCGCCGCGCGACGCCGCCGGCGACGACGAGCTGCACGAAGCCCTCGCCCGTCACCGTCGCGCCGGCAGCTCCACCCGCGATGCCGTCGCCGCGGTGGCCGACGAGCTCGGCGTGCCCCGCAAGCGCGTCTACGCGCTGGCGACGCAGACGGGCGATCCGCCCCCGAGCGGCCGCGGAGGCGACGGGGGTCGCCGGTAGCATCGGCGGCGATGGTGCCGGACCCCGCTCGACCGCACGACGAGCGCCCCGATCTCGAGGGCGCTGATCTGGAGGGCGCTGATCGGGAGGGTCCTGATCTGGAGGGTCGTGATCTCGAGGGTCGTGATCTCGAGGGTCGTGATCTCGAGGGTC
>CAYUOL010000135.1:0-13852 GCA_964446345.1 uncultured Iamiaceae bacterium | reverse complement strand
GGCGACGTCATGGCGAAGACGGGCGTCCCCGGGATGGCCGTGGCGGTCGTCTACGACGACAAGGTCGTCTACGCGAAGGGCTTCGGCCAGCGCGACCTGGCCAAGCCGGGGGAGAAGGTCGACGAGAACACGCGCTTCGAGCTCGCATCGGTGTCCAAGCCCCTGGCCGCGACCGTGGTCGCCAAGGCCGTGACCGACGGCAAGCTCAAGTGGGACGACCCGATCGTCAAGTACGACCCCGGCTTCGCGCTGAAGGACCCGTACGTCACGCAGAACGTCACGTTCGCCGACCTCTTCGCCCACCGCTCCGGCCTCCCCGACCACGCTGGTGACCTGCTGGAGGACCTCGGCTACGACCAGAAGACCGTCATCGAGCGCCTGCGCCTCATGCCCCTCGATTCGTTCCGAGACTCGTACGCCTACACGAACTTCGGGCTCACCGAAGCGGGCATCACCGCGGCGAAGGCCTCGGGCACGAGCTGGGAGCAGTTGTCCCAGGACCTCTACGACAAGCTCGGGATGAAGCGCACGAGCTCGCGGTTCGCCGACTTCGCGAACGATCCCGATCGCGCGGCGAACCACGTGCAGGTCGACGGCACGTGGCAGCCGGCGAAGGAGCTGCGCAACGCGGACGCGCAGTCGCCGGCCGGCGGCGCCAGCTCGAGCGTCGTCGACATGGCGAAGTGGATGCAGCTGCAGCTCGACGACGGCAAGGTCGGCGACGAGCAGTACATCAGCGAGGAGGCGTTGCTCGCGACCCACCTGCCGCAGTCGCTGTCGAGCCCTGCCAAGACGAGCGGCGCCCGCTCGGGCTTCTACGGCCTCGGGTTCAACGTGGGCTACGACGCCCAGGGCCGCCTGAAGCTCTCGCACTCGGGCGCCTTCGCCATCGGGGCGGCCACCGCGGTGACGATGCTGCCGTCCGAGGGCCTCGGCATCGTCACGCTGACGAACGGCGCGCCCGTGGGCGCGGCCGAAGCCGTGAACGAGATCTTCCTCGAGGACGCCCAGTACGGGCACCCCGTGACGGACTGGCTGCCGTTCCTCATCAACGCGTTCCAGCGCTTGGCGAGCCAGGGGCGCTCGGACACCGACTACACCAAGCCCCCCGCCGACGCCACGCCGGCCAAGGCGACCTCGGCGTACGAGGGCACCTACGCCAACTCGTTCTACGGCCCGGCCACCGTGGCCACCGAGGGCGGCAAGCTCGTGCTGAAGATGGGCGCCGGCCAGCAGAAGACCTTCCCGCTGACGCACTTCCAGGGCGACGTGTTCTCGTTCGAGACCGTCGGCGAGAACGCCGTGGGGCGCACCGGGGTGACCTTCACGGTCGGCGCGGACGGCCGGGCCTCGAAGTTCGTGGTCGAGGCCTTCGACCACGACGGGCTGGGCACCTTCACCCGATCCTGACCGGCACACCCCCCGCCCGCCCGGGCGGCGAGCACATCGCCTCGCCGTCCGGCGCGCCGCGCCCTTCAGACCCGCCGCGGCGTGGTCGGCGCGTCGGTCGGGGCCGGTCGGGGGGTCCGGGCCGAGGGTCGGTCGGACGGCCCGTCAGAGGGTCCGTCATGGGGTCCGTCAGAGGGTCGGCCAGAGGGTCGGCCAGAGGGTCGGCCAGAGGGTCGGCCAGAGGGTCGGTCAGGGTGGTGGCGCCCGTGGTGACGGCGGCGGTGACGGCGCTTCGCTGTCACACCCCCTCCGTAGGGTCGTCGCATGGAGCTCAGCGGGTCGCCGACCGCCCTCGTGGCCGTTCTCGCCGTGGTCGGCGTGGCGGCCGCGGTGGCCTGGCTCGCCCTGCTGGTGGGGCGTGACCGCCGGGCGGAGGGCCGCGCGGTCCACGACGATGTCGTGGCAGCCGCGCTGGCGCAGTTCTCGGCCTCGGTCGAAGCGCAGCGCGAGCAGTCCTTCCAGGTGCTGCTCGCCACGCTGGTCGCCGATCGTGAGCGCTCGACCCAGGCCACCATCGACACGGTGGTGACGGTCGCCAACGAGACCTTGGGGGGCCAGGCCGCCACGGCGGCGCGCGACCTCGAGCTGCGCAGCGCGTCGTTCGACGACAAGGTGGCCGCGATGCACAGCGAGCTCCAGCGCGTCCGCGACCTGGTGACCACGCTGCAGAAGGAGAAGGCCGAGCAGCACGGGCAGTTCGTGCGGGGCATCAACGAGACGCTGCGGGTCAACGCCGTGCTGGCCGACACCACCCAGCGCCTGCGTGAGGCGCTCGTCAACAGCCGGGCCCGGGGCCAGTGGGGCGAGCGCATGGCGGTCGACGTGCTGCGCAGCGCCGGGATGCTCGAGGGCGTGAACTACCGCACCCAGCTCACCCTCGAGGGCGGGCGCCGCCCCGACATCACGTTCCTGCTGCCGCGCGGCCGTGTGCTGCACATGGACGTCAAGTTCCCCATCGACAACTACCTCCGGGTCCTCGACGGCCAGGCCGACCCCGAGCGCGACGACGAGCGCGAGCACGCCACGAAGGCGTTCTTGCGTGACGTCCGCGCCCGGGTGAAGGAGCTGACGGCGCGCGCCTACGTCGATCCGGCCGACACCGTGGGCTTCGTGCTGCTGTTCATCCCCAACGAGGCGGTGTACGGCTTCGTGCACGAGCGCGACCCGACGCTGCTCGACGACGCGCTGGCCCAGAACGTCGTGCTGTGCTCGCCGTGCACGCTCTTCGCGGTGCTCGGCGTCATCCGCCGCGCGGTCGACGCGTTCGCGCTGTCGCGCACCAGCGACGAGATCCTCGAGTGCCTGAACGGCTTCGCCAAGCAATGGGAGTCGTTCACGATCAAGCTCGAGCAGCTCGGCAAGCAGCTCGACACGGCGCAGCGCAGCTACGAAGAGCTCAGCGGCGCGCGCCGGCGCCAGCTGCAGCGCCACCTCGACCGGGTCGAGGTGCTGCGCCAGCGGCGCGAGGCCGCGCGAGACGACGACGCCGACGACGCGCTCGACGACGCGCTCGACGACGTGATGGGTGACGGGTCGGGAACCGGGGGCGGCGGGCCCGTGGGCGAGCTGGATCACGCCGAGGTCGGCGCCGTCACCGCATCCGAGCTGCCCTGGGTGGAGCAGGCGTCGTGAGCATCGATCGCGATCGTGGGCGGAGACGCCGTCGCACCACGGCGGCGGCCACGGAACGGGCGAGGCACCGGCGGCGCACCCCGCCGGTGCCCGCCCGATCTGGAGCCGATCGAGAACGCGGAGGCGACCGGTAGTCTTCGCGGCGTGTCTCGCTTCTACGTCACGACGCCCATCTACTACGTCAACGACGTGCCCCACATCGGGCACGCGTACACGACGGTCACCGCCGACGCGCTGGCGCGCTGGCATCGCCTGCTGGGCGACGACACCTGGTTCCTCACGGGCACCGACGAGCACGGCCTGAAGGTGCAGCGCGCCGCCGAGAGCGCCGGGCGCACCCCCAAGGAGCACGCCGATCGCACGAGTGCCCGGTTCCGCGAAGCGTGGGAGCTGCTCGACATCTCCTTCGACGACTACATCCGCACGACCGAGCCCCGCCACCACCAGAGCGTCCAGGCGTTCCTGCAGAAGGTCTACGACAACGGCTGGATCTACAAGGACACGTACGAGGGCCTCTACTGCGTGGCCTGCGAGGCGTACTACACCGAGGCCGACCTCGAGGACGGCAACCTCTGCCCGATCCACCGCAAGCCCGTCGAAGAGCTCGCCGAGGAGAACTACTTCTTCAAGCTCTCGGCGTTCGAGCAGCCGTTGCTCGACTGGTACGCCGCGCACCCCGACGCCGTGCTGCCCGAGGGCAAGCGCAACGAGGCGCTCGGCATCATCAAGCAGGGCCTGCGCGACATCTCGATCAGCCGCACCTCGATCCGCTGGGGCGTGCCCGTGCCCTGGGATCCGCGCCACGTCTTCTACGTCTGGTACGACGCCCTCATCAACTACGTCACCGCCATCGGGTTCGGCAGCGACGACGAGCGGTTCGCCGCGTGGTGGCCCGCGTCGCTGCACCTGATCGGCAAGGACATCCTGCGCTTCCACACCGTGTACTGGCCCGCCATGTTGCTGGCGGCCGGTGAGGAGCCGCCGGCCGCCATCCGGGTCCACGGCTTCCTCCTCGTCGGCGGCGAGAAGATGAGCAAGACCGCCTTCAACCAGATCTACCCGGCCGACCTCGTCGCGGAGTTCGGCGTCGACGCCTTCCGCTACCAGTTCCTGCGCGACCAGCCGTTCGGGCCCGACGGTGACTTCTCGTACGAGGGGATGGTCGATCGCTACAACAGCGACCTCGCGAACAACCTCGGCAACCTCCTCTCGCGAGTGGCCACGGTCGTGGCCAAGAAGTGCGGGGGCATCGGGCCCGCGCCGGCGCCCGACAGCCCGCTCGCCGCGCTCGCCGCGCAGGCCTACACCGATACGGCGAGCGCGTGGGCAAACGTGCACCCGTCGATCGCGCTCGAGGCGACGTGGCGCCTGATCCGCGACGCGAACGCGCACCTCGAGAACAACGAGCCGTGGAAGCTCGAGCCCGGGCCCGAGGTCGACGCGGTCATGGGCGACGCCCTCGAGGTGCTGCGGATCGTCGCGATCCTCGCCAGCCCGGCGATGCCCGGCACGACCGACGAGATCTGGCGGCGCATCGGGCTCGAGGGCACGCCCCGCGAGCAACGCCTGCCCGCGGCTGCCACGTGGGGGCAGTACCCCGGCGGCGTGCCGGTGGAGAAGGGGGACCCGCTGTTCCCTCGCATGAAGATCGAGGGCTGATCGGCATGGAGCGGTGGACCGACAACCACTGCCACCTGCCCGACGGCGACCCGGCCGAGGCGGCGGCGTGGCTCGCCGACGCGCGGGCGGCCGGCGTCGAGCGGCTCATCACGGTCGGCTGCGACCTCGCCAGCTCGCGCGCCTGCATCGACCATGCCCATCGCGATCCCGCCGTGTGGGCGACCGCGGGGATCCACCCCCACGACGCCAAGACGGTCGTGGATCCGGCGACGGGGCAGCTCGACCTCGCGCCCCTCGAGCAGCTGCTGGCCGACGAGCGGGTCGTCGCCGTGGGGGAGTGCGGCCTCGACCACCACTACAACCACTCGCCGGCCGACCAGCAGCGTGCGGTGTTCGCCGCGCAGATCGCGCTGGCCCACCGCCACGACCTCGCGCTGGTGATCCACACGCGCGAGGCGTGGGCCGAGACGTTCGCGATCCTCGAGAGCGAAGGGGTGCCGCCGCGCACGGTCTTCCACTGCTTCACCGGAGGACCGGCGGAGGCGGAGCGGGGCCTGGCCCTCGGCATCCACGTGTCGTTCAGCGGGATCGTCACGTACAAGAGCGCGCCCGAGCTGCGCGCCGCGGCGGCCGTCTGCCCGCTCGATCGCATCCTCGTCGAGACGGACTCGCCGTACCTCGCGCCGGTGCCGCACCGCGGGCGCAAGAACCGTCCGGCCTTCGTCACCTTGGTCGGCGCCGCGGTCGCCGACGCCATGCAGGTGCCCGTGGCCGAGGTCGCCCGGGCGACGTGGGCGAACGCCGAACGCCTGTACGGGCTGCGCTGAGCGCCGCCGACCGTCCCTGCAACGTCACGGAGCGCAGCAAATCCGGGCCTGCGCGGGCCCGCTGCGAGATTTCTTTTGCGGGTTTCTCTACGGACATCCGTTCGGGACACAAGGGCACGAGCCCATGGCGACGGGGATGTGGGAGCGTCCATGAGCACGCAGCGCGCGGCTTCTTGCATGTCGGAGCCGTTGCGAAGGTTGCGAAAGCGTTACGGATGTTTCTAGGTTGTGGCCGTTATGACGGACCCCTGGATGGACGGAGCCAGGCCGCAGTCGACGCGCGCCCAGCGCGCTCGGATGGCCCTCGTGCTCGTGATCGCTCTCGCGCTGCCCGCGCTGATCATCGTGGGGGACTCGCGCAAGCCGGCCGACACCACGGTCGAGGTCGCCGCCCCGCTCACCGAGCTGGTGACCGCCACCGAGCCCTCGACCACCGAGGCCGCCCCCACGTCCGAAGAGACCGAACCGGTCGCGACCGAGGCCGAGCTCGAGACGACCACCGAGGCGCCCACGACCACCGCCGCGCCGACCACCACGGCGAAGCCGTCGACCACGAGCACCACGGCGAAGCCCGCCACGACGTCCACCGCCGCGCCGACCACCACCAAGGTCACCCCGCCCACGGCCGCCCAGGTCGCGGCGGCGCCGACCACCACGAAGTACGTCCCGCCGACGACGGCGGCGCCGGTCACCACGCCCAAGCCCGTCGCGACGCAGCCGACCGGCACGCAGTCCGAGGCCGCGTTCCTCGCCTGCGTCCGCCAGCGCGAGTCGGGCGGCAACTACGGCGCCGTGTCGCCGGGTGGCACCTACATGGGGGCCTACCAGTTCGCCCAGAGCACGTGGAACGGCACGGCGCAGATGGCCGGGCGCCCCGACCTGGTCAACGTCAAGCCGAACCTCGCGTCGCCCGCCGACCAGGACCAGATGGCGATCACGCTCTACCGCTCCGCCGGCGCCGCGCCGTGGGGCGGGCACTGCCCCTGATCTCGGTTGCCGGCACCGGGGAGTGGCCGCTCCGGGCCGGTGCCGCCATGCTGAGCGGGTGACGTTCACCCCGAGCGAGGTGCAGGCGATGCTGCGGACCCACGGGCTCGCCCCGAGCCGCGCCCTCGGGCAGAACTTCGTGGCCGACCCCAACACGGTGCGTCGCATCGCCCGCGTCGCCGAGCTGCGCCCCGGCGAGCCCGTGGTCGAGATCGGGCCGGGGCTCGGTTCGCTGACCCTGGCGCTCGTCGAGGCCGGCGCCGTGGTGACCGCGGTCGAGCTCGATCGCCACATCGTCCCGGTGCTGCGGGAGAACGTCGAGCCGCTCGGCGTCACGGTCGTCGAGGCCGACGCGATGGACGCGGACTGGGACGCCATCCTGGCCGCGCACGACGAGTGGTCCCTGGTGGCGAACCTGCCCTACAACGTGGCCACCCCGCTGGTGCTCGACCTCCTCGACGGCGTGCCGGCGATCCGCTCGATGCTGGTCATGGTCCAGCGCGAGGTCGGGGAGCGCCTGGCGGCGACGGTGGGGGACAAGGCCTACGGCATCCCCTCGGTGAAGGTGGCGTACTGGGCCACGGCCCAGCTCGCGGGCAAGGTGCCGGCATCGGTGTTCGTCCCCCAGCCGAAGGTCGAGTCGGTGCTGGTGCGCATCCGCCGGCGCGAGGCCCCGGCGGTCACGGCCGATCCCGAGCGGCTCTTCCGCCTCGTGCGCGCCGGCTTCGGGCAACGCCGCAAGATGCTGCGCCGCAGCCTCGCGGGCCAGGTGGACGACGCCGCGTTCGTGGCGGCCGGGGTGCGCCCCGAAGCCCGGGCCGAGGAGCTCGACGTGGTGGCCTGGGGTCGCCTCGCCGACGCCGCCGCCCGGCCCGACCCTGCGGGGTCGGTAACGTCTGGCGGATGACCGCCACCCTCCTGCGGGCTCCGGCCAAGCTCACGCTCTCGCTGCGCATCACGGGCATCCGTGACGACGGCTTCCACCTCATCGACGCCGAGATGGTCACGCTCGACTTCGCCGACGAGCTCGAGCTCGACGAGCATCCGGCGGGGGGCCCGAGCACGGTCGAGCTGCACAACGCGGCGACGGGCCGCCTCGACACGATCCCCGACGGTCCGGACAACCTCGTGTGCCGGGCGCTCGACCTGGCCGGTCGGGCGGCGCACATCCGCCTCACCAAGCACATCCCCCCGGGCGCCGGCCTCGGCGGCGGCTCGGCCGACGCCGCGGCCATCCTGCGTTGGGCCGGCTTCGACGACCTGGAGGCCGCCGCACGGGTCGGCGCCGACGTGGCGTTCTGCATCCGCGGCGGCCGGGCCCGCGTGACCGGCATCGGCGAGGTGATCGAGCCGCTGCCCTACGTCGAGCGGACGGTGACGCTGCTCACGCCGCCGTTCGGCTGCTCCACGCCCGCGGTCTACAAGGCCTGGGATCGCCTGGGGGGTCCCACCGCGGACGGCCCGAACGACCTGGAGGCGGCGGCGCTCGAGGTGCAGCCCGGGCTCGAGGAGTACCGCCAGCGCCTCGGCGACGTCAGCGGTCAGGTGCCGGTGCTCGCCGGCAGCGGCTCGACGTGGTTCGTGCCGGGCGCGTTCCCGGGCGAGGGCCGGGTGGTCGCCCGGACGACGCCTGCGGCCGACCTCGGGTGACGACCGGCGTCGACGACCAGGACAGGGATCCGCCCCGGCCGGGTGCCCACGATCGCCGAACGGGCCCGTCTGCGAGCCGTCGGACGCGTACGGCGCCGACGGCCGGCGACGCGGCGAAGGGAGCGGTTCGAGACGTTGAGGGCGCGGCGGCGGTGCGAGGACCCGGAGCGGGTGCTACTTGCCGGCGGCGCGACGCTGGAAACGGGTGCGCTTGAGCATCTTCTTGTGCTTCTTCTTGCGCATGCGCTTCCGGCGCTTCTTGATCAGTGATCCCATGGCGTCGGGCAATCTATCGGTGTCGTCCCGGGGATGCGAAACGGGCCCGGGGCCGAGGAGGACGTCCAGGGCGGCGAACGCGCGTCGTCGCGTCGCGTGGACCACGGCCGGCGCCCGGCCCGCTACGTTTGGCCGCACCTAGGGAGAGGAGAACCATGGCAACGTCAGACTCGCACGGGCCCATCGATGTGCTCGTGCTGCAGTTCCCGATCGACGCGGATGGTGCAGGGGTACGAGCTGCGCTGCTCGATCTGGTCGATCGTGACCTCATCCGGATCTACGACCTGATGGTCGTGCGCAAGGATGCCGACGGCAACACCACCGAGCTGCCCGCAGGCACGGGCGGCGAGAGCGGCCTCGACGCCTTCCGGGGCGCACGCTCGGGCTTGCTCGGCGACGAGGACCTCGAGGACATCAAGCGCCTGCTCGATCCGGAGACCGTCGGCGGCGTGCTCGTCTACGAGAACAGCTGGGCGATCCCGTTCGTCGACGCGGCCCGCGCCGCGGGCGGCGAGCTCGTCGCCACCACCCGCTTGACCGCCCAGGAGATCGCCGACGCTCTCGACGCTGTCGAGGGCGAGGACTGAGAGGAGCCCCCAATGCCCGGATTGCTTCGAGGAGTTGCCCGCACCGCCGTCGTCGCCGGCACCGCCACCGCGGTCAGTGGGCGCGTCCAGCGCCGCCAAGCCGAGAAGTACGCGGACCGCGATGCCCAGATCTACGCCGAGCGCGAAGCGGCGTACCAGCAGGCGGCTCCCCAGTACGCCCAGCCGCAGTACGCCCAACCGCAGTACGCCCAGCCCGAGCCGCAGTACGCAGCCCCGCCGCCGCCGGCGGCAGCACCTGCGGCGGACGACCCGATCGCGCAGCTCGAGCGCCTCGGGACGCTCAAGGCCCAGGGCATCCTCACCGACGAGGAGTTCGCAGCCGCGAAGGCGAAGATCCTCAACGGCTGATGCGGTGACCGCCGCCCAAACCCCCGCGGTCGCTGTGCGGCGGCGGGCGCTGGCGCTCGCCTCGCTGGTCAGCGGCGCCCTGCTCGTCGTCGCGGTCCTGCTGGTCGCGGCGTTGAACCTGCCGTTCCTCCTGCTGGCGCTGGTCGGCCTGACGGTCGCGGTCGCCGGCGGGTGGTGGATCGTGACCGAGCGCATGCCGCGGCGCCTCATCGGCGTCGCCGGCCTCGGCCTCGGCGTGGTGATGGTGGTCGGTGCCGCCCTGGTCGCGGCGCCGGCCGCCGAACGACCGGTGCTGCGCCTGGTCGTGGTCCTGCTCCTGCTCGCCGCGACGGTCGGCCTGGCCCGCGGCGCGCTGCTGCGCGACCTCGTCGAGCGCGATGCGCGCAAACCGGTCGCCGGTGCGCCGCCGCAGCACCCGGTGCTGATCTGCAACCCGTGGTCCGGGGGTGGCAAGGTCGAGCGGTTCGGGCTCGTCGAGCTGGCCGAGAGCCTCGGCGTCGAGGTCGTGATGCTGGCCGAGGGGCTCGATCTCGAGCAGCTCGCGCGCGACGCCGTCGCCCGCGGCGCCGACTGCCTCGGCATGGCGGGCGGCGACGGCTCGCAGGCCCTCGTCGCCTCGATCGCGATCGAGCACGACCTGCCGTTCGTGCTCGTCTCGGCGGGCACGCGGAACCACTTCGCGCTCGACCTCGGCATCGATCGCGACGATCCGCGCCTGAGCGTCCACGCCTTCCGGGACGCGATCGAGCGGCGCATCGACTACGCCCGGGTCGGCGACCGGCTGTTCGTCAACAACGTGTCCCTCGGCGTGTACGCCACGATCGTCCAGCAGGAGGGCTACCGGGACGCGAAGGCGGAGACCACCAGGGCGCTGCTGCCCGAGATGCTCGGACGGGAGACCGAGCCGTTCGACCTGCAGTTCACCGAGCCCGACGGCACGGAGGTCGACGGCGCGTTCCTGATCCAGGTCTCGAACAACCCCTATGTGCTGGGCGCGACCCTCGAAGCGTCGCAGCGGCGGCGCCTCGACACCGGCACGCTCGGCGTCGTCGCGATCACCGCGGCGACGGGAGCCGAGGCGGCGTCGGTGGTCGCCCTGTCGGCGCTGGGCCAGCGGCGCCGCAGCCGCCACTGGCACGAGTTCACGACGAAGGAGTTCGAGGTGCGCTCGAGGTCCGGCACGGCCTTCGTGGGCATCGACGGCGAGGCCTTGCAGCTCCCCACGCCGCTGCGGTTCACGATCCACCCGCGAGGGCTGCGCCTGCTCGTGCCCGACGGCAACCTGACCGAGGCCGAGCGGCGCCGCGCCCGCGACGTCTCCGTGCGCGACCTGCTGGCGATCGCGCGCGGCGACGATCCGCTGGCGGACACGACCGACTCCTGACCGGGCCCGCTCCTCCCCGGCGGGTCAGGGGAGGCCGGATGATGATCACGGCGGCGCCGTGTCCGAGCCGCCGGGCTCCGAGCTGTCGGCGCCGTCCGTGCGCTCCTTTCCGCCGTCGGCCTCCTTCTGGGGCTCGACGGCTGTCGCGGCGTCGGCGTCGAGGCGCGCGATGTCGGCGAGCGCCGCGTCGATGCTCGGGTAGAAGTGGTCGCGGTCGAGGGTCTCGTGCAGCCCGTACTCCACGACCAGCGCCTGCAGGCGGCTGCGCATCTCGACGAACGCGAGGTGCACCCCTTGCGCGTTGAGCTCGAGGTCGAGGCGCTCGAGCATGTCGGCGGCGGTGACGTCGATGTCGGTGACGGCCTCGCACTGCACGACGATCCACCGGGGGTGCCGGGTGCGCACCAGGCGGCGGATGGCCTGCATGAAGATGCCCGCGTTGGCGAAGAACAGTGGCGCCTCCCAGCGGTAGACGACGACGCCGTCGGGCGCCCCCGTCTCCGGCGGCGCACCGGCGCGCACGGCGGACCCCGTCGACGACACGCTGTGCCACCCGCCGTCGGAGGCGTTGCGGCCGAGCACCGAGCCGTGCGGGCGCCAGTTCTTCTCGAAGAAGTAGAGGATCGAGAGCACGACGGCGATGAGGATGCCCTGCAGCACCCCGAACAACATCACGCCGACCGTCGCCACGAGCGAGAGGACGAGAGCCGAGCGCCGCACCTGCGCGTAGCGGCGCAGCACGCCGATGTCGATCAGTGAGAGCGCGGCCGCGATCACGACCGCCGCCAGCGCCGACTGCGGCAGGTCGGCGAGCAGCGAGTTGAACACCAGCAGCAGCGCGACGACGACCCCGGCCCCGACGAGCCCGGTGACCTGGCTCTTGGCCCCCGACTGCTCGGCGACGGCGGTGCGCGAGCCGCTCGTCGAGATGGCGAAGCCCTGGAAGAGCCCGGCCGCGATGTTGGCGGCGCCCATGCCGACCATCTCCTGGTCCGGGTCGATCTCGTCGCCCCGGCGGGCGGCGAACGCCGTGGCCGTCGCGATCGTGTCCGTGAGGGAGACGAGCGTGATGCCGAGCGCGGCGATGAGCAGGGGCACGATGTCGGCCGCGCTCGTCCACGGCAGCGCCGGGGTGGGCACGCCCTGGGGGAGCGGCCCGGTCACCTTCACGCCCTTGGCCGCGAGCCCGAGCACCGCCGACAGCACCGTGGCCCCGACGACGGCGACGAGCACGGCAGGGACCTTCTTGGTGATGCGGGGCAGCACCAGCAGCAGGGCGAGCACCGCCACGCCCATCAGCAGCGCCGCCCGGTTGGTCTCGTCGAGATCGAGGAAGAACTGGCGGATCTCGTCGATGAACCCGTCGGCGTCGGTCGAGAAGCCGAACAGCTTCGGCAGCTGGCCCACGATGATCGTGATCCCGAGGCCGTTCATGTAGCCGACCTGGACCTCCTTCGACAGCAGGTCCGCGACGAAGCCGAGCTTGCCCAGGCCGAGCCCGATCTCGATGAGCCCGACCATGATCGCCATCATCCCGGCCAGCGCGATGGCCTTGGCGGGGTCGTCGCCGGCGACGAGCAACGGGGTGATCGCGGCGAAGATCAGGGGCGACACCGAGGAGTCGGGCCCGAGTACGAGCACCCGAGAAGGACCGAACACGGCGTAGCCGACGAGGCAGGCGACCGTCGTGTACAAGCCGGTGACCGGCGGGAGCCCGGCCAGCTCCGCGTACGCCATGCCCTGGGGCACCAGGATCGCGGCCAGCACGATGCCGGCCACCAGGTCGAAGCGCAGCCACGCAGGACGGTAGGTGCGCACGACGCGGATGCCCGGCATCCAGCGCTCGAGCGCCGCACGGCGCGCGGGACGAGGCGCCGGGACGGGCGCGGGTGTCGGGTCGGTCGGCGCCGGCGGTGCTGCCACCCTGCGAGCTCCCCTCCCTGGCGGTGCGGCTGGCGGGCTGGTCGGCCGCCATCTTCGCGCGCCGCCGCCCGGTGCCTGGGCGAGCGCGACGCCGGGTCGGCCGCCGCTTGCGTTGCCACCTGAGCCGCAACCCGACCCGCAACCTGACCCGCCGCCTGACCGCCACCTGACCCGCCACTCGAGCTCGGGGGAGAGGACTCGAACTCCTCATCGACCGTGTTGTCTGGTGACGCCGCGTTCCGCTCAGTAGCGCTGACCAGCGCAAACGCGATTTGGTCGTCCGGCCGGTTTCGTCGTGTACCGGCCCGTTTCACAGAGTTCGTGACCAACTCGTGACCAGAGTCAGGCTCGGGAAGAGGCAGGTCGACCTTCATCTGTGGGGTGTGCCCCCTTCGCTTCGGGCATGGACGTAACCGTCGACCTTCCCGCCGAGGCGCTGCGTCGCCTCCGAGCCGAAGCGGTGCGCCGCGGCGTGAGCATCGACGACGTCATCGCCGAACTCGCTGCGCAGCTGCCCGACGGACGATCCGAAGGAAGGCACCGGCTGAGCTTCATCGGAATCGGTGCGTCAGGCCGGATTGAGCCCTTGGACATCCGTTGCGAGCGCGCTGACCTTCTTGAGCGGAACCTCGTCGAAGGCATCTGAGCGTCGCAGACGTGTCGCTCGTCAGCGCAACCTCGTGCTGCCGGCCTGCCGAGCACCGCGGCGTACGAGCACGGCGGCATTGAGCGGGCGGAGCGACGGGCCGAGCCGGGTGAAGTTCTAGACTGGCGGTCATGTCCGTCACCCTTGATCTGCCCGACGAGCTGCTCGCGGTGCTGCGGGCCGAAGCCGAACGACGCGCGACCACGATCGAAGCCCTGATCACTGAATCGGTGAACGAGCATGTGCGGGCCCCCCACTCGCACCGGAAGTTCGCGCTGGCCGGAGTCGGCGAGTCCGACGGCACGCGGTTCGCCCGGGACGCGGACCAGATGCTCGCCGATGGCTTCGGACGCGACTGACAGACCGTGTTGATCATCGACACCGGTCCGCTGGTCGCGCTCGGCGACCGCGGCGATCCCGACCACGACGCGTGCCTCGAGCTGCTTGCCACGGAGCCGGGCCCATTGCTCACGACCGGTCTTGTGATCGCCGAAGCGGCCTA
>CAYUOL010000134.1:0-16197 GCA_964446345.1 uncultured Iamiaceae bacterium | reverse complement strand
TCGAACCGACGACCTGCTGTTTACAAGACAGCTGCTCTGGCCAACTGAGCTACTCGGGCTTGGCCGAGGTGGGCGTCGCCGACGCCGCCCTCGGGTCCTGACAGCGTAGAGCCTGCGTCGTCGCCCGCCTGTCTCGGTTGCTCGTCAGCGTCGTCCGCCGGATCGGCGGCCGGCGACCCACGCCGCCGTGCCCGCCGCTGTCACGGCCGACGCGTACAGCGCCCGCTTCCGATTCGCCGATGACGCGCCGCGCGTGGCGACTGCCGTCGCCGTGGCCGACTCCGGGCGCGGGTTCGTGACCACGGCGGTGCTCTTGGCTACGCGCTGCGCCCGTTGTACCCGCTGCTGCGGATCGGGGAGCGCGGGCTCGTGCTCCGGCTCGGTGGATTCGGCGGCGGTCGGCGACGACCCGCTGCCGATCCAGCGCAGCAGGAACATGAGCACCATCATCACGGCCCGCAAGCCCCAGGCGGCCTCGGGGCTGAGGGGCTCGGCTGCGGGCGCGACGGCGGCGGCGGGTTCGGGGGCCGTCGGGTCCATGGCGGGCGATCGTAGCGATGATCGAACGCCCACCCACTACGGTGCGACCGAGGGCGGAACCGGAACGAGGGGGATCCACGACATGGCGGAGAGCACGAGCGCGGGAGCGATCGAGACCAGCGGCACCGCCGCCGGCGCGGCGAAGCAAACGGGGGACGAAGGCGTCCGCATCCAACCCGGCGTCGAGACGCTCACGATCACCGGCGCCGCGCCGGGCACCCACCTGCGCGTCGACACCGCCGCGGGGCGTCCCGTCGTCACGCTCGTCGCCGACCACATGGGCAACGCCCACGTCTCGTTCGTGCCGCTCGAGCACGAGGTGCTCGCGACCAAGGACGACATGGTGCGCGTCGTGCGCAGCGGCGAGATGTTGGCGCCGGGCGACTATGCGGTGCTCGACGTGTCGAGCGAGCCGGCGACCGAGATCGGCCCGGCGCGGGTCATGGCCGTCGAAGACCACCCCGACCCCTCGCTGTACGAGCAGGAGATCGGCGCCGGCTTCGGCTACATGAAGATGCGCGACGGCGTCACGCTCTCGTACAACACGTGGTTCCCGAACGAGGACCTGTACGGCCCGGCACCGTGGCCGACGGTCATCGAGTACTCGGGCTACGGCCCGTCGAACCCGGATGCCCCGCAGCCGGGCACCCTGCTGGCGAACCTCATGGGCTTCGCCGTCGTCGGCGTCAACATGCGCGGCACCGGCTGCTCGGGTGGCGTGTTCGACGTGTTCAGCCCGGCGCAGTCCGCCGACGGCTACGACATCGTCGAGACCGTGGCGCGCCAGCCATGGGTGCTGCACGGCAAGCCGGGCATGGTCGGCCTCAGCTACCCGGGCATCTCGCAGCTGTTCGTCGCGGCGACCCGCCCCCCGAGCCTCGCCGCGATCACGCCGCTGTCGGTCATCGACGACCTGTGGCGCCAGCAGTGGCCGGGCGGCACCTACAACTCGGGCTTCACGCGCGCGTGGCTCGCCTTGCGCGACGCCGAGACGAAGATGGGCGGCATGGCCTGGGACCAGGCCCGCATCGATGCCGGCGACGAGCAGGCCGCCGCCAACCAGCGCATCCGCAGCCTCGAGACCGACTTCGAGACGTTCGGTCGCACGGTCGACGCCTTCCGGCCCGCGCTCGAAGCGCGCCGCGTCGCCAACGCGGTGCACCGCATCGAGGTGCCGGTGTACCTGACGGGCGCCTGGCAGGACGAGCAGACGGGCAGCCGCTTCGCGCTGATGCTCGAGGAGTTCACGGCGTCGCCCAACGTGCGCTTCACCGTCTTCAACGGTCATCACCCCGACGGGTACAGCCCGATGGTGATCGCCCGTTGGTTCGAGTTCCTCTCCTTCCACGTCGCCCGCCGCGTGCCCGTGGTCCCCGAGCTCATCCGCGTGGTCGCGCCGTCGCAGTTCGCCGAGCACTTCGGGTACACCGCGGAGATCGAGGCGGATCGCTTCGGTGACCTCGTCGACGACTTCGACGCCGCGCTGGCGCGCTACCTCGCCGAGCCGCCGGTGCGGATCCTCTTCGAGAGCGGTGCCGGGGGCGAGGTGGCCGGTGCGCCCGGTGCGCGCTTCGAGGTGAGCGCCCCGTCGTTCCCGCCGCCGGGGTGCGAACCCCGCCGGTGGTGGTTGGCGGCCGACGGCTCGCTGGTCGACGCGCCACCGGAAGAGCATGGCGCCGATCGCTACGAGGACGACCTCGAGGCCGGCCCGCTCTGCTACGCGCTGACCGAGGAGTTCAACGACTTCATCAAGCCCACGGTGCCGATCGAGTGGACGCACTTCGCCGACGAGCACACCGCGGCCTACGAGACCGAGCCCCTCGAGGAGACCGTCGTCGTCGTCGGGCAGGGCCACGTCGACCTCTGGCTCGAACCGGGGACGACCGACACCTCGGTGCAGGTGACGCTCACCGAGATCCGCCCCGACGGCCACGAGCTCAAGGTGCAGTCCGGCTGGCACCGCCCCGCGCACCGCAAGGAAGACCCGACCCGCAGCGACGAGCTCCGCGTCGACTACACCTTCACGCCCGCGGATCGCGTCGATCTCGTTCCCGGCGAGTGGACCAACTTCCGCGTTCCGTTCAACCCGGTCGCCCAGGTCTTCCGCGCGGGCTCCCGCCTGCGCCTCACCGTGTCGACGCCCGGCCGTGACTCGCCGTTCTGGTGCTTCGAGAACCCGGTGGAGGCCGGCGCTTCCCACCTCGTCGGTCGTGGTGGTGCGCGGGCATCGGCGCTGGTGCTGCCGGTCTGGGACGGCGTCGACCCGCACCCCGATCATCCGGCGGCGGACGCTGTGCGCGGCCAGCCGTCGCGCCCGGCGCGGCCGATCCGCAACGTCACCGCCGTCTGAACCGCGCCCCGGGCACCCACTCTCGGGCCCTCGACCACCGAAGACCGGGGGCAAGCGTCCCGAGACGTGGGCGTCGGGCGGCCGCTCTCCGGGATTGGTGACGGGAGCCACCACCCCTCGAATCGGTGAATCGGTGTCGCCCTGCGACACTGGTGGGGTGTTGACGGTGAACAACCTCGTGGTCGAGATCGGTGGCAAGACCATCGTCGACGGCGTGACCTTCCAGGTGCGCGCCGGCGACAAGGTCGGCCTCGTCGGCCGCAACGGCGCCGGCAAGACCACGTTGTTCCGGGTGCTGGGCGGCGCCGCCACGCCCAAGTCCGGCGTCGCGAAGCGCGAGGGCGCCACGGGCTACCTGTCGCAGGACCCGCGCGCCGACAACATCCCCGACGACACCAACTGCCTCTCGCACGTGCTCTCCGGCCGCGGCCTCGACGAAGCGGCCAACCGCATCGAGAAGCTGCGCCTGGCGATGGAGGAGGACGCCTCCGACAAGAACATCGAGCGCTTCTCGAAGGCCCAGGAGCAGTTCGAGATGGACGGTGGCTACGCCGCCGAGTCCGAGGTGCGGCGCCTCGTCGACGGCCTCGGGCTGCGCTCCGACCGCCTCGACCTGACGCTCGGCGCGCTCTCCGGGGGCGAGCGGCGCCGCCTCGAGCTCGCCCGCATCCTCTTCGCCGGCAGCGACCTGCTGCTGCTCGACGAGCCGACGAACCACCTCGATGCCGACGCCCGCGACTGGCTGCTCAAGTTCCTGCGCAACTACCGCGGCGCGCTGCTGGTGATCAGCCACGACCTCGACCTGCTCGACGAAGCCATCACGCGCGTCATCCACCTCGACCGCGAAGAGGAAGACGCCGTCGGCGAGATCGTCGAGTACAAGGGCACCTACTCGAAGTACTTGGTCAGCCGCGAGCGCGACGAGGAGCGCATCGCGAAGCTCGCGGTGCGTCAGGCCGCAGAGATCACCCGGTTGTCGACGCTGGCGGACTCGATGCGGGGCCAGACCGCCAAGCGCGCCCGGGTCGCGAAGAACCTCGACGCCCGCACCGAGCGCCTGAAGGCCGTGCAGGTCGAGGGGCCGACCAAGCGGCGCACACTCGAGCTGCGCTTCCCCGAGCCACCCTCGTGCGGGCGCACCGTGCTGACGGCATCCGAGCTGTGGAAGTCGTACGGCGCGCTCGACGTGTTCTCCGACATCACGTTCGACGTTGGCCGCGGGGAGCGGCTGCTCATCATGGGCTTCAACGGCGCCGGCAAGACGACGCTGCTGAAGATCCTCGCCGATCGTCTCGACGCGGATCTCGGCACCGTCGAGTACGGGCTCAACGTGTCCGTGGGCTACTACGCCCAGGAGCACGAGGGCATCGTGGCCGGCCGGTCGCTGCTCGATCACATGCGCGAAGAATCGAACCTCGGCGACCAGGGCCTGCGCTCGCTGATGGGCATGTTCGGCCTGAGCGGCGACAAGGCCCACCAGGACGCGTCCACGCTGTCGGGCGGCGAGAAGACGAAGCTCGCCCTCGCCCAGCTCGTCGCCGGGCGCCACAACCTGCTGCTGCTCGACGAACCGACGAACAACCTCGACCCGATGTCGCGCACGGCGACGGGGCAGGCGCTGGCCAGCTGGCCCGGCTCGATGATCATCGTCAGCCACGACGTCGAGTTCGTGAAGGCCCTCGCCCCCGACCGCGCGCTCCTCATGCCCGATGGCACGCTCGACTACTTCAGCGACGAGATGATCGACCTCGTCGAGCTCGCCTGATCCGCCGCTGCCGGGCTCCTCCGCGGACCGCTCGCGGCGACCCATCCCCGCAGGTGAGGCGCCTGTGGTGTAGGTGCCGGGAGCGCCCGAGGGTCCTTGCATTGCCTGTGCGGGGCGGCCAAGCTTCCCCGGATGGAGCTCACGCAGCGAGACCGTGACATTCTGGATTTCGAAGGCGCCTGGTGGTCCGAGGTGGGCCCCAAGGAGCAGCTGATCCGAGATCGGTTCGAGCTGTCGGCCACGCGCTACTACCAGATCCTCAACGAGCTGCTCGAGACGCCCGAAGCGCACGACTACAACCCCTTGGTCGTCCGGCGCCTGCGCCGCCTGCGTGATCGTCGCCGCCGGGCCCGCCACGAGGGCTACCAGGTCAGCGAACCTCCGAGCCGGTGAGCAGACCGCCCGCGTGAGCGATCAGGATCCTCCCCTGGGGGCGGATGTCCCCGGTGATCCCGGCCGACCGGCGAGCACCGACGCGCCGGCGCCCGCGGCGCGACCCGTGAAGAAGCGAGCCGTGAAGAAGAAGGCGGCCGGCCCGCGTGCGACCAGCACCGCGAACAAGCAGCCGCCGGTCGACGACGCGAAGGCGGCGATGCGGGGCTACGCCGTCATCGTGGTGACCCTGGCCGTCGGCGCGCTGATCTTCTGGAAGGGCCTGCAGGGCAACACCGCCTCCACCGTCGACGCGTCGAAGACCACGACCACCCTGGCGGCGAGCGTGTCCACGATCGATCGCAACGCGGCGCCGAGCACCACGCGGCCCGAGCAGGGCACCACCGTCCCGCCGACGCTGCCGCCCACGAGCGTGGCTCCGGCATCGCTGAAGGTCATGGTGGCCAACGGCGTCGACCCCGCCCAGACGATCGCCGGTCCGGCCGCGTCGACGCTCAAGGCGGCGGACTACGGCATCGCCGGCACCGTCGACCTCACCACCACCGGGCTGCCGACCAGCACCGTGTACTACAACCCCGGCTACGAGGGAGACGCCGCGGCCGTGGCGAAGGCGCTGGGCATCTCGAGCAAGGCGGTGGAGCCGATGCCGAGTCCGCCCCCCACGTCGCTCAACGGCGCCAACGTCCTGGTCGTCATCGGCAAGGACAAGGCCTGATCGAGGCCGGTGGGCCCATGGATCCGGCTGCCGCGTTCGCTCCCTTCGCCGAGGATCCCAAGCGCTCCGGGCTCTTCTTCGACTTCGACGGCACGCTGTCGCCGATCGTCGACGACCCTGCGCTCGCGGTGCCGCTCGACGGCGCGCCCGCCCTGCTCGGCGAGCTCAGTGACCGGTTCGCCCGGGTCGGCATCCTCTCGGGCCGCCCGGTCGCGTTCGTGCAGCAGCACTTCCCCGACGAGCGCCTCGAGCTCGCCGGCATCTACGGCCTCGAGCGCGTCGTCAACGGCCAGCGGGAGGACCACCCCGCGAGTGGCGCCTGGCGGGAGGTCGTCGCCGACGTCGCGGCGAGCTCCACGGCGCACGGCCCCGCCGGCATGCGCGTCGAGCCGAAGGGCCTGTCGATCACGATGCACTACCGGGGCGCGCCCGAGATCGGCGACGCGGTCAAGGACTGGGTCGAGAGCCAGGCCGCGCGCTCCGGCCTCGAGGTGCGCCGGGCGAAGATGTCCTTCGAGCTGCACCCGCCGATCGCCGTCGACAAGGGCACGCTGCTCGTCGATCTCGCCGCCAGCCTGCGCTGTGTGTGCTTCGTCGGGGACGACGTGGGCGACTTGCCGGCGTTCGACGGCCTCGACCAGTTGCGCCAGAAGGGCGTGCACACCGTGCGGGTGGCCGTGCGCGGCAACGAGCAGTCGAGCGACCTGATCGAGCGTGCCGACCTCACCGTCGACGGTCCCGAGGGCGTCGCCGACCTGCTGCGCACGTTGCGCGACCGCGTCCCGCCCCTCGCCTGAGCCGGCGACTCGTCAGGCCTCGGCGGCGGCCCGCTGCTCGCGCAGCCAGTCGCTCGGGCTGCGCGCTTCGGCGAGCGCGCGGAGGCGGGCGGCGTGTGCCGCTCGCGCGGGCGGCGCCAGCGACAGCGCCTCGTGCAGCGCCTCGGCTGTGGACGCGACGTCGAACGGGTTGACGCGCACGACGGCGTCACCCAGGCGCTCGAACGCGCCGGCCTCCGGGCTGAGCAGCAGCACGCCGTCGTTCTCGTTCACCAGGCACCCCTCCGTCGCGACGAGGTTCAACCCGTCGCGGATCGGGTTGACGAGGAGCACGTCGTAGAGGCGCAGCGCGGCGACGGACGCAGGGAAGTCGTCGCCGGTGTCGAGCAGGATCGGGGTCCAGGTGTCGGTGCCCCACCGGCCGTTGATCCTCGCCACCAGCGTCTCGACCTCTTGGCGGTAGGCCAGGTACTCCGCCAAGCCCTCGCGCGACGCGTACACGAACGCACCGAACACGACGCGCTCACGCCACTGCGGCCACCGCTCGAGCAGGTCCTCGTAGGCGAGGAAGCCGCGCAGCAGGTTCTTCGAGAGCTCGATGCGATCGACGCGGGCGATCAGGCGGCGATCGCCGACGGCGTCGCGCAGGACCGCGCCGGCCGCTTGGCAGGCATCGGATGCGGCGACGCCTCGGATGTCGGCCTGGTCGGTGGCGAGCGGTGACACGAAGGTGGTGGGGGTCTCGATGCCTCGGTGCGCGCAGCAGGCGGCGAACGCCTCGGCCCAGCGGGTGGTGTGGAAGCCGCAGGCGTCGAACGAGGCCATGCCCGCCAGGTACTCGTCCGCGATGTCGTCGGGGAGCACGGCGAACAGGTCGGGCACGGCGAAGGGCGTGTGGGAGAAGTGCGCGGTGCGCAGGTCGGGTCGCTCGGCGCGCACCGTGCGACCGACGAGCGCGAGGTGGTAGTCCTGCACGAGCACGGTGGCGTCGGCAGGGGCCTCGCCCACGATCACGCGGGCGAACGCCTCGTTGACGGTGCGGTAGGCGTCCCAGGCGGCGCGCCACCGCGTGTCGAACCGCGGGCGACGCGCCAGCTCGTACAGGTGGTGGTGCACGAACCAGAGCGTGGCGTTGCTGACCACGTCGTAGGCCATGCGGTACTGCTCCGGGTCGAGCGCGAGGGCGCGCACCCGGAACCCCTCCGCCTCGATGACCCCCTGCTCGGCGGCGATGCGGTCGCCGTCGGACATCGCCGCCGCGATCCACGTGGCATCGGTGTCGACGAGCAGCGGCCCGATGCCCGACACGAGCCCGCCGGCGCCGCGCTTGGCGACGAGGTCACCGTCGTCGCCGACGCGGAACGTGACCGGGCCGCGGTTGGAGACGACGACGAGCGGGCGGTGGGGGCCGTCGGTGGAGTCAGGGGCGCCGGTGGACATGGTCGGCAACCTACTGCCGTCGCCACGCGACCCGTCCACCGGGGTCCGGCCACGACGCGTCGAGCGGGTCCGACCACCGGGTCCAGCCGGCCGTGCACGAGCTGCCGGCGCCCGTGTCGGCGTCGTGCGCTCACCGCATCGGGCAGGATGCACCGGTGCACGTCGTCGCCGCCCCCGACAAGTTCCGCGGCACCGCCACCGCTCGCGAGGTCGCGGCGGCCATCGCCCGCGCCGCGCAAGCCCACGGCCACACGTGCGACGAGGTGCCGATGGCCGACGGGGGCGAGGGCACGCTCGATGCCCTCGGAGGGCCCAACCGCACGAGCCGCGTCACCGGCCCGCTCGGCGAGCCGGTCGACGCAGCCTGGCGCCTGTCGCGCCGCACGGCAGTCATCGAGATGGCCCGGGCGTCCGGGCTGCTGCTCGCCGGGGGAGCCGCGGGCAACGATCCCATGGGCGCGACCACGGCCGGGACGGGCGAGCTCATCGCCGACGCGGTCGAGCACGGTGCCCGGCGCGTCATCGTCGGGGTCGGCGGATCGGCCACGACCGACGGTGGCCTGGGCGCGCTCGACGCGCTGTTCCCGCCCCAGCGCCTGCGCGCCGTCGACCTGATCGTGGCCTGTGACGTGCGCACGACCTTCGTCGACGCCGCCGAGCGGTTCGCGCCGCAGAAGGGCGCGTCACCCGCGCAGGTGAAGCTGCTGCGGCGGCGCCTCGAGCAGCTCGCGCAGCGATACCAGCAGGAGCACGACCGCGACATCCGTGACCTCGAGGGCAGCGGTGCCGCCGGCGGGCTGGCGGGCGGTCTCGCCGCGATCGGCGCCACCATCGAGTCCGGATTCGAGGTGGTGGCCGACGAGCTGCAGCTCGCCGAGCGCATCGAGGCGGCCGACCTCGTCGTCACCGGTGAGGGCTTCCTCGACGCGGAGTCCTTCGAGGGCAAGGTGGTCGGCGGCGTCTTCGAGACCGCCACCGAGCTCGAGGTGCCCGTCCTCGCCGTGGTCGGTCGTGTCTACGACGACGTGCCCGCGGGGCTCGACGTGATCGCGCTCGTCGACGAGGTCGGTGAGGAGCGGGCGCTGCACGACACGGCGGCCGCCGTCGAAGACGTCGTCGGCGCCTGGCTGCGCGACCGCTGAGCGGCCGGATCCCAGAAGGCTCCGGCTGTCGTCTCCGCGTCAGATCTCGGAGTCGGCGCGCCGCCCGCTGCTGCGCCCGAAGAAGATCATCTTCAGGATCCAGAGCACGGCGATCGCGACGACGCCGAGGAACACGAGGCGGGCGAGCCAGAAGACCGCACCGAGGATCATCCCGCTGATCGAGAAGAGCCCGATCACCGCCAAGGCGATCACGATCAGGTACACCACCGCGGGGATGCGGGGCCGATCGAGGTCGTCGTCCGCTGGGCCGATCGAATCCATGGGGGCACCTCTACCGGTGAAGGGGGACACCCCGCGCTCTGCGGGTCCCCGCAATGGTAGGCCCGACCGGCGGCGGTTCCGCCGCGCTTTCGCCGCCGGCCCGCCGGCGGCGGCGCACGGGCCGGGCGGCGTCCCTACGATGGCGGCGCCCGGCGCGCCGCACCGGCGCGACGCCCGCAGCAGAGCGATCGCGAGCGGCGATCGCCACGAGAGAGAACGACCATCCCGGGGGGATCCGATGACCGACGAGTACGCCGACCTCGATGCCGTGGCCCAAGCCGACCTGGTGCGGGCGGGTGAGGTCAAGCCGCTCGAGCTCGTCGAGGCGGCGATCGCCCGGGCCGAGGCCGTGAACCCGCAGATCAACGCCATCATCCACGAGCGCTACGAGAAGGCGCGCGCGGAGGCGGTGGGCGACGTCGGGTCCGGCCCGCTCGCCGGCGTCCCGATCGTCGTGAAGGACCTCGACGGCATGACGGAGGGCGATCCGTACCACGGCGGCTCGCGGCACCTGAAGGACATCGGCTACGTCGCCGACCACGACTCCTACTTCCACGCCAAGCTGAAGCAGGCGGGCGCCCTCATCATCGGCCGCACCAACAGCCCGGAGCTCGGCCTCGTGCCGACCACCGAGCCGGAGTCCTACGGACCAAGCCGCAACCCGTGGAACCTCGAGCACTCGACCGGCGGGTCGAGCGGTGGGTCCGCGGCGGCCGTCGCAGCGCACATCGTGGCCGTCGGTCATGCCGGCGACGGCGGCGGTTCCATCCGGATCCCGGCGAGCGAGTGCGGTCTCGTCGGCCTGATCCCCACCCGCGGCCGGCACTCGCTCGGACCCGAGGTGGGGGAGGCGTGGGGCGGCCTCGTGCGCCGCCTCGCGGTGACCCGCACCGTGCGCGACACCGCGGCGGTGCTCGACGTGGTCGAGGGGCTCATGCCGGGCGACCCCTACGCCGCCCCGCCGCCCCTGCGTCCGTACACGAGCGAGGTCGGGGCGGACCCCGGACGCCTGCGCATCGGCCTGCAGGTGCAGCCCGGTGATCCCTCGATCCGCACCCACCCCGACTGCATCGCGGCGGTCGAGGGCGCTGCTGAGCTGCTCGCGTCCCTCGGCCACGACGTGAGCCCGGCGAACCACGAGCTGCTCGAGGACGCCGAGTACCAGGCGGCGTTCACCGCGCACTTCATCAACGCCTTCGCCGCGTGGACCGCGGCGGACCTCGACGAGATGAGCAGGTTCACCGGGGTGCCGGTCACCGCGGAGTCGGTCGAAGCCGGCACCTGGGCGACCGCCGAGATGGGGCGCGCCGTGACGGGGGTGCAGCTGCAGGAGGCCCTGGCCTTCATGCAGCAGTTCACGCGTCGGATGGCCGCGTGGTGGGCCGACGGCAACGACCTGCTGCTGACGCCGACGCTGACCGAGCCGCCGCCGCGCCTGGGCGAGTTCGCCGCCCAGCCCGACAACCCGTTGAACGGCTTGTTCCGCGCCGCCCCGATCGTGCAGTTCACCGTGCCGTTCAACGTCACGGGCCAGCCGGCCATCTCGCTGCCGCTGCACTGGAGCGACGACGGGCTGCCCATCGGCGTGCAGCTCGTGGCCGCCTACGGCCGCGAGGACCTGCTGCTCCGGGTCGCCGCGCAGCTCGAAGCCGCCCGCCCCTGGATCGATCGTCAGCCCCCCGTCCGCGCGTAGCGGGCGCGCCCGAGCGCTCGCCCCCGAGGGGCGAGCGCCGACGTGGGCGTCTGCGGAGGGTCAGTCGAACCGGTCGAGGCGATCGAACTCGAAGGTCCGGCGCATGCGCCGCCGGTCGAGGCGATCGAGGTCGATCGTGACGATCTGGTCTTCCACGCGGTCCTCTTCGTCGTGCAGCCGGTCCCAGCGGCGCAGCGACCCGTGCTGGACCAGCGCGTCCTCCCGCAGGAAGCCGGCGAACCGGAACCCCTCGGGGGGAGGCGCCTCGACCTCGACGATCGCACGGGCGACCACCTCGAGGGCGTCATCGGTGTGTGTGCTTGCTCCGTTGCGTTGCTCGCGGACGGCGTGGAGCGCACCGCCCTTCTCGCACCCAGTGAGCCCGGACACCAACTCGGCGAGTCGGGCGGCTCTTCGTTCAGCTTCGGTTTCGACTCGGGTTGCAGCTGACCCCCGGTCTCCGTCGGGCTGGGGGAAGGGTGCATTGGCCATAGGCAGGGCTCCTGCGGGTTCGTCACGCTCGATCGTGAAGGGGTAGCGGGCCCTGCAGCAGCAAGCACCGGCCACCGTTGGTAAGGGAGCCGTTCGACCCAGACGTGTAGGCCGAGCGACCTATGACCTGTCGGACGCAACCGGCGGAGACTTGACGGTTTCGCGAAAAGTCTCTGGATTTCGCGCCGGAGCCCGGTTCGGGGGCCCGACGTGCCGGCCCGTGACGCTCAGGCTGTGAGGCGGTCGCGGTAGGCGGGCACGTCGGCGAGGGCCGGCCGCTCCGCCACGTCGATCGTGACGGGATCGGTGCCGGGCCGGGCCAGGACGGCCGATTCGCCGATGAGGTCGCGATCGGTGCGGCGCAACGCCGTCTGCAGCACCGACATCGCCTGGGGCGACAGCTCGTGCAGCGGGCGGTTGCGGTGCACGCGGGTGCCGAGGTCGACCTGCCCGATGGCCTCGGCCCCGAAGCGCTCGGCCAGGTCGATGAGCAGGCCGAGATCGACCCCGTAGCCCTGCACGAAGGGCAGCAGCTCGAGGGCCGAGCGCCGGCCGGCGTACTCCCCGGCGAGGGGCTGCACGATGGGGGCGAGGTGGGGGAAGAGCAACGAGATGACGGGCCGGGCGACGAGCTCGGTCACGCGGCCGCCGCCGGTGCCGTCGCCGGCGATCGGGCGGTCGTAGAAGCCCTTGACGAACGCGAGGTCGGCGTGGGTCAGCAGCGGCCCGACCAGTCCCACGACGTAGCGCGGGTCGAAGTCGAGCACGTCGGCGTCGCACCACACGACGATGTCGCCGGTGGAGACGAACAGCGACTTCCACATCGCCTCGCCCTTGCCGTGGCCCTCGCCGTACTCCGGCAGGATCGACTCGGCGGCGTGCACCTTCGCCCCGGCGGCGCCGGCGACGTCGGCCGTGCGGTCGGTGGAGTGGTCGTCGATGACGATGAGCTCGTCGACCAGCGCGGTGCGCTCGACGAAGTGGGTGCGCACCGCCTCGATGATCGGGCCGACCGTGCGCTCCTCGTTGCGCGCCGGCAGGCACACAGAGACGGTCTGGTTGCCCTTGCGTTCGACCAGTGACGTCGGATCGAACTCGGCGTGGTGGAAGGTGGGGATCATCGTCGGGGTTCTCTCGCGACGCGCCGGCACGACGGGCCGTCGAAGGCTCCTGCCTCCGCCGGGCCAGCGTAGGGGACGAACTGGCCGCTCCACCCAACCCGGCCAGTACGATTCCGGGTCACCAGAACCAGCACTCGACCGCACGTCGCGGTCCGACCCGAGGGAACCAACATGAGCGTCACCGTCCGCGTGCC
The DNA here is from genome assembly GCA_964446345.1 of uncultured Iamiaceae bacterium. Taxonomy (GTDB): domain Bacteria; phylum Actinomycetota; class Acidimicrobiia; order Acidimicrobiales; family Acidimicrobilacustridaceae; genus CAYUOL01. Next base: position 3,294 of record CAYUOL010000134.1, on the reverse strand, counting down.
CCCCGTCTTCCGCACGATGACCAGCGGCAACGGCCAAGTCACCGTCGACGGGGCGACCGTCGGCGAGGTGCTCGAGGCGCTCGACGCCGCCCACCCCGGGTTCAAGGAGAAGCTGCTCGACGGCGACGGCAAGCTCGTGCGCTACGTGAACGTGTTCGTCGACGACGACGACGTGCGCTTCCTCGACGGGCTCTCGACCGCGGTCCCCGACGGCGGCACGCTCTCGATCATGCAGGCGGTCGCCGGCGGTTGACGCGCCCCGTGTCGGGCGGGCATCGGGATGGCGGTTGTGCGACGCATCGTGAGCGTCACATCGCGGAGCGTGAGCCTCACGGTTCGTGCTGCTCGAGGGTTCGATCTCACGCTCCGCTGCGGGCTGCGCCACGACCTCGGGCGAGGTGGTCCGCGACGTTGGGCCGCCTGACTCATTTGGGGGACCGATGGACCCATTTGGCTACACAAGCCCGCATGCATGCCCGATGCTGTCTGTACAAGCGGCATCCCAGATTCCCAGCGAATCAAACGGCGGGAAAACCCAGAGGCCGAAGGCCGGTTGATCAGGCGGCGGTCAGATCAACCGGCTCAGGTCTTTTTGGGCCGCTGTCCGAGTGACGAGCGACGAGCCGCGCGTGGAGGCAGGGTCGAGGCGGCACGTCATGACGGCCCGGCCGTCGCGAGCACCGACACCATCTCTTCCCGCGGCGGGCCCAGCACGCGCTCGGGCGGACGGTTCTCGCGCTCCTGGTAGACGGTCAGCACGCGTCCGATGACGTCGGCGTCGTTGAGCAGCGCGTCCGGCGCGACGAGCAGGTTGAACGCGCGTATGAACGCGCGGAACACCACGGCGTCGGTCCGCACCGCGGGGAGCAACCCGTCCCGCATGAGATCGGCCACGAAGTCGGGCTGGCTCTCGACGTCCTCGTCGATCCGATCGAGATCGGGCTCGGCGGCGGGTGCGCCGACCGGCGCGGTGGTGGCCGGCGCGTCCCCGGCGTCACCGGCGTCGCCGTTGTGCCCAGCGCTCGCGGCCGTGCCGCGGGCGGCCTGGGTGCGCGCCTGGCGGTCCTGCGCGACCGCGGCCTTGTACCAGGGCTCGATCTCGCGCCGACACGCGAGCTCGTAGTGCACGGCGCGCGCGGTCGGGTCGTCGGGATGCGCGTCGACCGCCGCAGCGAGCAGGTCCGCCTGCACCATGGCGAGGGAGCACCCGCGCCCGTACAGCGGGTTGGTGCAGGTGTGCGCGTCCCCGACGGCGTGCAGCCCGAGCACGCGCGGCTGATCGTGCTCGTCGAGGAAGCGGATGCGCCGGTTGAGCAGACCCGCCATGACGTTGACGGAGGTGATCGCCTCGCCGACGGTGTCGTCGGCCCAGGCCGTCGTGGCGGGCAGTGCGCGCGCCGCCGCGTCGAACGTGGCGGGCTCGAGCAGCAGGGCGCGCAGCTCGGCATCGCCGGAGCGCACCGCGAAGGTGACCGAGTACGTGCGGTTGTCGCCGAGGAAGACCGCGTACTTGAGGTACCCGAGGTCGCCGCCGATCGGGCCCGTGGTGGGGGGCAGGTCGGCACCGTCGAGGAGGCGGTAGAAGCGCGACAGGTAGACGATGCCGGTGTCCTCCTCCTTCGTCTCGAGCTCGATGCCGGCCGTGGCCAGCCAGCGCGGCACGCCCGACCGGCGCCCGGTGGCGGCGACGACCACGTCTGCGTCGAGCGTCTCGCCACCCCCGGCGCCACCCCCGTCGCCACCCCCGGTGCCGAGGTGGACGCCGGTCACGCGCACGACGCCGTCGGGGGTGACCTCGGTGCGCAGCCCGTCGACGCTCACACCGTCGCGCAGCCGCACGTGGTCCTCGGCCAGCACGGCCCGGCGCAGCACCCACTCGAAGGTGGTGCGCCGGCAGGCGATGGCGACGAGGTCGTCGTCGCCGTCGCGCGGGGCGCGGTCCGTCATCTCCTCGGGCAGGTCGTCGCAGAACCGCAGCTCGGTCGCGCCGGCGGCCAGCAGCGCCTCGAGCACGTCCGGGTAGTGGTCGCGCAGCAGGTTGCGCAGGCGGGCGAGCAGCGCGTGGGAGTGGCGCACCTGCGGCGCGCCCCGGCGGTCCCAGTCGAACGCCGAGTCCGGGTCGGTCGGGGTCGGGGTGGCGTCGCGCTCGATGATCGTCACGTCGTGGCCGGCGCGGGAGAGCGCGAGCGCCGCACCGAGCCCGCCGACGCCGGCGCCGATGATCACGACGCGGGTGCGCATCTGTTCCATCCGATCCCTCCCCGCGGTCGCGGGCGTCGCGACCTGGTGCAACGGAGGAACGTAGTTGCTCCCGTTCGGCGTCCGGGCCCGCGCGAGCCGTGGTGCGGTACATTCGGGCGACGGGCTGCGCAGGGGGTGCAGCGAGCGGGAAGCGGGAGCGGGAGGGACACCGGCATGCTGTTCGTGGACGAGTTCCTGAGCCTGGTGTTCCTGGCGATCTGGATCTACGGCCTGGTCGACGTGATCACGACCGACGGCTCGCTCGCGCGGAACCTGCCGAAGAGCACGTGGATCTTCATCGTCCTCTTCGGCTTCGTGATCGGTGCGGGCGCCTGGATCTTCTTCGGCCGGCCCGCCAAGGCCGGGTACCTGCCCGGCGACACCACGTACCGCAAGCCGATCCGCCGCCCGGCCGCCCCCGACGACAACCCCGACTTCCTCCGCACGATCAACAGCTCGGCGCCACCGTCGTCGCCGTCGACGCCACCGGCGACGCCGTCGTCCTCGGCCAACCGGCCGACGTCGCCGACGGGCCAGGACCTGCACGCCTGGGAGGCCGACCTGGCCCGCCGCGAGCAGGCCTGGGCCGACGAGCTCCAGCGCCGCGAAGACGATCTGCGGCGCCGCCAGGCCGGCGACGAGTAGCGAACGGCGGGGGTCCGCGGCGATTCCTCGGCTGCGGGGTTGCAGTCCCTTGTCGCGTCTGATTGGCTGTTAGCACTCACAACCCGAGAGTGCTAACGCCTCTGGGTCGCAACACCTGCAAGAGACAGCGTCGAGCCGTCCGGCCGACGACCCCCAGACGGAGGACACACCCCGATGGCGAAGATCATCTCGTTCGACGAGGAAGCTCGTCGTTCGCTCGAGCGTGGCATGAACCAGCTCGCCGACGCCGTGCGCGTCACCCTCGGCCCGAAGGGCCGCAACGTCGTGCTCGACAAGAAGTGGGGCGCCCCCACCATCACGAACGACGGCGTCTCCATCGCCAAGGAGATCGACCTCGAGGACCCCTACGAGAAGATTGGCGCCGAGCTCGTCAAGGAGGTCGCGAAG
>CAYUOL010000133.1:0-16437 GCA_964446345.1 uncultured Iamiaceae bacterium | reverse complement strand
TGCCGTCGGCCGTCGCGCTGTCGGCGGGCGGGCGGAGCGTCGGGCCGCGGCGACCACGGTTCGGTCGGAACATGGGCCCCCCTTTCGGCCCGACGCCCATCGGCGCCGATCGCGTCGCCGGCGCCGCACGGGCGCCGGACCTGAGACATGGGATCGGCCCGTTCTCCCACGTCGGTGGGAAAGGTCACGTAAAGGCGCGCGCCGGCGGCGCCGACCAATCGGAGGGGGCACGGGGTCGCGCGCCCGGGCCGCCCACCCCCGGCTCCCTCCCCGTAGCCTGGTCGTGTCCTTTACCGTGGCTTTCGATCCTGCCTGGTCGACTGCCGGCCACCTGCAACCCGCCGCGCTCGAGCGCTGCCGCCGAGCCTCACCTCGACCCTTCCCCCGATCCTCCCCCGACAGTCCCCCCAGGAGCTTCCATGCCCAGCGAGTCCGACGGTCCCTCCCAGCCCCGCCTGCCCGGTGCGCCCGGCGCGTCACCGACCCGTCCCGTCGGCACCACCCCACCGCCCCCGCTGACGAACCCGGCGGCCGCGGCGACGCCACCGGCCCCCACCGCGGCGCCCACGAACCCGGCGTCCACCCCACTGGCACGCCCCGCACCGCTGCCCAGCGCTCCGTCCGCCCCGGCACCGGGGCCCATGCCGTCGACGCCGCCCGCCGCCGCGCCGGTGGCCGAGGCCCAGCTGCTCGAGCAGGCGATGTTCGAGATCAAGAAGGTCATCGTCGGGCAGGACCGCACGATCGAACGCCTCCTCGTGTGCCTGCTGGCCCGGGGCCACGTGCTCCTCGAAGGCGTGCCCGGCCTCGCCAAGACCCTCGCCATCGAGACGATGGCCACGGCCGTCGGCGGCACCTTCGCCCGCCTGCAGTTCACCCCCGACCTGCTCCCTGCCGACATCGTGGGCACGCGGATCTACCGCGGGTCGACCGAGTCGTTCGACATCGAGCTCGGTCCGATCTTCGTCAACTTCCTCTTGGCCGACGAGATCAACCGCGCCCCCGCCAAGGTGCAATCCGCGCTGCTCGAGGTCATGGCCGAGAAGCACGTGTCCATCGGCGGCCAGACCTTCGACGTGCCGCTGCCGTTCCTCGTGCTGGCGACGCAGAACCCGATCGAGTCCGAAGGCGTCTACCCGTTGCCCGAAGCGCAGCGCGACCGCTTCATGATGAAGGTCGTGCTCGGCTACCCGAGCCCGACCGAGGAGCTCGAGATCGTGCACCGCATGGGCGTGCACCCGCCCAAGGCGCAAGAGGTGCTGAGCCTCGACCAGCTGCAGCGGGCGCAGCAGGCGGTCGACCTCGTCTACGTCGACCACGGCGTCGTCGACTACGCGGTCAGCCTCGTGCTCGCGACGCGGAACCCCGAGTCCTACAGCCTCCCCGAGCTGACCGAGCTGATCAGCTTCGGCGCCAGCCCTCGTGCCAGCCTCGCCCTCGTCGCCGGCGCCCGCGCGCTCGCCCTGCTCCGCGGCCGCAACTACGCCCTGCCGCAGGACGTGTTCGACATCGCCCCCGACGTGCTGCGCCACCGGCTCGTGCTCTCGTACGAAGCACTGGCCCAGGGTCTGACCACCGAGCAGATCCTGGCCCGGCTGCTCTCGACCGTGCCCGCGCCGCGGGTGGCCCCGGGCCAGGACCGTTCCGCGCAGGTGAGCCACACCCACGCGCAGGGCTCGGGCACGATGGCCGGCGCACCTCAGGCCGCCACCGGCGGCTGGGTCCGGCCGAACGCGTGACCCGTCCCCCGCACCCCGACCGAAGCCGCGAGCAGGATCGATCCCGACCATGAGCCGACGAGCCCACGCTGCGTTCACCGCCAAGGGACACAACGCAGAGCTGCGCGGGGATGCGAACCATCCCCCCAGCCTGCAGACCGGCCCCACGTCGGACATCCTGCGCCGCCTCGAGCTGACGGTGACCCGCCGCCTCGACGGCATGCTCCAGGGCGACTACCGCGGCCTGGTCCCGGGCCACGGCTCCGAGCTCGGTGAGACCCGGCAGTACACGCCGGGCGATGACGTGCGCCGGATCGACTGGAACGTCACCGCCCGCACGCAGACGCCGCACATCCGCGAGACCATCGCCGACCGCGAGCTCGAGACCTGGGTGCTGGCCGACCTCTCGGCCAGCCTGGGCTTCGGCACCGCGGACTGCGAGAAGCGCGATCTGGCGGTGGCCGCCACCGCCGCCGTCGGCTTCCTGACCGCCCGCACCGGCAACCGCATCGGCGCCATCACGCTCGAGGGCGACCGGCTGCAGATCCTGCCCGCCAAGACCGGACGCGTGAACCTGCAGGCCATGCTCCACCGCGTGGTCACCGCCGCCAAGGCGGAGCACGCCGGCACGTCCGACCTCACCCTCGGCCTCCAGCGCCTGAACCTCACGATGCGGCGCCGCGGCCTCGCGGTCGTGGTCTCCGACTTCCTCACCGACGAAGGGTGGGACAAGCCGATGCGGGCGCTGTCCGCGCGCCACGAGGTGCTCGCCGTCGAGGTCGTCGACCCCCGCGAGCTGGAGATCCCCGACGTCGGCATCATCGAGGTGTTCGATCCCGAGACAGGTGACATCCGCGAGCTGAACACCTCGAGCGCCGCGGTCCGCGCCGCCTTCGGGTCCGAGGCCGCCGAGCAGCGCGCCAACAACGCGCGCATGATCCGCTCCACGGGCGCCGACCACCTCGTGCTGCGCACCGACTCCGATTGGCTCCTCGATCTCGTGCGGTTCGTGTCCTGGCGACGGGACCGCATCGACGCCCTGGCGCGGGTCAAGCGATGACGCCGCCGCGCAGCGCACGGCCCTCCGCACGGCCCCCTGCGATCCCGCTCGTGATCCCGAGCGAGATCCCGCCCGTGATCTCACCCCTGATCTCGCCCCTGATCTCTCGAAAGAGGCAACGCCCGCAATGAACTTCCTGTCTCCTGAACGGTTGATCCTGCTGCCGATCGTGGCCGCGCTGTTCGTGGCGTACCTCGTGGTGCAGTCGCGTCGACGCGCCTACGCGGTGAAGTTCACGAACCTGCAACTGCTCGACCGCATCGCGCCCCGCAAGCCGGGGTGGCGCCGCCACGTGCCGGCTGTGTTCTTCATCCTCGCGATGGCCGTGCTCGTCGTCGGCTTCGCGCAACCGACCCACGAAGAGCGCGTGCCACGCGAGCGCGCCACCATCATCCTGGCCATCGACACGTCGCTCTCGATGCAGGCGACCGACGTCGCCCCGAGCCGCATCGAAGCGGCCAAGGTCGCGGCCGCGTCGTTCATCGACATCCTCCCCCCGAAGATCAACGTCGGCATCGTCGAGTTCAACGGCAGCGCCATCGTGAAGGTGGCGCCCACGACCGACCACGATCTGCTCAAGCGGGGCATCTCGAACCTGAAGCTCGGCGAGCGGACGGCCAAGGGCGAGGCGATCTTCGCGTCGATCGAGGCCATCAACGCCGTGCCGCCGGACACCGCCGGCACGCCCCCGCCGGCCCGCATCGTGCTGATGTCGGACGGCAAGACCACCGACGGGCGTTCCGACGAGGTCGCCGCGCAGGCGGCGGTCGACGCCAGCATCCCGGTGTCGACGATCTCGTTCGGGACCGACAACGGCATCATCGAGGTGCCGAACGAGCCCGGCTCACAGATCCCGGTGCCCGTCGACCGTGAGGCCTTGGAGAAGATCGCCGAGACGACCAAGGGCAAGTTCTTCAACGCCGAGAGCCAGGGCGAGCTGCGCGACGTGTACCAGGACATCGGCACCTCGGTCGGCTACACGACCGAGGAGAAGGATGCCTCGGCCTACTTCATCGGTGGCGCGCTGGTGCTGCTGATGATCACCAGCGGGCTGTCCCTCGCCTGGTTCAGCCGGCTGCCGTAGCGGCGCGCCGCACGCCCACCGCGACCCGCCTCAGCGCAGCTGGGTCGCGTTGGCGTTCTGGATGTCGGCGGCGAGGGCGACCATGCCGTCGCCGGCTCGACCGGTGAGCCCCGGATCCACGACGCCGGTCTGCGTCATGTGCGCGGCGAGCGTCGCGAGCTTCTTCCGCTTGCGCCGGTTCACCGCGAAGGTGATCGCCGCCGCTCCCCCAAGGACCGCAGACCAGAACACGATCGGCATGGCGCGCTCCCACTCGTCGACGGCTCACGCCCGGATCCGCCGGCGGTCGTCGCCGGAGCGGGCACGGCCCAGCCTACGACCGATCCGGCGATGACGGGGCGCCGGAGGATGCCGGGGCGACCTCGCAGCAACGGGCGCTCCCCGGCCGCGGGGAGGCGGCGGAGGGTCCTTCGGCCCTGGTCGGGCCGAGGTGCGTGCGCGCACCTGGAGGGGGACCGAAGGGGGACGCCATGGCCACCGAATGGCTGATGATCGAGCAGCGCCCGGACGAGGGGCAGGACCAAGGGCAGGACGAGGGGCAGGACGAGGGGGGCGCGCTGTTCGGCGCGCGCGTCGCGGCGCTGGGGCGCCGTCTGCCCGCGACGCACCGCACGACGGACGAGGTGATGGCGTCGACGTCGCACCGCACCCGGGTCGATCTCGAACGCCTCACAGGCATCCACGAGCGGCGGGTGTCGGTCGGCGACGAGGACTCGTTCTCCCTTGCCCTCGGCGCCGCCCGCGACTGCGTCAGCCACTGGGACGGCAACCCCGAGGACATCGACCTCGTCGTCAGCTGCAGCATCACGCGGTACCGCGACGGGCTGACCCAGTGGATGGAACCGCCGCTGAGCGTCGCCCTCGCAGATGCGATCGGCGCCTCGAACGCGCGCACCTTCGACCTGTCGAACGCGTGCGCCGGGATGCTGTCGGGTGTGTTCGTGGCCAACAACCGGATCCGCACCGGGCGAGCCCGCACGGTCCTCGTGGTCAGCGGCGAGTACATCTCGCAGCTCAGCGCGAACGCCGCGAAACACGTGCACACGATCGCCAGCCGCGAGCTCGCGTCCCTGACCCTCGGCGACGCCGGCGCCGCGCTCATCATCGAACGGGCGCCGGCGGGGGTCGAGGGCATCAGCACGATCGGGTTCACCACCATCGCCGAGCACAGCCGCCTGTGCCTCGCCTACCCCGCGAAGCACGACGCCGGCGCCCGCATGTTCACGAAGTCGCGGGCACTGCAAGCCGCGGCGATCGAGGACGTCCCGGTCGTGCTGCAGGAGATCCTCGACACCACGGGCCTCACGATCGCCGACATCGACTGCGTGATCCCCCACCAGACGTCGGCACGAGCGATCCGCAAGGGCATGGCGACCGTGAGCGCGGCGCTGGGAGGCGAGCCGCGCCAGCCCGCGGTGGTGACGGTCGACCACTACGGCAACACCGCGTCGACCACCCACACGGTCGCGTTGATCGAGGAGCTCGAGGCCGGCCATCTCGCCGCGGGCGACCGGGTGGCGCTCATCGCGCTCGCGTCCGGCATCGAGCTCGGCGTGGTGCTGCTCACCGTCGATGCGGATCTGCTCGTGAGCCGACCAACCGTCGCGCGAGAGGAAGGAGCCGACCATGGGGCTCAGGGTTGACGCCGTCGCCGTCGCCACCGGTGATCGTCTGCACACCAGTGGGCGTGCGTTGGCCGATCGGGCCATCGAGCACGCCCTGCACGACGCCGGCCTCGCGCCGAGCGCCGTCCACCTGCTGGTGAACGCCGGCATCTACCACGACCGGCTCCTGGGGGAGCCCGCGCTGGCGGCGCTTATCCAAGAGGACATCGGGGCCAACGCCGAGGACCCCCACGAGGGCGCCCGCGGAACGTTCTCCTTCGACGTGGCCAACAGCACGGCCGGGGCCCTGACCGGCCTCGAGATCGCCGACGGCTTCCTGCTCGACGGCACGATCGAGCACGCCGTCGTCGTGGCCAGTGACAGCGACCCCGGGCACGGACTCGCGCCCGGCTTCCCCTACGACGCCACTGCCGCCGCGCTGGTGTGCAGCCGCACGGGCGACGACCACGGCATCCTGGGGTTCCGGTGGGCGACGAACCCGAGCGACGCGCACCTCCGATCGGGAGCCGTGCGCTTCGAGGACGGGCACAACCGCTTGCGGCTCCACGAGGACGAGGGGTTCGCCGCCGCGGCCGCCACGTTGGCGGCGAAGGTGGTGACCGAGTTGCTCGACGAGCTCGGGATGGCCGTCGGTGACCTCACCGGCGTGGCCGCCGCGCCTTTCGACACGACGTTCCTCGACGACCTCGTCACCCACCTCGGCCCGGCGGCACCGCCCGCGGTGCGACCCCGCGGGCGCCACCGCTTCCACACCGCCGGGTTGCTCGCGGCGCTCGGCGAGGTCGTCGCCGCCCCGCCGGCTCCCGGCGGCGAGCGCGTACTGCTGGTGGCCGCCGGCGCCGGGCTGCTCGCGGGCGCGGCGGTGCTGACCCGTTGATCGCGCATCGCGGCTCGCGGCCTGGATGCCCGGGCCGCGGCGGTGGGTGTCGCCTCAGTTGCCGGCGCCGACCTTCTCGCTGACCACGCGCGACGAACCGCCGGGCTGCATCGTGACGCCGTAGAGGCAGTCGGCCGCCTCCATGGTGCGCTTCTGGTGGCTCACGATCACGAGCTGGGCCTCGTTGCGGAACTCGTTGACGAGCCCGAGGAAGCGGTGCAGGTTCACGTCGTCGAGCGCCGCCTCGACCTCGTCCATCACGTAGAAGGGCGACGGGCGGCTGCGGAACACGGCGAAGAGGTAGGCCAACGCGGTCAACGACCGCTCACCACCCGACAGCAGCGAGAGCTTCTTCACGTTCTTGCCCGACGGCTTCGCCTCGACCTCGATGCCGGTCTCGAGCAGGTTGTCGGGCTCGGTGAGCTTCAACCGGCCCTGGCCGCCCGGGAACAGCGTCTCGAACAGGTCGGTGAAGTTCTGGGAGACGTCGGCGTACGCCGACGCGAACACGTTGACGATCTCTTCGTCGATCGCCCGGATGATCTTGTGGAGCTCCCGACGCGACTCCTTGACATCGGCGAGCTGCTGCTCGAGGAAGTCGTGGCGCTGCTGCAGCTCCTCGAACTCCTGCAGCGCCAGCGGGTTGATCGGGCCCATGATCCGCAGATCGCGCTCGAGCTCACGGATGCGCGCCTTGGGGTTGGTGCCCTCGGGCAGCTCGGGGAGCTCCGCGGCGATCGCCACCTCGGGCTCGACCTCGAGGTCGCGCCGCAGGGTCTCGACGGCAGTCTCGATGCGCAGCTTGGTCTCGGCTTCTTCGATCTCGAGGCGCTGCTGCCGTTCGCGCAGCTCGCCCAGCTGTCGCTCGGCCTCGGCGCGCTCCTTGCGCAGCCCGTCGAGCTCGAGCGCGACCGCGCGCGCCGCCTCGGACTGCTTGCGGCGCCGCTCGCGCAGATCGCCGAGGCGCGCCTCGATCAGCACGGTGCGCTCGGAGACGTGCGCGATGAGGCGATCGGTCGCCACCTGCTTCGCGTCGAGCTCGAGGCGCCGAGCCTCGGCGGCCGCGCGCTCGTCGGCCTTGCGGGCGAGGCGCTCCTCGACCTCGCCCAGGCGGCGCTCGAGGAACTGCCGGCGCTCGCCCACCTGGGTCGTGCGCACCTCGAGGTCCGTCCGCATGCCCCCGACGGCGGCGGCCTGCTCTTCGAGCTGGGCGCGGGCGTCGCCCATGGTCCGCCCCCGCTCGGCGTTCTCGGCCTCCTCGGCCTCGAGCCCCGGCAGGATCTGCTCGAGCTCCTCCATGCGCGCCTGCTCGCGCCCGACCCGTTCGGCGAGCTCGTCCAGGTGGTTCTGCAGGCCCTCGGCCTCGGTCGCCGCATCGCGCTTCTCGTTCTCGACGCGCTGCAGCCCATCGCTCGCGGCGGCCAGGCGCCCGTCGTTCTCGTCGAGCTCGCGAGCCAGCTCGGCCTCGGCCTGCTTGGCCTGGTCGAGCGCATCACGCGCCGCGGCGACGCGCGCGTCGGCTGCTTCGCGCTCGGCGGCGCACTCGTCGACGCGCCGCCGTGCCTCTTCGAGCGCGGCCCCGGTCGCGCCCGAGCCGGCCCCACCCACGCGCCACCCGGTGCCGCCGAAGCGATCACCGGTGGGCGTGACGATCACCGCGTCGGGGAAGGCGATCGCGGCGTCGACCGCATCGGTCCAGCCCGAGTCGATGACGACGGCGGACCCGACCAGCGCGTCGAGCAACGACTCGACGTCGGGCCGCAGGGCGCGCACGTGACGGCGCACGGGGTCACCCACCGGCGGCGCACGGTGCGGTGCCCGGGTGGTGCCCAGCGCGAGGACCGCGCCGGAGATGTCGTCGGCCTGCAGCGCCGCGAGGGCGGCGCGGGCGGGCTCGACGCCCTCGACGACGACCGCCGCCAACGCCTCGCCGGCCGCCGCCTCGAAGGACGGCTCCCACCCGGGATCGACCGCCACCAGATCGAGCAAGGTGCCCAACACCCCGTCGATGTCGGCGAGACGTTCCGCGCCGGCGCGCGAGCGCGCCTCGTCGAGAGCCAGGGCGAGTGCCTCCGAGCGGGCCACCCAGGAGTGGTGCTCGGACTCGGCGGTGCGCCGTGCCTCTTCGGCGGCGGCCAGGTGCGCCTCGGTCTCGGCGCGGTACTGCTCGGCGCCGTCGAGCGCCTCGACCTTCGGCAGCTCGTGCTGCTCGGCCTCGGCCAGCTCGACGCGCAGGCGCTCGGCCTCCTCGGTGAAGCGCGCGGTCTTCTCGCCGATGGCGGCGAGCCGAGCGGCGACGCGAGCGGTCTCGTTCTGCCCGCGCTCGACGCTGCCGCGCAGCGCGGAGAGCTCGCCGCGCACCTCGGCCGCGTGGCCGCTCGGGGCGACGACGCCCTCGGCCCACTGCAGCTCGAAGCGCTGCCGCTGCTCGTCGAGCGCCGCTTCGGCGAGGGCGAGCGCCTCGGCCTGCGGGGCGATGGCCTCGGCTTCGGCCTCGACCTCGACGAGCTGCGCCCGCAGGTCGGCGGACTCGGCCTCGAGCGTGAAGATCACGCCCTGATCGACGAACGCGTTGCGGTCGCGATCGATGCGGCGCCGGCGCTCGGCGAGCAGGGAGGACAGCCCGCGCGCTTGCTGGTAGAGCGACTCGAACTGGGCGAGGTCGTCACCGAGGTCGTCGCCCCCCATCGCCGAGAGCTTCGCCTCGGTGGCCAGCACGTTCGTGTCGAGGTCGGCGAGCACCTTGCGCAGCCCCTGGTCGCGATCTCCGAGATCCCGGCGGGCCGCGTCGCTGTTCTCGAGCTTGGACCGCAGCGCCTCGAGCTCCCGCCCGGCGACGTAGAGCCGCAGGGCCGAGAGCTCGGCCACGACCGAGCCGTGGCGGCGGGCGGCCTCGGCCTGGCGCTCGAGCGGGCGCAGCTGGCGGCGCACCTCGCGCAACAGGTCCTGCAGGCGCGTGAGGTTCGCCTCGGTGGCGGTGAGCCGGCGTTCCGACTTCTCCTTGCGCTTGCGGTACTTCAGCACCCCCGCGGCTTCTTCGATGATGAGCCGCCGCTCCTCGGGCTTCGCGTTCAGCACCGCGTCGATCTGCCCCTGGCTGATGATGACGTGCTGCTGGCGCCCCACGCCGGCGTCGGAGAGCAGCTCCTGGATGTCGAGCAAGCGGCACGGCACGTTGTTGATCGCGTACTCGCTCTCCCCCGTGCGGAAGAGCGTGCGGGTGACCTTCACCTCGCTGAACTCGACCGGGACCATGCCGTCGCTGTTGTCGATCGTCAGCGACACCTCGGCCCGGCCCAGCGCCGTGCGCTTGTCGGTGCCTGCGAAGATGACGTCGTCCATCTTCGACGAGCGCACCGAGCTCGGTGCCTGGGCGCCGAGCACCCAGGCGATCGCGTCGACGACGTTGGACTTGCCGGACCCGTTCGGGCCCACGACCACGGTCACGCCGGGCTCGAGGTCGAGCGCCGTCGTGTCGGCGAAGGACTTGAACCCCTTGAGGGTCAGCGTCTTGAGATGCACACCTGCTCCGCGCAATCGGTCCGACGGCGACTGCCACCTGGCAGCGGCCACTGCTCTTGCAGGTACGAGCGGGCTCGCAGCTGCGGACGCGCGACGGCCCGCTGTCGGACCGCCCGCATCGGGCGATGGTACCGGCCCCTCCGGACCCTCCCGCGCATGGCCCGCTGACCTGCCGCGATGGCCGATCGGGCCAGGTTGCGGGCCCCCGTCACCGCCGTCGGAGGCGCCACCGGCGCCCGCGACCGGTCCGCAAACGTGCAAGGTTGGGGCCCATGCGCTGCGTCGTGTGCCCGGAGAACGGGCCCCCCGAGACCCTGATCATCGAGGATCGCGAAGAGCGTCCGCCCCGCCCCGACCAGGTCGTCGTCGACGTGGCGGCGGCCGGGGTGAACTTCGTCGACGCGCTGTTCGTCGCCGGCAGCTACCAGATCAAGCCGCCGGTGCCGTTCGTGCCCGGCAGCGAGATCGCCGGCGTCGTGCGCGAGGTCGGCGCCGAGGTCGAGGGGTGGCAGCGGGGAGACCGCGTCCTGGCGATGACCGGGCTGGGCGGCTGGTCCGAGCGGGTCACGCTCTCGCCGTTCCAGCTGCTCCGGGTGCCCGAATCCATGGACCTCGATGCTGCTGCCGCGTTCATGCAGAGCTACGCGACAGCTCGCTTCGCCCTGCACGACCGAGCGGGAGCCCAGCCGGGCGAGACGCTGCTGGTGCTGGGCGCGGGAGGTGGGGTGGGTCTCGCCACCATCGACGTCGCGAAGGCGATGGGCCTGCACGTGCTGGGCGCCGCGTCGTCCGCGGACAAGCGCGCGGCGGCGCTCGCCGCCGGCGCCGATGCGGTCGTCGATCCCGGCACCGAGGACCTCAAGGGCCGCGCCCGCGCGTTCGCCCGTGAGCACGCCGCGGACGCAACGGGCGTGGACCTGGTGCTCGATCCGATCGGGGGCGAGCTCGCCGAGAGCGCCCTCCGGTCGTTGGGCTACCTGGGGCGCTACCTCGTCATCGGCTTCGCCGCCGGGTCCATCCCCGCGCTCCCGCTCAACCAGGTGCTCCTGCGCAACCGCGCGATCGTGGGCGTCGACTGGGGGGCGTGGTCGATGGCGAAGGCCCCGGAGAACGCGGCGCTGATCGAGATGCTGCTGGCGCAGGTCCAGGACGGACAGCTGCACCCGACCGCCCCGACCCGCTACACCTTCGACGACGCCACGATCGCGCTGAACGACCTGCTCCAGCGCCGCGTGACCGGCAAGGTCGTGCTCGTGCCCGGCGGCTGAGCACCGCCGACCGAACGACGGCGCGGGACCTTGCGGAGCGGCGCGGCCCATGGGCCGAACGACTCGATTTCGGGCGTCCGCGCCAGAAAACCGGTTCCTGCGTGGCGTCGAGGGCCGTTGCGGGCGATGCTGCCGGGTCACTGTTCGCGCCACATGCGAGCTGCGCGCGAAGCGACGTCGCGGATGGGACCTTCGTGAGAGCTCAGTTGAAGTGCACCATCGCGATCCTGATCGGCGTCGTGCTCCTGGGGAGCGGCGCCTGCAGCACCACCGGCGGCCAGGCCGCCGCACCGACCACCACGGCCGCACCAAAGCCCCAGAAGGGCGGCGCGATCGCGTTCGGCATCGAAGCCGACCCCAACGGCCTCGACCCGACGCGCAACGCGTTCGACGCGGTCGGGCGCCAGGTCGCGCTGTCGATCTTCGACACCTGGGTCACCATCGATGCCGACGGAGGCATCCAGCCCGGTCTGGCGCAGTCCATCGAGCACAGCCCGGACTACCGCGAGTGGACGCTGCACATCCGGCCGGGGATCACGTTCACCGACGGCACCAAGCTCGATGCCGACGCGGCCGTCACCTCGTTCACGGCGTTCAAGGACTCGGCGGTGACGGGGACGATCCTCAAGAACGTGACCTCGATCGACCGGGTGGACGACGCGACGGTGCGCCTGACCACGGCCGACCCGTGGGCCTCGTTCCCCTACACCCTGTACGGCCAGATCGGCATGGTCGCCGCGCCCAGCCAGCTGCGCGACCCGCAGGGCCAGTCCCGCCCGATCGGCACCGGGCCGTTCAAGCTCGACACGCTCGAGATCAACAAGCAGATCAAGCTCGTCCGCAACAAGGACTACTGGCGCAAGGACGCCGACGGCACCCAGCTGCCCTACCTCGATTCGGTCACCTACACGATCGTCCCGGACGGATCGACCCGCATCCGCGACCTCCAGTCGGGGTCCCTCGACGTGATCCAGGCCCGCTCCATCAGCGACACCAAGATCCTCGACGGGCTCGCGGGTGACCCGAAGTACACGATCACGCACGACGGCGGCGCGAGCGAGAGCGCCTTCATCGTGCTCAACACGGCCAAGGCGCCGCTCGACGACGTGCGGATCCGCCGGGCCATCGCGCACGCCACCGACGTCAAGGCCCTGGCGTCGCAGAACGGATGGCCGGAGGCGAAGCTCACGGACGGCCCGTACGCACCGAACAGCCCCTGGTACGCGGACGCCGACTTCGCGGGCCACGATGTCGCGAAGGCCAAGGCCCTGGTCGAGGAGTACACCCGCAGCACCGGCAAGGACGTGACGATCGAGCTCGCCAGCCCGTTCGACGCGACGGTCCTGCAACAGATC
Organism: uncultured Iamiaceae bacterium; assembly: GCA_964446345.1. Classification (GTDB taxonomy): domain Bacteria; phylum Actinomycetota; class Acidimicrobiia; order Acidimicrobiales; family Acidimicrobilacustridaceae; genus CAYUOL01. The sequence continues at coordinate 3,928 of CAYUOL010000133.1, read as the reverse complement.
GCCGACCAGTGGGCCGCCGCCGGCATCAAGACCAGCGTCAAGATCACCGACGCCCGGGCAACGGTGCTGAACGCCGTGTTCGGCCAGTACGACGCGATCTTCTTCAGCTACTTCGCGACGGTCGATCCCGACGAGAACTACTACTTCTGGACCGGCAAGAGCGCGGCGCCGATCGGTGCCTTCTCGGTGAACTTCTCCCGGCTCGCCGACCCGCAGCTCAACGCCGCGCTCGACACGGCGCACGGCACGGTCGACGTCGACAAGCGCAAGGCGGCGTACAAGACCGTGCAGGAGCGCTTCGCGGACCAGGTCCCGTTCGTGTGGCTCTACCAGCTCGACTGGATCATCGCGACCCACGCCAACGTCAAGCAGGCTCGGTACGTGACGACCCCGGACGGCAAGCCGGCGATCCCCTTCATCGACGGCGTGTTCCCGCTCACCGAGACGTACGTCGTCGATCGCTAGGGGCGTGAGTGGGGCGGCCGGCTCAGACCTGGCATTGGGAGCAGAAGAAGGTGGTGCGCCCCTGGAACTTGATCTTCGAGATCGGGGTTCGGCACCGACGACAGGCCTGCTTCTCGCGGTCGTAGACCTTGTGGTGCTCCTGGTACTCGCCGCGCTTGCCGGCGAGGTCCACGTACTGGTCGTCGGCCAGCGTCGAGCCGCCGTACTTGATCGCGTCGTGGAGCGTCTCGACCAGCGAGCGGTACAACCGCCGCATCTCCTGGGTGGACAACGAGTCGGACATGCGGTCGTAGCGCAGACCGGCCGCGAAGAGGATCTCGTCGGCGTAGATGTCGCCGAGCCCCGCGATGATCGACTGGTCGGTCAGGAACGCCTTCAGCTTCATCTTGTGCTTCAGCAGCAGGTGGCCGAAGGTCTGCCATGACATCGGCTCCTCGACCGGGTCGATGCCCAGCGTGTCGAGCTCGGGGACCTCGGCGTTCAGCTCGTCGGGGGTCGTCACGAACATCTCGCCCTGGGTGCGGGGATCGACGAAGCGGAGCTGGCCCGTCTGCGTGAACGTGATGACCACCTGCGTGTGCTTGGCCACGTCGTCCTTCGCAGCGTTGCGCAGGAGCTGCCCGCTCGCCCCGAGGTTGACCACGAGGATGTCGTCGGTGTCGACCTTCAGGACGAGGAACATCCCCTTGCGATCGACGGCGGTGAACTTCGTGCCCTCGAGCCGCGTGATGAAGGCCTTCTTCGTGCCGTTGCGATGGACGGTGCGGGCGCCCGTCACCTCGACCGTCTTGATGCGCTTGCCGACGACGTCGCGCTCGAGCTCGCGGCGGATCGTCTCGACCTCGGGCAACTCAGGCATCCGAGCCCTCGCTCTCGTCGTTGTCGGACGCGTCGGTGGGGGACGCGTCGGCGCCGGCCTCGTTGCCGGCGAGCATGGCTTCGATGTCCTGGCTCAACGTGAGCAGCGCGGCATGCGCCGCCGACTGCTCGGCCTGCTTCTTCGACCGGCCCTCGCCCGCGCCTCGGGCGACGCCGTCGAGCAGCACGGTCGCGAAGAAGCGCTTCTCGTGATCGGGTCCCTCGTCGCGCAGCTCGTAGACCGGGAGCTGCTCGAGGGTGCGCGCCGCGAGCTCTTGCAGCTGGGTCTTGTAGTCGTGCCCGCCCGGGCCGATCGCCGCCGACGCGATCCGGTCCTCGAGCAGCCCGATGATCAACGGCCGGGCGGCGTCGATGCCGCCGTCGATGTACACCGCGCCGAACACGGCCTCCATCGCGTCGGCGAGGATCGACGCCTTCAGGCGACCACCCGAGGCGTCCTCGCCCTTGCCCAGGCGCACGGCGTCGCCGAGGCGCAGCTCGCCGGCGACCTCGGCCAACGTGACGGCGCTCACCACCGAGGCGCGCACCTTGGCGAGCTCGCCTTCGGGCATCTCGGCGTACGTCGCGAAGATGTGGTCGGTGACCACGATCGACAGCACGGCATCGCCCAGGAACTCGAGGCGCTCGTTGGACACGTACCCTGCGTTCTCGGCGCAGAACGACCGGTGCGTGACCGCCAGCGCGAGCCGCTCGAGGTCCTCGAAGGCGTGCCCGAGGCGCGCGGCGAGCTCCTCGACCTCGCGGCCGGGTGGTCGATCACCCGGAGCAGGTGCAGCACGGGGCAGCGTCACGGCCTCACGCACCCGACGTCCTCGAAGGAGCAGCCGCGACGGAGCGACCGGCACCGTCGTCGATGCCCGCCGATGAGCGGTGGTGCCCCGGGTCGATCCCGATCGTGTGTCGCAACGCCCCGACGATGACCGCTAGCCCAGCTTCGCGGCGACGTAGTCGACTGCGTCCCGAACGGTCTTGAGGTCCTCGAGGTCCTCGTCCTCGATGCGGAACCCGACGCTGCGCTCGCCGAGCTCCTCCTCGAGCGCCTCGACGAGCTCGATCAGGGCCAGCGAGTCGGCTTCGAGGTCGTCGGCGAAGGAGTCGCCCTCGCTGATGCTCGACGGCTCGATCTCGAGGATGTCGGCGAGACGATCGCGGATCAGATCCAAGATCTGCTGGCGATCCATGGGTCCTTGCTCGACGTGGGTCTCTGCGGGCACGACCGGGGTCCTTTCGTTCGGGCCGGGCGAACTCGCCCGAACCAGCTCGGGGTTGGCCTTCTCGGATTTGGCCGGATGGCCGTTTCAGGTTGGACTGCAGCGGACCGGACTTGGTTGCGGCTCGATGGCCCGCTGGGTGACCGCAGGGATCGTCCCGCCCGATGGCGAACCGGTACGGAGCGATCGATGTCCCGGCCCGATCCGCCGGCGGCGGGACCCCTCTGGGGTCGGGAGCGCCGTCATGATAGGGCGCATCCAGCTTGTGCGCTTGTGAAGCGGCCGGTCCGGAGCGCGATGACGCGCGTTCGCACGCCACTGGGGCGGCGGCCGGCGCGTTCGGCGGGGCGGTTCAGGGGGTGGTGATCGCCGTGCGCAGGTGCTCGACGACCTCGCCCGTGACCATCTCGTGCGCCACGCGCACCGCGTTCACGACGGCGGTGGCCGACGACGAGCCGTGGCTGATGATGCAGACGCCGTCGACGCCCAGCAGCATCGCCCCACCCGTGTTGTCGGGGTCGAGCTGCGCGTAGAGCGGCAGCAGCGCCGGCATGAGCTGGGCGGCCGCCGCCTCGGCTTCGGGGCTGGAGGCCATGGCGGCGAGCAGCGAGCCCACCAGCGCCTTCATGCCCCCTTCGAGGGTCTTGAGCGCCACGTTGCCGGTGAAGCCGTCGGTCACCACGACGTCGGCGGCGTCGCTCATGATGTCGCGGCCCTCGACGTTGCCCACGAAGACCGCTCCGGTGCCACCGATCCAGTCGCCGGCCGCGAGCAGCTTGTGCGTCTCCTTGACGAGGGGGTTGCCCTTCGTCTCCTCTTCCCCGATCGACAGCAGGCCGACCTTCGGGGCCGCCACGCCGAAGCGGGCCCGGGCGAACACCGCGCCCATCTGCGCGAACTGCACCAGGTACTCCGGCGTGCACTCGGCGTTGGCCCCGGCGTCGAGCAGGATCGTCGGCCGCTCGTGACCGGGGACGGGGATCGGCGTCGCGATCGCAGGGCGGGCGACGCCCTTGATGCGCCCCATGCGCAGCAGCGCGCTCGCCATCGTGGCCCCGGTGTTGCCGGCGCTGATCATGGCGGACGCCTTGCCGTCGCGGACCGCTTCGGCAGCGCGCACCAGCGACGAGTCCTTCATGCGCCGCACGCTCTTGCCGGCGTCGGCATCCATGGCGATGACCTCGGACGCCTCGATGACGTCGAAGCTGTCGCCGCCCTCGGTGGCCTTGATGACCTCGGGCTGGCCGACGAGCACGATGGGGACGCCGAGCTCGTCGCGGGCTCGCACGGCTCCGGCGATGATCTCGGCGGGGGCGCGATCGCCCCCCATGGCGTCGAGGGCGATCGGGAGCGAGGTGGTCACGGGGGCGGCA
>CAYUOL010000132.1:0-16497 GCA_964446345.1 uncultured Iamiaceae bacterium | reverse complement strand
CCCCCCGCCGAATCCCCCCGCCGAATCAGGGCCATCAACCGCTAGGAACCTGGGAACCAAGCCATGGAGCACTTGCTCGCCGAAATCCATCAGGAAGACTTCGGGACGTTCTTCGGGACCCCTCTGACCTATCTGATCTTCGCCCCCGTGGTCGGGGCCCTGATCATGATGCTCATCCCGAAGAAGGAAGAGTTCCTGCACAAGGTCGTGGCGCTGGCCACCAGCCTCGTGACGGCCGGCATCGGCGTCTACACGCTGATCAACTTCGCCTACGACCGCGCCGGCGAGATGCAGTTCCGGGTCGACCTGCCGTGGATCTCGGCGATCAACAGCCGCTACATCCTGGGCCTCGACGGCATCTCGCTGCCGATGGTCGCCCTGACGCTGCTGATCGTCCCGCTCTGCATCATCTACAGCTGGAACCACTTCCCCGAGCCCAAGGACCCGAAGGCGTTCCTGATCCTGATCCTCGTGCTCGAGACGGGCATGATCGGCTCGTTCCTGGCCCGCGACCTCATCCTCTTCTTCGTCTTCTTCGAGATCGTGCTGCTGCCGATGTACTTCATGATCGGCGTGTGGGGCGGCGAGCAGCGCCAGTACGCATCGATCAAGTTCTTCCTGTACACGCTGTTCGGCTCGGCGCTGATGATCATCGCCTTCCTGGCGCTGTACTTCCTCTCCGACATGGTGCGCCTGCCGGACGGCTCGATGGCGCACACGTTCAACATCGGGCTGCTGCCCGAGGCGGCGACCGCGATCACCTCGACGTGGGCGATCGTCATCTTCGGCGGCATGTTCATCGGCTTCGGCATCAAGGTGCCGATGTTCCCGTTCCACACCTGGCTGCCCGACGCCCACACCCAGGCCCCCACGGTCGGCTCCGTCATCCTGGCTGCCGTCCTCCTGAAGCTCGGCACCTACGGCTTCATCCGGATCGCCCTGCCGATCCTGCCGACGGCCGCCTCGAAGTGGGCACCGTTCATCGGGGTGCTCGCCTGCATCGGCATCATCTACGGCGCGCTCTGCTGCCTCGCGCAGACCGACATGAAGCGGCTGATCGCCTTCTCGTCCGTCGCCCACATGGGCTTCGTGATGCTGGCCATCGCCACGATGACCGACTTCGGCATCAACGCCGCGATCTTCGGCATGGTCGCCCACGGCCTCATCACCGGCATGCTCTTCTTCATCGCCGGCTCGGCCAAGGAGCGCTACCACACGCTCGAGATCAAGCGCCTCGGCGGCATGCTCGTGCAGGCGCCCCGCATGGGCTGGATCTTCGGCTTCTGCGCCATGGCCTCGCTCGGGCTGCCCGGCCTCGCCGGCTTCTGGGGTGAGTTCCCCGCCATCCTCTCCGCCTACCAGGCCGGCATCCTCCAGGTCGGGGGCATCGAGCTCAGCTTCGGCCTCAACCAGGCGCTGTTCCGCTGGCTGATGGTGGTGGCGGCCATCGGCACGGTGTTCGCCGCCGGCTACCTGCTCTGGCTCTACCAGCGCGTCGCCTTCGGCACGCCGAAGGAGGAGTTCGCCAACGATCCGCACATCCACGACGCGACCGGCTTCGAGTACGCCGCGTGGATCCCGTTGCTCATCCTGATCGTCGTGTTCGGTGTCGCCCCCGGGATCATGTTCAACATCACGAACCCGGCCGTGACCCACACCGTGACGCAGATGTACGAGACGGTCGCCCGCACCGCGGGTGGGAGCTGACCCCATGCACCTGCTCGCCTTCGCCACGCCGAACCTCGACTACCACGGGCTCGCGCCGGAGATCATCCTCACGGCGACGATCGTGGTCGTCCTGTTGCTGGACCTGCTGACCGAGCAGCGCTCCGGCACCATCGCGTGGGTGGCGAGCCTCGGCTTGCTGCTGGCGACGATCCCGCTGATCACGCTGGCCATGACGGCGCACGACGCCAACATGATGGGCAACGGCTCGTACATGGTGGACAACTTCGCGCTCGTGATGAAGGCGGTGTTCCTGCTCTCGGGTTACATCGTGGTGCTGCTCTCGATGAACTACATCGGCGAGGGCGACTACTGGGAGCACGAGTACTACGAGCTGCTGCTCTGCGCCGTGCTCGGCATGACGATCATGGCCTCGGCCCGCGACCTCATCTCGATGTTCATCGCCCTCGAGCTGCTCTCGATCCCGGCCTACATGCTGGCGGCGTGGCGCAAGCGAGACCTCAAGTCCGACGAAGCGGGCATGAAGTACTACCTGATGGGCGTCTTCGCCTCGGCGATCATGCTCTACGGCATGTCGCTGCTCTACGGCCTCACGGGATCGACCGTCCTGGCCGACATCGCGGGGGTCATCGGCACACCGAAGTCGACCCCGGTGATCACCCTCGCGATCCTGTTCGTGCTCATCGGCTTCGCGTTCAAGGTCTCCGCGGTGCCGTTCCACACGTGGGCGCCCGACACCTACGAGGGTGCGCCGACGCCGGTCACCGCGTTCCTCGCCGTCGCCTCGAAGGCGGCCGGCTTCGTCGCGCTGACGGTCCTGCTCTTCGTCTGCTTCCAGTACCGGCCCGACGTGTTCCAGCCGCTCATGTGGACGCTCGCGACGGCCACGATGTTCGTCGGCAACCTGATCGCGCTGCGCCAGACGAACGTGGTGCGCATGCTGGCGTACTCCGGCATCGCCCAGGCCGGCTACATGCTGGCGCCGCTCGCCGTGCTCGGCGACGCCCAGGGCAACTCGGTGCTGCGCTCGGTCGTCACGTACCTGATCATCTACGCCGTCATGAACCTCGGGGCGTTCGCGGTCGTCATCGCCGTGTCCCGCAAGACCCGTTCGGCCGAAGTCGGCTCGTTCGGCGGCCTGCGGGAGTACGCCCCCGGCCTCACCTTCGCCATGACGATCTTCCTGTTCTCGCTGGCCGGCATCCCGCCGCTCGGCGGCTGGTTCGCCAAGCTCGGGATCTGGACGGCGCTGGTGTCGGCCAACACCGTCATGGGCTACTCGCTCGCGGTGTTCGTCGGCATCAACTCGGTGATCGCGGCCTTCTACTACGCCCGGGTCGCCAAGGCGATGTGGTTCGACCCGGTGCCCGACGGCGACCGCACGCCGATCACGGTGCCCGTCTCGTTGCGGGCCGCGGTGACGCTGACGGCGGTGCTGACGCTCGCCATGGGCATCTACCCCGGCATGGTCACCCAGCTCTCCAACTCCACCTGCCTCGGCACGGCGAAGACCGAGTGCTCTGCTTCGCGTTGAGAACGACTCGCTGCGCTCGTCCTTCTCAAGCGAGTTCACCGATAGGGGCTCGCTGCGCTCGCTCGAACCAGCGGCCTCACGCCTCCGTCCCTCCGGCGAGTCGGCCGCCCGGGGGCAAAGCCCCTGCGACCCCGTTCTGCTGGCGCACCGCTCGCGGGCATCGGGTTGCCGAGGGTGACGGTGCTGCTCGAGAGCTGTGGCCTGTCGTCCAGGTCGCGTGACGGCTGCAAGCGCGGTGGTCGGCGCGGAGATCCGACGGCTCGGGCCGCTGCCGTTCTCGGAAGTGATGCGGATCGCGCTGTACGACGCGGAGCACGGGTTCTATGCGACCGGCGGGCAGGCGGGGCGGCGGGGCGACTTCATCACCAGCCCGGAGGTCGGCCCGTTGTTCGGGGCGCTGATCGGCCGCTACCTCGACGCCCGGTGGCGTGACCTCGGCTCGCCGCCCACGTTCCTCGTCGTCGAGGTCGGTGCCGGCGTCGGCACCCTTGCCCGCACCGTGCTGGCGGCGGCACCAGCCTGCCTCGGCGCGCTGACCTACGTGCTCGTGGAGCAGTCGGCGGCGCTGCGCGCTCGTCACGGTGACCACCTGCCGCTGACGGAACCGGCGTTCGCCTTTGCCCCTCTCGACGACGACGGCCAGCCCCTGGACGAGCACGGCGCGGAGCAGGGCCCCCGCTTCGTCTCGTTGGCGGAACGCCCTGCGGCGCTCATCACCGGCGTCGTGCTCGCGAACGAGCTCCTCGACAACTTCCCGTTCGACCAGCTGGTCTTCGCCGACGGCGCCTGGCGCGAGGTGCGCGTCGCCCTCGACGTCGACGAGCAGACCCTCGTCGAGCTGCCCACCCCTGCCGAGCCCGCCGATGCGGCGTGGGCCACCGCGCTCGTGGGGGACCCGACCGAGGGGACGCGCCTCCCGCTCCAGCGCGCGGCCGTCGAGTGGGTGCGCGACGTGCTGGCGCAGGTCGAGTGCGGCGCGCTCCTCGTGCTCGACTACGGCGACGACTCGGCGAACCTCGCCCGGCGGATGCCCACCGAGTGGATCCGGACGTACCGCGAGCACGAGCACGGCGGCCCCCCGCTCACGATGCTCGGTGCGCAGGACATCACGGTGGAGGTGGCCCTCGACCAGGTCACCGCCGCGCACCCGCCGACGAGCACCGTGCCGCAGGCCGACTTCCTCCGTTCCCTCGGCATCGACGAGCTCGTCGAGGAGGGTCGGCGGATCTGGCAGGAGCGGGCGGCGATCGGCGATCTCGCGGCGATCAAGGCCCGCAGCCGCATCCGCGAAGCCGAGGCGCTGCTCGATCCCGCCGGCCTCGGCGCCTTTCACGTGCTGGAGTGGCGACGCCCCTGAGCGTGATGAACGGTGCGAGTCCGTCCGCGACGGGTGCTCCAGGCGCGCCGGGGAGCAGCGTCTCTCCGGCGATTCCGTGTGCGTTGCACCACGAGCTCGCCGCAAGCGGCGTTCCGGTCGGGAAGCGCCATCCGCCACCCGCTGGGACTTGGGTGCGGGCGAGGGGGCGCCGTAGCCTTGGCCGATGTCGATGACCGAGCGGTTGCCGCTCACCCGTGACCGGGTCATCCGTGCCGCCGTGACCCTGGCGGACACGCAGGGCGTCGAGGCGCTCAGCATGCGCAAGCTGGGCGCCGCGCTCGGCGTCGAGGCGATGTCGCTCTACAACCACGTCGCCAACAAGGACGACCTGATCGACGGTGTGCTCGACGCCATCCTCGGTGAGATCGAGCTGCCGTCGGATGCGCTCCCGTGGGACGAGCAGCTGCGCGGCATCGCCCACGCGTTCCGGCGCGCGGGCCATCGCCACCCGAAGATCTTCCCGCTGTTCGGCTCGCGGGCGATCCGCTCGGTCAGCGGCTTCCGTCCCCTCGAGCGCTCCTACGCAGTCCTGCGCGGGGCCGGCCTGCACACTGCCGACGCCCTCGATGCGTTCGTCTCGTTGGCCTCGTTCGTGTTCGGCTACGTGCTGACCGAGCTGGGTGGCTTCGTCGACGTCGCCGAGGGACGTTCCATCGATCTCACCGAGGTCCGGGCGGACGAGCACCCGTGGCTGGTCGAGATGGGTGCGGCGTTCGCGAACCGCGACGGCGACCGCCAGTTCGAGTTCGGGCTCGAGCGCATGCTGCGCGGCCTCCACGCGATGGTCGACGCCACCTCGAACTGACCCGTCGAGCCGCTGAGCCCCGTCCCGGGTCACGGCCGAGCGCCGACGAGAGCCACCCGCCGGCACGCGCCCAGCCCGTCGGTCGGAGCCGCCGACGGCGACGGGACGACGCTCAGGACGGGTCGGTCACGGGCACCACCGGTTCGTGGGAGCCGTCATGGGCGCTCTCGTGGGTGCCGTCGCGGGTGCCGTTGTGGCCGTCGGCGGTCCCCGCCGCATCGGTGCGGGGCACCCGCCGGGGCGCAACCGGCTTGGGTGCGACCGGCGTGGGGGCAACGGGTCGGGGGGCCGCGCCGGGGGCCGGCGCCGAGGTCGGCTTGGGGGAGAGGGGCGGGGGATCGGTGGGGAGACCGGCCTCGGCGTTGGCGGCCGCCGCCGCTTCGCTGTCGACCATGATGCAGTCACGCCCCGCGCGCTTCGCGCTGTAGAGCGCGGCGTCGGCGACGGCGACGATCTCGTCGAAGGTCTGGCCCGACGAGCTGTCGGTGAGCCCCCAGCTGGCGGTGAACACGAGGCCGCCGGCCTTGGAGACCTCGAGGCTCAGCGCGGTCTGCAGCCGCTCGAGCGCCCGCACGGCTTCGACGATGCTCGTGTGGGGGAGCAGGACGATGAACTCCTCGCCGCCGTAGCGCGACGAGATGTCCTCGGGGCGCAACGAGCTGCGCAGCACCTGCGCGAACGTGCGCAGCGCGCGGTCTCCGGCTTCGTGGCCATGGGTGTCGTTGAGGTTCTTGAAGTGATCGAGGTCCGCCATCGCGATGCTGAACGGCTGGTTGTCGAGCAGCATCCCCCGTGCCTTGCTCTCGAGGCTGCGACGGTTGAACAGGCCCGTGAGCCCGTCGGTCGTGGCCTGCAGCTCGGTGGCCTGCGAGTGGCGCAGCAGACCCAGGCGGTTGCCGGACTCGGACGCCAGCACCGACAGGCGCTCGATCTCGGTCTGCGACGGCGGGTGGCCGTCCTCGCCGACCGTGTGCAGCACCCCGAGCGCGCTGCCCATGAACATGACCGGCACGCACACCGCCGAGCACGCGCTCTGCTCGTGGGCCGGCAGCTTGGGGCACACGTTGAGCATGCGGCTGCTCTCGTACACCACGGTCTGGCCGCGCCGGATGGCGGCACACCCTTGCGGCGACTCGACGGGGCAGGCCGCCGCCCCGCGGCTGGGCGAGACCTGTGCCGTGCGCAGGTGCGACTGGCTCGCGTCGGTCAGCAGCAGCTCCGACTTGTGATCGGGCACCGTGTTCATCATCGCCCGGCCCACCGCCGCCAGCACCTCGCCCTCGCTGTCGGTGACCTCGAGCGCCTGCGACAGCTCGTTGCGGAAGGTCTGGCGCTCGTTGTTCTCCCGGTGCATCCGCTCCGCGTCCTCGAGCTGCGAGGTCTCGAAGTGGATGTTGCGGGCCATCGGCCGCATCAGCAGCAACACGACGCCGATGGTCACGAGCACGCTCAGGCCCAGCATGATGTCGTTGTTGTTCTGCTGCGTGCGGACCTGGTTGGAGATGAGGCTGCCGTACGCGGAGTTCGCCTTGTCGAGCTCGCGCTCGGCGTCGTCCTGCCGGCTGGTGATCTCGGTGACCAGGTCCTGGCGGTGCGCGTCGTCGTGGTTCGCCAACGTCGTCCCGTCGGCGATGCCGAGTGCGGCGTTCGAGATCTCGTCGACGGTCTGCTTCAACCGGTCCGGTTCGAAGTAGATGTGATCGAGCGTGGTGTCGAGGTCGGCCGGGGGCAGACCCAGCGCAGGATCACCGCCCGGCGCGACGAGGCCCGCTTGCACGTTCTTGAAGTTGTTCGCCTCGCGGGTGAGGTCGCCGCTGAGCTTCGGCAACGTGTCTGCGGTGGCGCTGAACACCACCCGGTTCGCGAGGTCGCTGATCTTCGTGAGGCGCGTGGGCTGCAGCGAGGCCTGGCGCGACTGCGCGGTGAGGTCGCTGATCTTCTGGGTCGAGGAGTCGATCGTCAGCTTCCACACCAGCGCCAGCGCGATGAAGAGGAACAGCGCGATGCCGTAGCGGTAGGTGAAGCGCCGCGACAGGGGGACGCGCGAGCGGGTGGCTCCTCTTCCGTCGGTTGTGGATCGCCGCGAGAGAGCCGGCATGGCTGCTCCTCGGTTGCTGTGCTGTTCCTATCGGCACTGGGTCAGACCGAATTGAGAGCCCCACAGCCCGCCCCCGGGGACCGCGGGCCGCCGTGCCCTCGTGCGGTCGGTTCCCCGCGCTCGCTGCTGTGCCCGCAACCGGACCTCGTCGCGCCCTCCACGTCCTCCTGGGCCGATCCCGTCAGTATCCCGCGCACTAGGCTGCGCCCGCCATGGGGAGGGCGGATTTCTTCGTCAGACCCGCCCGGCCGCCGCCACGCCCCGTGGGGGCGGTCCGATCGCCGATCGTCCGGCATCCAACACCACGCACGTCGAAGCACACGTCCATCGAGCCTGCCCGCCGAGCGACCCGTCGCAGCGAGCACCAGCACCACGATCACGAATCGACCGCCGTCAACATGCGGGTCGAGCCACAGGGGGAACCACCGCGATGCCAGAACCCACGAACCCCACCGATGCCGCCCAGGACGGGGCCACGATCGAAGACTTCTTCGTCGAGGACCGGGTGTTCGAGCCGCCGGCCTCGTTCGTGGCCAACGCGTTGGTCAGCGACGACGCCCTGTACCGGGAGGCCGAGGCGGACCCTGAGGCGTTCTGGGCGCGCCAGGCCCGCGAGCTCGTCAGCTGGTACGACGACTTCGCCACCACGCTCGAGTGGGACCTGCCGTTCGCGAAGTGGTTCCAGGAGGGCACGCTCAACGTGTCCTACAACTGCCTCGATCGCCACGTGGAAGCCGGGCGGGGGGACAAGGTCGCGTACCACTGGGAGGGCGAGCCCGGAGACACCCGCACGATCACGTACGCCGAGCTGCTGATCGAGGTCTGCAAGTTCGCCAACGTGCTCAAGGGCCTCGGGCTGCAGCGCGGCGACCGCGTCGCCATCTACATGCCGATGATCCCCGAGCTTCCGGTCGCGATGCTCGCCTGCACCCGCATCGGCGTCGCCCACTCCGTCATCTTCGGAGGCTTCTCGCCCGACTCGATCATCGATCGGGTCAACGACGCGGAGGCCAAGGCCATCATCACCGCCGACGGCGGGTACCGCCGCGGAGCGGTGTCGCCGCTGAAGCCGGCCGTCGACGAGGCGGTCGCCTCGACACCGACCGTCGAGAACGTGGTGGTGGTGCAGCGCGGCGGCAACGGCGTCGAGATGGTCGCCGGCCGTGACCACTGGTGGCACCAGCTGATGGAGTCCGCCGCCGACACGTGCGAGCCCGAGCACATGGGCGCCGAGGACCTGCTGTTCCTGCTCTACACGTCGGGCACCACGGCGAAGCCCAAGGGCATCATGCACACGACCGGCGGCTACCTCACGCAGGTCGCGTTCTCGCACAAGTACGTGTTCGACCTGCACCCCGAGACCGACGTGTACTGGTGCGCCGCCGACATCGGGTGGGTGACCGGCCACAGCTACATCGTCTACGGCCCGCTCACCAACGGGGCCACGAGCGTGATCTACGAGGGCACGCCCGACACCCCGGGCAAGGACCGGCTGTGGGCGATCGCCGAGAAGTACGGCGTCACCCAGCTCTACACCGCCCCGACGGCGATCCGCACCTTCATGAAGTGGGGCCACCAGGAGCCCGAGAAGCACGACCTCTCCAGCTTGCGGCTGCTGGGCACCGTCGGTGAGCCCATCAACCCCGAGGCGTGGATGTGGTACCACCGCTACATCGGGGGCGAGCGGTGCCCGATCGTCGACACCTGGTGGCAGACCGAGACCGGCGGGCACATGGTGACGCCCCTGCCCGGCGTCATCCCCACCAAGCCCGGTTCGGCGACGCGTCCGCTGCCCGGGATCTTCGGCGAGGTGGTCGACGACCACGGCCAGACGATCGAGAAGGGCGGCGGCTACTGGACGCTGACCAAGCCGTGGCCCGGCATGCTGCGCGGCATCTGGGGCGACCCGGAGCGCTACAAGGAGACCTACTGGAGCGAGTACGAGGGGCGGTACTTCGCCGGCGACGGCGCCAAGATCGACGACGACGGCTACATCTGGTTCCTCGGCCGGGTGGACGACGTCATGAACGTGTCGGGTCACCGCATCTCGACGACCGAGGTCGAGTCGGCGCTGGTCGACCACGACGCCGTCGCCGAGGCGGCGGTGGTCGGCGCGAACGACCCCACCACCGGCCAGGCGATCGTGGGCTACGTCATCCTCAAGGGGCGCTACGAGGCGTCCCCCGAGCTGGTCGAGGAGATCCGCCAGCACGTGGCCAAGAAGATCGGGCCCACCGCGCGACCGAAGGCCGTGGCGGTGGTCCCCGACCTGCCCAAGACCCGCAGCGGCAAGATCATGCGGCGCCTGCTGCGCGACGTCGCCGAGGGACGGGCGCTGGGCGACACGACGACCCTCGCCGACGCGGGCGTGGTCGAGGAGATCCGCAAGCGCGCCGAAGAAGCACCGCAGGAGGACTGACGATCCGCACCGGGGACGAGGGGCGCACGCCCGCCAACTGGCGCTGGCGCGACGGAGCCGTCGAGGCGGGGCCGTCGATCGTCTTCGACATGGACGGTGTGCTGTCGGACGCGGCCGGCCGCCAGCACTTCCTCGAGTGGCCCTACCGCGACTGGGAGGCGTTCTTCGAGGCCTGCGGTGACGACGAGCTCATCGACGAGGTCGCCCGGCTGCTCGACGTCATCAGCGACGAGCATCGCATCATCCTGCTGACCGCCCGGCCCATCCGGGTGCAGCCGCAGACGCTGGCGTGGCTCAAGCGGTACGACCTGCGCTGGGACCTGCTGGTCATGCGCGACTTCGGCGACTACGGCGCCTCGCGCGAGTTCAAGCGCCGCGCCGTGGCCGAGCTGCGCCACTACGGGTTCGACATGCGCCTCGCCTTCGAGGACGACCGCCGCAACTACCTGATGTTCCACCAGGAAGGCATCCCCTGTGTCTACATCCACTCCGGCTACTACGACTGACATGACCTGATGACCGACCCGGCGGTCTCGCCCGCCGGTCCGGCGGTGCCGGGTCTGCGGATGGGGACCGCGGCGGGGCGCTGGGTGATCGCGACGAGCGTGCTCGGGTCGGGCATCGCGTTCATCGACGGGACCGTGGTCAACGCGGCGCTGCCGGCGATCGGGGCGGATCTGGGGGCGGATCTCGCCGGCCTGCAGTGGGTGGTCACGGGGTACCTGCTGACGTTGTCGGCCTTCCTCGTGATCGGCGGCTCCCTCGGTGACCTGCGGGGCCGGCGCCGCATGTTCGTGTACGGGCTCGCCGCGTTCGCGCTGACGTCGATGGTGTGCGGCGTGGCCCCGAGCGTGCTGACGCTGGTCCTCGCCCGCCTGGTGCAGGGGGGCGCCGCCGCGCTGCTGCTCCCCGCCAGCCTCGCCATGATCTCCTCGACCTTCGTGCGCGACGACCGCGGCGCGGCGATCGGCGCTTGGTCCGGGCTCGGCGGCATCGCCGGCGCGGTTGGGCCGTTCCTGGGTGGCTGGCTCATCGGCGCGGTGTCGTGGCGGGCGGTCTTCTTCATCAACCTCCCGTTGTGCGTGATCGCGATCGCGCTGGCGATCCGCCACGTGCCCGACACGCGCGACGTCGACGCCGACCCCCACCTCGACCTGGCCGGGGGGTTGACCCTGGCGGCAGCGCTCGGCGGGCTGGTGTTCGCGCTCATCGAGGGGCCGCCCACCAGATGGGGTGCCGCCGCGATAGCCGCGGGCGTCGGGGGCGCCGCGTGCCTGATCGCGTTCGTCGTCGTCGAGCGGCGTGCCGCCCACCCGATGGTCCCGCTGGCGATCTTCCGATCCCGTCAGTTCAGCGGCGCGAACGGGGCGACGCTGTTCGTGTACGCAGCGATCGGTGCGACCACGTTCTTCCTCGTGGTGTACCTGCAGACCGGCCTCGGGTACTCGCCGCTGCAGGCGGGCGCGTCCCTGCTGCCGATCACGTTCTTGATGCTGCTCTTCTCCGCCCGATCGGGAGCGGTCGCGCAGCGCATCGGTCCGCGGATCCCGATGACCGTCGGCCCGGTGGTCGTCGCGGCGGGTGTCGCGCTGCTGACCCGCGTGCAGCCCGGGGTGAGCTACGTCGCCGGGGTCCTGCCCGGCGCTCTGGTGCTCGGCCTGGGTCTGGTGATCACCGTCGCACCGCTCACCGCCGCCGTGCTCGCCGCGGTCGACGATCATCACGCGGGCATCGGCTCGGCGATCAACAACGCCGTCGCGCGCATCGGCTCGCTCCTCGCGGTGGCCGTGCTGCCTGCGGCGGCCGGCATCGCCACGGCCGGCGGCGCGGTCGACATCGCCGCGGGCTACCAGCGAGCGATGCTGCTCGCGGCGGCGCTCGCGACGGCCGGTGGCGTGATCTCGTTCCTCACGGTCCGCCGGTCGACGCCGGTCGAGGTCCCGACCCACGGCACCGTCCAGGACAGCTGCCTCCCGGCCTGCATGAAGCTCGAGCCCGAAGCCGTGGCCTGACGCGGTGCCCTGACGCGGTGGGCGGGCCGGCTCGGGTCGTTCGCGGACGTGCTCACCCGGGCAGACGGGGATCGCGGCGGGCGGCGTCGACGAATGCCTGCGCCTCGACCTCCCGCAGGTGGCCCGCCGCCACCGCGGCGCGCGCCGAGCGCTCGACCGCATCGACGTACGCCGCCCGGTCGGGATGGAGCCGGGTCAGCGTCGTGCGGTCGAACGCGGTCGTGCTGCCGAACAGGGAGCACACGTAGGTGCCGGCGGCGTTGTCACCCCGGAGCGCGGCGACCGGCACGTCGACCGGTGGCGTGCGGACGCCACCTCGGGCGATGCCGAGCTCGTCGCGGTCGACCGCTGCGCCGCGCACCTCGATCGGTCGGCCCGTCGCCGGGGGCGGGCCGCCGGCCGCCCACGCGCGCAGGTCGGACAGCGCCTTCGCCAGCACCGCGGCCTGGGGCCCGTCGTTGACGGTCCCGCACTCGGCCTCCACCGGATCCTCCGGTCCGCTCGTCGCCGCCCCGGACGCGCCCGGGGCCGGCGGCGCGCCCGTGGCCGCGTCGCGCAGGGTGTCGAGCAGGTGCCGGTCGAGGTGCGCGGTGCCGGCGACCTCCCAGGTCCGGAGCCGATCCGTGTCGGGTTGCCGGGCGTCGAGGAACGGCAACCCCAGCACGTCGGTCTCGGTCTCGAACACGAACACCGGTACGTCGAGGTCGGCGCGGATCCTCGCCGGGCGGGGCAGGGCGACACCGCCGTGCAGCGGGGCGCCACCGTCGCTCCGGCTGTGGACCAGGAACCCGTCGAACGCGTCCGCCACCGGGTGGACGGCGTTGACGTAGGTGACGAGGCGCGCCGCCGACTGCGACTCGCCGGCGGCGAGCAGCAGGCGGGGCGGCGTCGCGGCGAGGGGGTCGACGCCCTGCGGCCGGAGGAGGGCCGCGGCGGCCTGGGAGAACATGTCGTAGCTGTAGTCGTCGCCGGGGTGGACCAGGGGCCCGTAGCGCTCCGGGTCCCACGTCTTCAGCGGCGACGGGACGAGCCCGGGCATCGCCATCGACGCACCGCCCTCCACGCCGACGGCCTGGGCCGAGACGCCCACCCACACCGTGCCGTGCGCCATCAGCTCCTCGTGGGCCTGCGCGAACTCGACGTCGGAGTCCTGGCCGGAGCTGACGTTGAGCCACTCGACCAGGACCGTGCCGTCGAACCGGTGGCCGTCGGCCGGGCGCCGCACGAGCAGGCGCGTCGTGTACGGCGCGCGCGTCGTGGGGCGCACGCTCCACCGCCCGTCGGCGGTGGGCGACCCCGAGGTCTCGTACGCGGTGGCCTCGCCGCTGACGAAGAACTCCTCCTCGACGTAGCCGTGGGCCTCGGCGAGCGTCCGGGACATCGCGTTGAACGGCCGATCCCGACGCCCACCGGTGACCGGGCCCGAGACCGTCGCGCGGGCGACGCTCGCGGCCCGCACCGACGAGCCGGAGGGCCTGGCCGCGGAGACGTCCGTCGCGAACGAGCCCCGTGAGGCCGTGGATGCCGCGGCGTCGCTCGGCTGGTTCGATCCGTGGCCGCCGGCGCAGGCCGCCACCACGCCGGCCACGGCAAGGACCGCGACGACGAGGAGCCCGTTGCGCGTGGTCATCGCGCCGAGTGTCCCATGGTCAGCGCGGGGAGCAGCCGCGGGCGCCTCTGGCGCATCGGGCCCTCCCGACGCTTCGGGGCCCGGGCGGGACGACGGCGCGCGGCGCGCGGTGTGCTCAGTCCCGGAAGTTCTCGAACTGGAGCGGGATGCCGAAGTCCTCTTCCTTGAGCTTGGCCATGATCGCCTGCAGGTCGTCGCGCTTCTTGCTCGTCACCCGCACCTGCTCGCCCTGGGTCTGGGACTGCATGCCCTTCGGGCCGTGCTCCTTGATGAACTTGTTGATGAGCTTCGCCTTGTCGGACGAGATGCCGGCCTGCAGCTTGGAGACCTGGCGGGCGGTGCCGCCGGCGGCGTCCTCGACCTTGCCGTGCTCGATGGCCTTGAGCGAGATCTTGCGCTTCGCGAACTTCTCCTCGAGCACCTGGCGGACCGCGTTGATGCGATCCTCGGAGACCGACTTCATCTCGATCTCCTTCTCCTTCTCCTTCAGCTCGACCGAGGAGTTGGTGCCCTTGAAGTCGAAGCGCTGGCTGAGCTCGCGCTCGGCTTGGTCGACCGCGTTGCGCACCTCTTGCATGTCCACTTCGGAGACGACGTCAAACGTTGGCATGGGCCGGACCCTATCGTTCGGGCCGGGCGTGCCCACGGGCTCGCCCGGGCAGCGGACGGCGTCGCACCTGCAGATCAGCGCCCAGGGTGCTGAGCGCTGATCACAGGCGACTGCTGGTGGGCCGGGAAGGATTTGAACCTTCGAAGGCAATGCCGACGGGTTTACAGCCCGTTCCCTTTGGCCACTCGGGCACCGACCCAGGTGCTGGTGCTCCCTTCCCCGCCGGGAGGGCGGGGAGGACCCGTGCAGGATAGTCGGTCGCCGCGACGTCGCCGAAATGCGATCGCGGGCGGCGACGGTCCGCGCCCCGACGGCGGGCCTCAGCCCGAGTCGGGCTCGGGATCGGTGAGCAACCGCTGCATGCACACGACGTCCAACCAGGTGCGGAACTTGCGCCCGACCTCGCGCTCGACGCCGATGTGCACGAACCCGGCGGCGCGGTGCACCGCGACCGACGCCTCGTTGCCGGCGACGATGCGGGCCATCACGGTGTGGAAGCCGTGCTGCAGGGCGACGTCGAGCAGCTCGTCGAGCAGGAGGCGCCCGACGCCCTTGCCCCGCTGGTCCTCGCGCACGTAGATCGAGTCCTCCACCGTGGTGCTGTAGGCGGGGCGGTGCCGGTAGGGCGACAGCGAGGCGAAGCCGACGACCTCGGCGTCGTCGACGGCCACGATCGCGGCGTGGGCTCCGGAGCGCTCCTCGATCCAGGCCTCCGACTCCGCGAGCGTGCGCGGCCGCAGATCGAACGTGGCGAAGGTGTCGACCGCGGCGTTGTAGATCGCGCGGATGCCGGCCGCATCGTCGAGGTTCGCCACGCGCAGTTCCATGTGGCGCGAGAACCTACCCGGCGCACCGCCGAGGAGTCGGCACGGGCCGCCGCCGGCGGCGCCCGATGCCCGCGTGGGGTGCCGGTGCCGTGCAGGTACGAGGTGCCGGCGGGTGCTGGTGCCGGTGCGAGTGTCGGCGCCGCTCAGGCCGCGACGTGCTTCGAGCGCCGCGTGTCGTCGTCGCCGTCGGCGTCGCCCGACTGGAGGCCGGGCTCGATGAGCGCGATCTCCCCGGTGAGGGCCTCGACGCGGGCCCAGTCCATGACGTCGGCGTCCTCGGTGAGGTAGATGAGCTGCTGGGTGCGCGACGCCTCGACGAGCAGCTCGAGCAGGCTCGGCTTGCTCGACGGGTCGAGGTCCGCGAAGGGCTCGTCGAGGAAGATCGGGAAGCGCTCGTCGCCGTCGCCGAGCGTGCCCATGTTGGCCAGGCGGGCCTGCAACGCGTGGGCCACGTCGGCCGTGGTCTCCTCGACCTCGGACATCGTGGAGGCCATCGGGTTGCGGACCCCGCCGATGGTCGTGCGCAGCGAGGCCGCCGCCTGACGCACCTCGCGCCGGTGCTCGATGGCCCAGTTGACCGGCACGTCGCCGGCCAGCAGCTGCCACTCGACGAGCGCGGCGCGGTGGTACTCCGCGGCTTGCAGCACCTGGCGGCGGTTCTGCTCGTTGGCCAGCAGCCCGTTCACGCGCGTCACCTGGAACGCCAGGTAGGAGTTCGCCCCGGCGCCCCGCAGGGCCGCCTGCTCGTGCGCGCGGGCCTTCTCCAACCGGTGCCACGCGACGATGGACGCGACGGTGGTGAGCATCGCCGCGACGATCAACGGGATCGCGGCCAGCTCGCCCAGCACCATCGCGGCGGGGATCGCCCCGATGGCCGTGATGCCGCCGATCATGAACCACAGGTGCCGGATGCGCTCGTGCTGCGCCTGGGCCTCCTCGAACGCGCGGTGCCGGCGCTCGATCTCCTGGTACGCCTCGGCGTCCTCGGCGGTGCCACCGCTCGCCTCGGCGATGTCGTCCAGGCGGTCCTCCCGGTCCTTCACCTTCCAGGCGACGTCCCACAACCGGCCCTGGTCGACGTGCGCGAGGGTCAGGATGTACGCCTCCTGGGTGGAGCGGGTGGCGAGGTCCGACGCCACCAGCCGCATCTCGCGCTTGGCGGTGCGCTCGCTCAACCCCGCCTGCTCGAGCAGGTTCACGGCGCCGTGCTCGTTGAGGAAGAGCTCGGTGACGTCCTCCTCGTTGTCGACGTCGATCACGCGGTGGCGGGCCCCGACCGGGCGGAAGATCGTGTAGCGACCACCGCCGTCGGCGACCAGCTCGAGGTGCACCCCCGACCGCCCGGCGCCCAGGGCGGAGACCATCTCGCTGATGAGCCCGTCCCGTTCGAGGCGGCCGACGCCGCCGACGACGGTCAGGCGGGCGTGCAGGTCCAGGCTGAAGGTCTCGGATCCGGCCTCGATGACGAGTCGCTCGAAGTGCACGTTTCCCGTGTCGG
>CAYUOL010000131.1:0-16544 GCA_964446345.1 uncultured Iamiaceae bacterium | reverse complement strand
CCGCCACGATCGCGCACGCTGATGCGCAATACCTGATCGGGCCCGGCGGGCGCGAGCACCCCTCGGGGTGGCCCTCGGTGGTCGTGTGCCGGGACGATGCCGCTCGCCCGGCTCACGAGCCGGGCCGACCGCCCGTCTCGTGGTGGGTCTCGTGGTGGGTCTCGTGGTGGGTGTGGGCTCGTTGACCGTCGCGGTCGAAGATCATGATGAGCTCGGCCGGGCCGCCGACGGCGGTCATGGCGTGGGGGGTCATCGTGGCGAACTCCGCAGCCTCGCCCGCCTCGACGACGATCTCGCGGCCGCCGAGCAGCAGGCGAACCCGCCCCTCGACGACGAAGAACCAGTCATGCCCGGGATGCACGCGCGGCTCGGGCAGGTCGCGCGTGGGTTCGAGGCGCATCTTGATGGCGATCGTGCGACCGGTCGGCCGGCTCAGCATCCAGGTGGTCCGCCCGCGAGAGCGGCTCGCGATCGGGCGGATGACCACGTCGTCGTCACCCTCCACGTCGAGGAGCGCATCGAGGTCGATCTCGAGGGCGCGCGCCAGCGGCAGCAGCACGTCGAGGCTGATCGTGCGCTTGCCCGTCTCGATCCGGCTGATGGTCGACGGGCTCAGGTTCGTGCGGGCGGCGAGGTCGTCGAGCGACAGCCCGAGCGTGGTGCGCAGGCTCCGCAGCCGCGTGCGCACGACGTGTTCGATCTCGACGGGCTCGGCCACAGCCACCTCTCTCCGATCTTGCGAATCTCGCAAGGACACATGCAGATTCCGAATTCGACCGTATCATCCCCGGCATGAGCTCCCACCACGACCACTCGAGCCGACCCACCGGCCGGCGCCCAGCCGTCCGCCACTGCGACGTCGCCATCGTCGGCGGGTCGGCCGCCGGACTCGCCGCCGGGCTCCAGCTCGGCCGGCAACGGCGTTCGGTGATCGTCGTCGATGCCGGTGAGCCGCGCAACGCCCCCGCCGATCACATGCACGGGTACCTGGGTCGCGACGGCCTGCCCCCCTCCACGTTGACCGTCGCCGGCCGCGAAGAGGTGCGCAGCTACGGCGGTGAGGTGCTCGACGGACGCGTCGTCGACGTGACCCGAACGGACGACGGCCGGTTCCGGCTCGCGCTCACGGGCAGCCACGCGATCGTGGCCCGCCGGGTGCTGGCCGCCACCGGGCTCGTGGACGAGCTCCCGGACATCGACGGCCTGGCCGAGCACTGGGGCCGTGACGTCATCCACTGCCCGTTCTGCCACGGCTACGAGGTGCGCGACCGCCGCATCGTCCAGATCGTCACGCACAAGATGGGACTGCACCCAGCCGGGCTGTTCCGGCAGCTGACCGACCGGCTCACGCTCGTGCTGCACGACCCCACCCTCGCGACCGAGCCGGAGGTCGTCGCCCTCCAGCGCGCCGGTGTCGCCGTGGCGCCCGGTCCGGCCCGACGCATCGTGTCCGACCCCGAGGGCAGGGTCGTCGCGGTCGAGCTGGTCGGGGGCGAGCGCGTCGACGCCGATGCCGTCGCGATCGGGCCCCGCTTCCACGTGCGCACCGAGCCGTTCGCTTCGCTCGGCCTGCACCCGGTGCCGCACCCCAACGGCCTCGGCGACGTGGTCGAGGTCGACGAGATGGGGGCCACGACGGTGCCGGGCCTCTACGCCGCGGGCAACGTGACCGACCCGAGCCAGCAGGTGCTGCAGGCGGCGGCCGCCGGCAGCCGCACGGGTGCCATGATCAGCTTCAGCCTGGCCGACGAGGACATCCAGGCCGCGGCGCGACCCGCTGCCACCGAGGCTGATTGGGACCACCGCTACAGCGGCGAGCAGGTGTGGAGCGGGAGGCCGAACGGCACCCTCGTCCACGAGCTGGACGGTGTCACCCCCGGCCGCGCGCTCGACGTGGGCGCCGGCGAGGGCGGCGATGCGCTCTGGCTGGCGGAGCAGGGCTGGTCCGTGACGGCCAACGACATCTCGTCCGTCGCGCTGGCCCGGGTCTCCGCCGAGGCCGCGCGCCGAGGACAGACGATCGCGTGCCTGCAGGCGGACGCGAACGCCCCGGACGCGTTCGAGCGCGCGGCGTTCGACCTCGTGACGGCGCAGTACGCCGCCATCCCCCGCACCCCCGACGGACGCGGCGTGCGCAACCTGCTCGATGCCGTCGCCCCGGGGGGCACGCTGCTCGTGGTGAGCCACGATCTCGAGCCGATGCGCGCGCCGATCGACACCCGCGAGCACAGCCGGCTCTTCGACCCGGATGCCTCCGTGCGCGTCGAGGACGTCGCTGCGGCGCTCGCCGACGACGACAGCTGGACGATCGAGACGCACGAGAAGCGTCCGCGCCCGCCTGGAGCGGCATCTGCGTCCCATCACGTCGACGACGTCGTGCTGCGCGCGCGACGCCTCGCGACCTGATCGACGCCCGTCCCGCCCTCCATCGGGCCATGTTCACCGGGCGTTCACGCGCCGGTGACTCGCCGGCCGCGTCGCCTCCCGTACGGTGGCGACGTCAGCGGGAGAGGCACCAGGGACGACGACCCGGCCCCGGAGGACGATCCCGTGACCGAACGCCACACGCCGACCAGAGCATCGATCGGGGACCGCGTGCGGGTGCACGACGTGCTGTTCCCGTTCGCGCTGCGAACCGCGACCATCCTCGATCGCACCGTCGGTGCCGGCGGGGCGACCGCCCTCGGCGTGATCGATCGCAGCCGGACGCTGCGAACCGTGAGCCCCGCGCGCCTGCACGCACTCGACGCACCGGAGGACTTGCCGGGCTGCGCGTGGTGCGCGCACCGCCGAGCGCTCGTCCTCGCGCCCGAGCGGCGGCCAGAGGGCACCGGTGCGCGCCCGGACGGCCATGCCGCGGCGTTCGCGGACATCGAGCGTCCTCGCTGGATGGATCCGCCGAAGCGCGTCCCGGCGCGCAGCCGCTGACGAGGCCGCCCTCGCCTGCCCTCAGCTCAGGGGGCGTCGGGCAACCAGCTGCCGTGGGCGCCGAACGGGATGCGCTGGGGCAGCGGCACCGTCGCCACGGGGTCGGCGGTGAAGTCCTGCGCCTCGATCACGTGCAACGCCGTCACGTCGGTGGCGTCGTCGTGGGCGAGCACGAGGATCCAGCCCTCGTCCTCGCCGGCGTCGGGGCCGGCCGGCGCGAACACCGGCTCGAACGTGTGCACCGACTCCCCGCCGAGCACGTGGGTCTCGACGGCTCCCGTCTGCAGGTCGTACTTGTGGATCTCGTTGCCCGACAGCGGCGAGGTCGCGTCGTGCAGCTGCGCCAGGTAGCCGTACCGCGCCGGCAGGCCGACGCGACGGTCGTCGACGCGGGGGAAGTCGCCGTAGCGGTCGTCGAGCTGCTCCTCCTTGACCGCGCCCGCCGCCTGGTCGATCGTCCACTTCCACAACGTGGCCTGCTCCCCCAGGTCGTTCATGCCCTGCTCCATGAGCGAGGGCTGACGGCACACCTGCAGCACGATCTCGTCGTCGCGCTCGAAGGCGTTGAGCGCGTGGAACACCGAGCACGGCTCGATCTCGTACCAGGTGATGTCGGCGTTGCTGCCCGTGCGCGGCATGACGCCGAGCCGACCGGGCACGCTGCGGTCGAAGTGGAAGCCGCCCTTCTCCAGCTCGAAGACGATCGGCAGGTCCATGAAGACGACGTGGTTCCGCGTGATGTTGAAGTCGTGCATCATCACCGGCCGCGGGATGTCGATCACCTCGGACTGCACCAGGCGGCCCTGCGGGTCGGCGCGGTGGTACGTGAGGTACGGCTCGGTGAAGAACTGGTACCCGAAGAAGAGCAGCTCGCCCGTCTCGGGGCACAGCTTCGGGTGCGCCGTCATCGGCGTCGTGAGCTTCCCGTCGTAGTCGAAGCAGCCGACGGTCCCGAGATCGGCATCGACCTCCCACGGCAGGTGCGCCTCCTCGAGCGTCAGCAACCGGCCGCCGTGCTCGATGATGTGCGTGTTGGCCGGCGAGGCGCGCAGGTCACCGATGGCGCTGAAGACGTCCATGTCGTCGTCGAGGTAGGGCGTGTGGACGTAGCGGTTGCGGTAGGACACCCGCCCGTCGCGGATCTCGAACCCGTGCACCATGCCGTTCCCGAAGAACCAGTGCATCGGCGTCTTGCCCCGCGGGTTGAAGCCGTTGCGCAGGTACCGCCCCGAGAGCCCCGCGGGCAGCTTCCCCAGCACCGGCACGTCGGCGAGCGTCAGCTCGTCGGTGATCGGCGCGTAGTTGCCGCTCATCCACCACGGCGTGTCCGTCGACTCGGTCGGCGTGTCGGTCAGCGTCTCGCTCATGCGGTCCCCCTCAGGCTCGTGTGGGCCCGAGGTTAACACTGTTCACCTGACGGGCGGAGCCTCCCCCGGGTCCCGCTCAGGAGCCGACGAAGGCGGTGAGGGCATCGAGCTCGCTCTGGGTGCCGATGGCGATGATGACCTGACCGGCGCGGATGGCGGTCTCGGGGTCCGGGTTGGTGTGGAACGAGCCGTCTTCGTTGCGGACTGCGAGCACGAGCGCCCCCGTGCGATCCCGCATGCCCGTCTCCCGCAGCGATCGACCGGCGATCGGCGATGCGGCCGAGACCGGCACCTCCTCCAGCCGGAACTCGAGCGTCTGCTCGTGCATGACGACGTCGAGGAACTCCGCCACGTGCGGGCGCAGCACGAACACCGCCATGCGCGACCCGCCGATGCTCTGCGGGTTCACGACGCGGTCGGCTCCGGCCCGCCGCAGCTTCTCGACGCTGTCCTGGCTCCGCGCCCGCGCCACGATGAACAGCCGCGGCTCGAGCGCCCGGGCGCTCAACGTGATGAAGGAGTTCGCCGCGTCGCCATCGACGGCGGCGACGAGCGCGTCGGCCCGGTCGATGCCGGCCAGGCGCAGCACCGAGTCCTCGGTGGCGTCCCCCACGACCACGGGATGCGGGTCATCGGTGACGCGGGCGGCGTCGAGCTCGACGATGACGAACTGGCGGCCGGCGGCTTCGACCTCGGCCGCGATCGACCGACCCACGCGACCCCAGCCGCAGATGATGACGTGGCCCTCCATCGAGGCCAATGACTGCTCCATGCGACGTCTCCCCAACAGTTCGTTCAAGCGACCCTCGATCACCGTCTCGATGAGCACGCTGAAGGTGTAGAGCGCGGCGCCGACCCCGATGAAGATCAGCACGATGGTGAAGATCTGGCCGGCCGGCTCGAGCGGCTCGACCTCGCGGAAGCCCACCGTCGACACGGTCGTGACGGTCTGGTACGCGGCATCGAGCGGATCGAAGCCGAGGATCATGTAGCCGATGGTGCCGACGACCACGACCAGGGCAAGCACGATCACGGCGATGCCCAATCGCCGCCAGTGGCTCATCGCGCCAGGTTAGGGGGCCGGCGCCCGGCGGACGGACGCCGACGCTTCAGGCGTCGCCGAAGTTCGGCGGACGCTTCTCGAGGAACGCGGCCATCGCCTCGTTCATGTCGTTCGTGGTGCTCGCGAGCAGCTGCGTGCGGTTCTCGAGGTCGATGCCGGCGGCGAGGCTGCCGACCTCGAGCTGCGACCACATCACCTCCTTGGTCATCTGCACGCCGAAGGGGCTGTTCGCGAGGATCTGGTCGGCGCTCGTGAAGGCGGCGTCGAGCAGCGCCCCTTCGTCGGCCACCTTCACGGCGAGCCCGATGCGCAGCGCCTCCTCCGCATCGACGAAGCGGCCGGTCAGCATCAGCTCGTACGCCCGCGACGCACCGATGAGGCGCGGCAGGAGCCACGACACGCCGATGTCGCAGCCCGACAGCCCGATGCGCACGAAGGCCACGTTCAATCGAGCGTCCGGCGCCACGATGCGGATGTCGCTGGCCAGCGCCAGCGCCAGCCCCCCTCCCGAGGCCGCGCCGTTCACGGCGGCGATGACCGGTTGGCGCAGCCCCCGCATCTTCGGCACCAGGGAGGCGATCGACTGCTGGACCAGCAGCATCGTCTGCGCCCGTCCGAGGCCGGCCGCGGCGGGCGGTGTCGCCCCCTCCCGGATGTCGAGGCCGGCGCAGAACGACGCGCCCGCTCCCGTCAGCACGATGACGCGGCACGAGCGATCCGGCGCCAGCGCATCGAACGTCTCGTGCAGCGCGGCGATGAGCTCTGCGTTCATCGCGTTGCGGCTCTTCGGGCGGTTCAGCGTGACGACGGCGACGCCGTCCTTGCTCCGATCCACCAGCACCACGCCGTCAGCCATGTCTCGTCGTCCCCCGGGTGATCCCACGCGGCCCGGCCCTCCGGCCGTGACCGCGTGGGTTCTACCACCTGTCGGGGCGTGACCCGCTCAGCCCGGGCGGTTGGTCGAGGGCTGGTAGGGCCGGCACACCTGGCCGCGCAGGGAGGGGCACGGGGGGCGCTCCGCCGGCACCTCAACCGTGCCCGCGGGCAGGATCGGGAGCACGACCGACGACGCCTTGTCGCCGCCGCGCGCCACCACGTACTTGGCCGAGTCGTTGCCGTACGAGCTGGTCTCGAAGAACCAGAGCGGCAGATCCCGCCCCGGGGTGTTGATCTGCACCCGCAGGCGCGAGCCCTTGCGGAGCGGGTCGGCCACCGGGAAGATCGGCACCTTGATCTCGGTGAGCTCGCCGTGCGGCAGCTTCTGGTAGTCGCTCTTCGCGAACGTCTCCTGGATGAGGAACTGGTTCGAGCGCGACTCGTCCACCTTGCGGTCACCCGCGCGCAGCAAGCCGTTCTGGATGCGGAACTCCTTGCCGTCGGGGGTGATCTCCGACAGCACGACCTCGATGTCCGCGTCGTCCTGATCGGCCTTGAACCACAGGTCGGCGTAGCCGGGTCCGGCGATCACCGTGTCCTGGGTGAGCGGCTCGGTCACGTACGAGAGGCCCTTGCCGTCGGGCGCGTTCGTCCAGTTCGCCTTCACCGTCGGCGCCTGGAAGTCGTAGGCGTCCGCCGCCGCGTAGCCGATGGGTCCGGCCTCGGCGTCGTAGGTGTACGAATCCGCACCGGTGCTCGACGGCTTCTGCGTCGCGAGCTTGCCGTCGCCGTCGAAGTACAGCGTCCACGGCTGCAGGTTCGGCGGCGGCCACGACGTGAAGCCGGCGGTGAACCCCGGCTCGGTCGCGCCGGGCACGTCCTTCACGCCGGTCCCCCACTCGAACAGCACCTTGACCGTCGGATCCGACTCCCAGATCTTCTTCGCTCCCGCGAGGTCGTCCTCGGCGAGCCCGGCGTAGCGATCGGGTTGCAACTGCAGGTTCGGGTCCCCGAACGCCTTCGCGACCTCGGGCTGCAGCCCTGCGCGGATGATCGGCAGCATCCGCGGCACCTTCCGCGCGACGTAGATCGACTGGAACTCGTACCACCGGGAGATGTTGTAGGGCGAGTAGCCATCGGGGTGGTGGCCGTTGTAGAGCACGAACTTCTTGTCGTTCGTCCCCGTGAACTTGTCGAGCATGGTGGCGAAGCGCGGACCGGTCTGCTCGTCCTGCCAGCCGCCGTTGAGGTACACCGGCACCGAGATGTCCTGCACGAGCTTCGACAGGTCTCGGTTGTCCGTGTCCGGCGGGCGGTGCTCCAGCGACTTGGAGAACTTCTCGAAGTCGATGTTCTGGCTGCGCAGGCTCTGGTTGTCGCCGCACTTCTGGTCGCCGGCCTTCACCCGCTTCTGCGCCCAGCCCTGGCCGTCCGCCTTGGCCTCGCGATCGCGCTCGGCCAGCCACTGCTTGGTGAAGCCCGCGTTGTAGATGCCCCCCGGCCACGACATCTTCCACGGGTCCTCGATGACCGACAACGGGGCGATCGCCGCCAGGCTCGGCGGCTTGGTGGCCCCCACGTACAGCTGGGTGATGCCGGAGTAGGACAGGCCCACCATCCCCACCTTGTTGTGCAGCACCCACGGCTGGCGCGCGACGGTCTCGACCATGTCGTAGCCGTCCGCCTGTTGCGCCGGGTTGAACACGTCGAACACACCGCCGCTGCAGCCGGTGCCGCGCATGTTGATGCCGACCGTGGCGAAGCCGAACGCGTGGGCGATCCGCGTGCCGGGCTGCGGGCTCTCGGGGTTGCTGGGGTCGTAGCCGGAGTACTCGATGAGCGTCGGGTACGGCCCGTCGCCGTAGAGCGCCTTCTCGGGGAAGCGCACCATCGCCGACAGCGTCGTCCCGTCGCGGGTGGTGATGTAGTTCACGCCTTCCTCGACGGTGTGCCCGTCGGACGGCTTGCCGGTGACCGACCAGGGCACGCCCTTCAGCTGCTGCTTGCCGTAGAAGGACGGATCCGGGGTGTCGCCCTTGGCCAAGACCTTGAACGGCGCGCTCGACGCCTTCGCCGCGTCGTCGACGATGGTGTAGCCGTCACCGGGCTTGAGGACGGTGCCCTCCGTCGTCGGCAACGTGTTGCCCTTGCCCGTCTCGAAGCGCAGGTACTGCGAGGGGATCAGGGCGAACGCAGCTTGGCCCTTGTCGTCGCTGACGAGGGTGATCAGTCGGGTGCCGTTCTTGTCGACCAGCGTCAGGTCGGTGCCGGGCTTCGCCTTGGTGACCGTGACCTGCTCGACACCGGGGCTGACGGTGAACGTGGCGGTGGCCGTGGTCGCGGCGGAACCAGGCGGCGCCGCGCTGCCCGACGTGCTCGTGCACGCTGCCGCGACGAGGCCCAGCGCCACCACGACGCCGATCACGGCCCCCCGGCGCCCGCGCCGTCTACCCGTTCGATCTTGACTGCTCATGGCTTCCCCCAACTCTGGTGTGTCCGGCGCGAGCCGGTGGTTCCTGCTCCTGCTGGTTCCGCCCTTCTCGCGGTGCGTCCGCACCGCCCGCGCCCGCCCGTGTGTCACGCGACCCCGCAGATCACGCGTCGATGGATGCACAGATCGACGAACTCCCGCATGCCCTGCTCCGTCCACGCGTTCATGAAGTCGGCGTGCGCCGTGGCCAGCGATCCCGACGACAGCGTGAGGTCCGAAGGATCGCCGTAGATCGGGTACCGAACGCTCAGCACGAGCCGCACGATCGGCACCGGGTGGGTGGACGGGCACGCGCCCTGCACGCGGTAGGCCACGTGGCTGCGGTGGTCCGTGCTGTCGACATCCCGACCGTTCCAGCAGTCCGGGAAGTCGATGTGCAGGGTCAACGGCGCCCCGAGGCCACAGGACGGGACCCCGGCCTTCACCCGCGCCCGGTTCTTGCCGCAGTCCCACCGCACGGCTTCGGGCATCGCCTCGGGCCGGTCGTCGTTCCCGGCGATCATCGACAGGCCCGGCGGCATCGGCTGCACCGCGGCCGGATCGGCCCCGGGCGCCGTGTCGTAGTACGCCGCGAAGGCACTGGGCTCCACGGCGACGCCGTCGCGCGAGAGCGTTGGCGCCCAGTAGCTCGACAGGTCCTCGGCCAGGTCGCACGTGGTGGTCGTCGACGCCGCCAGCGATGCGATCGTCGAGTGCTCGTCGGTCGTCGTGTTGCCGAAGAAGTCGTGCGAGTGCGGCGCCCCGGCCGTGTGACCCGCGTGACCGGGATCCTGCCCGTGCGGGTGCACGAGCGGGTCCGCCGGCGATCGGTGGCTGAACGGGCACTGGGCGACGAACTGGCCCGTGCGCGTCGCCGGGCTCGCCGGCGCGGTGCCCCCGGGCCAGCTGTCGTCGACGCCGGCCCGGACCGTCCCCGGCGCGGTCGACGAGGTCGCCGCGGGGGCTGCCCCTGGACCGGGGTCGGCTCCGACGCCCGCACACCCCGCCAGCACCCCCAACGCGCCCAGCAGGGCGAGCCCGACCGCGCGCCGGCTGCGGTGGGCGTATCGCCGGCGGGGCGCAGGAGGGTGGAGGGGACGCGGGTGCATCGGTCAGGACGGCTTGGTGGGCAGCGCGATCGTGGCGACGTCGATCTGGATCGTCGGGAGGTTGCCCGGCGCCGCCGGCTTCCAGGGCGCGGAGACCGCATCCGGCATCGTGGGCTGGGCCGGCGGGTCCGGCATCGTCTTGAAGTCCACCGACGGCGGGTTCTGGTTCGTGATGAAGCCGGCCAGACCGAGGTTGCCGTCGCTGATGTCACCCGAGCCGGTGCCCGTGCAGGGGGCGAGCTTCTCGATGTTCTTCGGCGCGCTCGTCTTGAACACGTTGCCCGAGAAGCAGTTGCCCTGGTTCTGGTCCTTGGTGACCAGCGCGAGGTCCGCCACCCGCGAGTCCGACACGTTGTTGTCCTTGACCTTGTTGCCGGTGACGTCCCACACCGTGTCGCCGTCGGGGAACCCGAGAAGCAAGATGCCCGCCTTGGCGTGGTCGTAGACGAGGTTGCGCTCGATCACGTTGTCGATGCCGCCCGCCGAGATGATGCCGCTGCCCTCGACGAGCAGCGCGGCGTTGATGGCCGGCACGTCGTCGCGGCTGTTGCCGTGGACGATGTTGCCGACGATCGTCGACTCGCGCTCGGGCGGGTACTTCTCGTAGCTGCCGCTGTTGGGCACGATGCCGGCACGGTTGTCACGGAAGGTCGAGCGGACGATGCGCAGGTTGCCGCCCGCGTTCGTCCCCGAGTATCCGAGGCCGTTCAGGTACGACTCGGAGTCGGTGATCAGGGCATCGCACGGGTAGCACTGGCCGATGTAGAAGCCGGCGTCCGGGCTCCCCGTGCCCAGGCTGTGGTCGAACTGGCCGTACCGGGAGTCGAAGCCGTAGAGCCCGTAGTCGCCGTTGCGTATCGCGGTGAGGTACGAACCCCGGTAGCCCTTGACCCCCGTCCAGAAGAACCCGTTCACCTTGTAGTTCTTCGCCGTCATGTTCTCGATGGCCACGCCGTTGGCGCCGCTGACGAGGAACCCGTTGTCGAGCTTGAACTCGCCGTCGAGCACGGTCTCGTTGCGGTCCTCGCCGCGGATCACGATGTTGTCCTTCGTGACCTTGACGGCCTCGTGGTAGGTGCCCTTGCCGACCAGCACCATGTCGCCGGGGTGCGACGCATCGACCGCACCCTGGATCGTCGGGAACTGGCTCGGCACCTTCAGGACCGCGCCGTCACCGCCCACGGCGTTCATGTCGGTCGGCCGGGTGCCGGGGGTCGTGCCGACCGAGCCCTTGTCGTTGGTGACGATGATCTTGCCGGTCATGCCCCGCTCGGCGGTGCCGTGCAACGAGCAGTAGTAGCTGTACTCGCCGACCTTGTCGAAGGTGAACGAGTGCGACTTGCCGGGGCCGAAGTCCTTGGCGTCGACGCCGAACTTCACGTCGCCGGTGGCGACGATGCTGTTGTGGTCGAGCTTGCCCTTGTTCGTCCAGCGCACGGTGGTGCCCGGTGTGATCACCAGCACCTCGGGGTTGAACGAGTTGTCGAGCACCGTGACGTCGACGGTGTTCGCCGCGAGCGGCTTCGCGGTGCCGCCGCTCGAACCGCAGGCCGGCACCAGGAAGAGGACCACCACCGCGGCCAGGAGCAGGGCCGGGACCCGCCGGAGACGTGGTTGCGGTCTCGGTCCGACCGGCTCGATCCCCTGGCCGGCGACGGCCTCGGTGCCTGACGTGCGGCCTGACGTGTCGCCGGGACGGGAGCCCGTCCTGGCGCCTGGGCGTCGTTCGTTCATCTCGTGTGGTCCCCCCCGGGTGTGCCAGTGAACCCGGACACCATATATCGAGCACCGCTCGATTTGAAGTCAGGGCGCCTGGCAGACTGTTCTTTGGCGCTGGCGGACAGATGAGGAACCGATGCCCAAGGTCAGTGATGCCCACAAGCAGGCCGTGCGCCAGAGCATCCTCGATGCCGCGTACCGCATCATCGAGCAGGGCGACTTCTCGAACCTGACGACGCGATCGATCATCGAAGAGGCGGGGATCTCCAACGGGACCCTGTACCACTACTTCCCGAGCATCGATCACCTCTACGCCGAGCTCGCCGAAGCCGGCTTGCGCGGCGCCATGGCCGGGATCGTGGCTCCCGAGGGCTCCGAGGCGGACGCGGCGGACGGGTCCGATGCCGTCGCGCGCCTGGTCCGCTGGCTGCGCCACGACATGCTCGGCGACCGCGAGCTGGCCGAGGCCGTGGCGCTGTTCCGCAGCCGCATCGAGCTGGGCGACATGCAGCGCGAAGCGGTCGAGGGCCTGAACCGCTACGCCGTGACCCAGTTCGGCGACCTCGTGCGGCACCTCCAAGCGGAGGGGAGCTTCCGCGACGACGTGGACGCCGACGCCCTGGTCGAGATGATCGACTTCCTGTGGGACGGCCTCGGCCGCCGGCAAGCGGCCGGCGCGTTCCAGACCAGCTACGACCGCGCCGTCACCACCATCATCGACGTGTTGCTGAACGGCGTGCTGCGCGCCGATGTGGCCAGCTCTCCCGCCCCTTCTCGCACCGAGGAGACCTCGTGATCCAGTTCATCGAAGACGCCGACCTGGACGCCCAGTTCGGTCGCACCCTCATCGCCGCACGCGCCGGGGCCGCCGACATCGGCGAGGCGCTGGCCACCCTCGGGCGCGTCAGCCCGGGCGACTACGACTCGTGGGCCACCGCGTGGGAGCAGACGGCCCAGCGGGCCCAGGACGCCGCGGCCGCCTCGGCCGCCGGCGGCCACGCCGTGAGCGCGGGTCAGGCCTACCTCCGGGCCTCGGAGTACTGGCGCCAGGCGTTCTTCTTCCACCGCCACGACGTCGCGGCGCCGCGCCTGCAGGCGGCGTGGCGCCGTCACCGCGAGACGTTCCGCGCCGCGCTGCCGCACCTCGGCGTCGACGCAACCATCGCGGAGATCCCGTTCGAAGGTGCGTCGATGACGGCCTACCTGCTGCGGGCTCCGCGCGCCGGCGGCGACGACGTGACGCGACCGACGCTGATCGTGCCGTGTGGCTACGACTCCACGGCCGAAGCGGGCTACGTGGCCACCGGCTTCATGGCCCTCGCGCGCGGCTACGACTTCTTCGTCTTCGAGGGGCCGGGTCAGGGCGGCATGCTCTACGAGCACGGCGTACCGATGCGACCCGACTTCGAGGTGCCCTTCGCCGCCGCGTTCACCTGGTTGCTCGAGCAGCCGTCGGTCGATGCGGAGGCGATCGCGATCGTCGGCCGGTCCTTCGGCGGCTACCTCGCGCCCCGTGCGGCCGCCTTCGAACCTCGCCTCGCGGCGCTCGTGTGCGACCCGGGGCAGTTCGACTTCGCCACGCGCATGCGGCCCCTGCTCGGCGACAAGTTCGACGCGCTGCTCGCCGCCGACGCCGAGCTCGACGACGAGCTCGAGGGCCTCCTCGACGGCCCGCGGAACCACGAGTGGTACGGCGCCCGCATGGCGACCCTCGGTCAGGCGCGCGTCGGGGCCTTCATGCGCGCCCAGCTGCAGTACGACCTCACGGGTGTCGCCGAGCGCATCACGTGCCCGACCCTCATCACCGAGGGCGAGGGCGACTTCGCGGCCCAGGGCGCCGCGCTGCTCGAGCACCTGCAGGGCCCGAAGCAGCTCAAGACCTTCACCGCCGACGAGGGCGCGGGCGGGCACTGCGAGGGCCTCGGTTCGACCCTCTGGGAGCAGCACACCTTCGACTGGCTGGACAAGGTGCTGCGCACGAGATGAACCCGACCGCGAGGAGCATCACGATGGCCCACCCCACCCGGCGCCCACTGCTGATCGGTGCGGCGCTCGTGATCGCGGTGGCGATCGCGCTCTCCCCCGCCACCGCCTGGGCGCACGTCGGCGCGGCGGCGACGCCGGCGGCGAGCGGCGCCACGGCGGTGACCTTCACCTTCACCCACGGGTGCGGGACCGCGCCGACCACGTCGCTGCGGGTGCAGCTGCCCGCCGGCACCAGCGGGGTCACGCCCGAGAACCCGCCGGGCTGGACGAGCACCGCCACCGAGACCGAGCTCAGCTGGACCGGCGGCAGCATCCCCAACGGGCAACGGGGCTCGTTCCGCGTCGTGATGACCATCCCGGGCCAGGCCGGCGAGACCGTCTTCCTCCCCACGATCCAGGGGTGCCCGGGCGGGGTCGAGGAGGCATGGATCGACAAGTCACCCGACCCCGAGGCCACCAACGCCGCGCCGCGGATCGTGCTGACCAGCACGGTCGCGAGCACGTCGACCACCGTGGTCGCCACCACGTTCCCGCTCACCACCACGACCGCCGCCGCACCCGGTACCACGGCCCCGCCGACGACCACGCCGGGCGGCACCACCGCGGCGGGGGCCGGCACCGCATCAGCACCGGCGGCCACCGGCGCGGCCACGTCGACCTCGAGCTCAGGGTCGACGCCGCTGATCATCGGCGCGGTGGTCGTTGCACTGGTGGTGCTCGCCGCGGTGGGCTACGGCGTCAGCCGCCGGTCCCGCTCGACCGGGAGCTGACGCGCCCCAATCGCGCCCGGCGGCCGGTGCGCCGCGTCACGCGAGCTCGGCCGCCGTGAACAACGAGTGCACGGTCAGGCCGAGCTCGTCCAACGCAGGATGCCGCCCGTCGCTGCGATCGATGACGCAGAGCACCGCGTCGACGAGGGCGCCCCGCGCGCGCAGGTCGACCGTCGACGACGCGACCTGGCCTCCCGTCGTGATCACGTCCTCGACGACCAGCACGCGCCGACCCTCGATCGCCGCGCCTTCGGCGAGCTTGGCCGTGCCGTACGCCTTGGCCTCCTTGCGGACGAAGGCCGCCGGCCACCCGCCGCGGAGCGACAGGGCGGTGGCCACGGGCACCCCACCGAGCTCCAACCCGGCCAGCACCTCGACGTGCTCGGGGACGAGCGCCGTGAGGTGATCGGCGACGGCGGCGAGCAGCACCGAGTCGCCCTCGAAGAGGTACTTGTCGAAGTACGTGCTCGCCGTCTGCCCCGAGCGGAGCAGGAACTCGCCCTCCAGCCGGCACGCCTCACCCACCCGCCGCGCGAGCTCCGAGCGATCCATGCGTGGTGCGGGGTCCATCGCGACATCATCGCTCAAGATCGCGACGACGCCGGGAGGGTCACGATGCGGGGGTCGGCACCGGGACGACGGTCACCGTCCCGGTCATCCCGTAGGCGAAGTGCCCGTGCAGGTGGCAGGCGAACAGGACGGTGCCCGGGGTGTCGAACCGGTAGGTCGTGAGCGCCGTGCGTCCCGTGTCCACGGAGACCTCGCCCGGCACGGGCGGATGGAACTTGTCGTGACCCTTCTCGTGCGCGTCGTGCACCGACTGGGGGCCGACGATGAGCTCGTGGTGGATCGGGTCGCTGTTGGTCACCTCGAAGCGCACCAGGGTCCCCGCGTAGACCTTCACCGCGCTCTTGTCGAACCGGCTGTAGCGCATGTCGAGCTCCACCGTCACGACGCCCGGGCCGAGCGGCGGAGTGGTGTCCGGTGCGTTGGCGCTCGCATACGAGTACCCGGCGACGATCGGACCGAGCGTGGCGAGCACGACCAACAGCAGCGCCACGGGCACCGGGACGACGCGGTGCGCCCGTCGCGCCGCGCCCCGGTCCGGCCCGACCCCCGCCGGGGCGGCGGCGGGCCGCGCAGGCGGATCCGCGACGGGTGGAGCGTCGGGCATCGCGGTCGGGGCGCTCATGCGGGTGCTCCGGGCAGGCCCGGACCGGAACCCGTGACGGACGGTCCGCCGGCGACGGGATCTCGGCGACGGCGGTTCACGAAGGCGATCCCTGCGATCGTGAGCGTCCCGAACGTCACCCCGACCGCGATCGGCCAGATGACCCGGCCGGGCGACGACAGGGTGATGACCCTGGTCTCCGGCTCGGGGATGCCCGCCCGCTGGATCGAGGGCAGCGTGTTCGTGCTGGAGGACACCGCGAGGTCGTACGTGAGGTCGGCCGCGTCGGCATCGACCTTCAGGTACGACAGCCACATCGACTGCGGCACCCACTCCATCCCCTTGTCCGAGCGCAGGTCCTCCAGCAGGCGCGCCGACGCCGGCTCGCTGCGACCGACCTGCAGCCCCTTGCCGCCGGCGAGCAGCTGCGGCTCGGTGTCGTTCAGCAGGAAGACGTCGGCCTGCACGTTCTGCGATCCCTCGAGGCCGAGACCGAGGATCCGCAGCGGGACCCACGGCTCGGACGTCGGGATCGTCAGCATGATCGGCGTGCCCTGGCCGGTGCGCTGCTGCAGCTGCTTGGCCCGGGCGACGTCGAACTTCGCCGCCATGAAGATCGGGCTGCGCCTCGCGTAGAAGTCGAGCACCTCGGGCGCATCGGGGGTGAGGAAGAAGCCGTTGTCCTTGGCCCACACCCCGACCTCGCGCCCCCCACCCTTGAGAATCGTGATGTCGAGGGCGTCGATCTGGGTCTCGAGCAGCACCTCGGCACTGTCGGCCTGCGCGGTGCCGGCGGCGAGCGCGACGTTCTCCGGCGCGGGCGGCGCGACCTCGCGGGCGAGGCGCTGCAGGGTCCAGTTGCCACCCCGCTCCACGTTCGTGGGCACGTCGGGCAGCGGCACCAGCGAGCCGACGCTCGTGCCTTCGCCGGAGAGCTCGAACGACGTGACGTAACGCTCCACGCCGTCGTGGTACGCGGCCAGCGTCGTGGTCTTGGCGAGCTGGATGGTGCCGTTCTCGCCCACCAGCCCGCCGCACGCCAGGGCCGGCGCGGTCGCCGCGAGGGTCACGCACCCGAAGGTGAG